>JBGPIH010000070.1:0-15086 GCA_041484785.1 Candidatus Limnocylindria bacterium
CGATGTGCGGCTGCCCGAGCCGGCTGAAGACGAACCGCAGCATCGCGTTGGCGACGGAGGCGGTGCCGACGGTGGAGCGGGAGTTGGCGCCCATCCGCTCCTGGTCAACGATGATCGCGGTCGTCAGCCCGTCGAGGACGTCGACGTCCGGCCGGGCCAGCGTCGGCATGAAGCCCTGCACGAAGGCGCTGTAGGTCTCGTTGATGAGCCGCTGTGACTCCGCGGCGATCGTGTCGAACACCAGCGAGCTCTTGCCCGAGCCGGAGACGCCGGTGAAGACCGTCAGCCGGCGCTTCGGGATGTCGATGCTGACGTCCTTGAGGTTGTTCACGCGCGCGCCGTGCACGCGGATGAGATCGTGCCTGTCGGCGACCGGCAGCGGCGGCGTGGCCACCTGCATGTGGATGGCGTGGGCCCTCAGCTCACGGCCTTCTTCACGAGCTCGGCGATCTGCGCCTCCGAGCGAGGGGTCAGCTCGGTCACGGCGAACGCGACCGGCCACATCTCACCGTCGTCGACGCGGGCGTCAGGCTGGAAGCCGAAGGTCGCGTATCGAACCTTGAACTTCGATGCCGCCTGAAAGAAGCAGATGACCTTGCCGTCCCTGGCGTACGCCGGCATCCCGTAGTACGTCTTCGGCACGAGGGATGGCGCCGTCGTCGTGATGAGCTCGTGGATCCGCTCGGCCATGACGCGATCGGCCGGCGGCATCTCGGCGATCTTCGCGCGCACGTCGCGTTCGCCCTCGGCCCGTTCGTCGACCGAGCCGCGACGCGAGGCTGCCTTTCGCTCTCGGACGCTCTCCTGCATCGCGGCTCGCTCTTCCTCCGTCCAGACCTTGGCGGAGTTGCGGGCCGCACCGCTCTTCGCGGTGGTGCTCTTCGACGCTGCTGTCATGGCAGGTTTCCTCCCCTGCGAGTCTCGATTGGGACGAACGACATTCTAGAGGCCGGCGCTCATCGGTCCTGGAGCAGCCCGAGGACGTTGCCAGACGTGTCGGGCTGGTCGGCGGGGCCGACGTGATCCAGATGTCCATGGCGGTCACTCTAGGTGACCTCGGTGATCGGCGCTTCTCGATTCCTGACCGGTCCGGTCACCTGTTTCGCCGTGCCAGCGTCTACCGCGGCGGCCTCGTCCTGGCAGCCGTGCTGCTCCGGCTCACCGACTTGGGTGACACGTCCTGGTCGCGCTCCGGCGCCCGCGAGGGATGCAGCTCGGGGTCCCACGCGTAGAAGCTCAGTTCGCGCTCCCCCTCCTCGAACTCGACGATGAACTCGGCATGGCGGGCCAGTGCTTCGAGCGCCTCAGCGAACTCGTGGCGCGTGTGGACTCGGTCCGGGATCTCGGAGATACCGATGCGCAGCGTCTCTCCATCGGGACCACGCGCGGCGACGATGCCGTGGACCATCCAGCGATCCTCGAGCATGATCGGCGCGAGCCGCGAGACGACATGTTCTCCCTCGAGAGAAGGGATGGGCCGGAGCGCCTCGAGTTGATGCTCGAGGGCATCGGTGTGGGCCAGCGCGGCGTCCCACTCCGGGCTCCCTGGCGTGGCTGAATTGACCCGCCTGTGGCCGCGTTCCAGGCGCGAGCGTATCTGCGCGTCCGGTTCGTCGGAGTTCATCTGAAACGTCCCCATGCCGCCCCCGTCACGTAGCGAAGTTTACTGCTACGTGACTCCGGCCCGTCTCCCGATCCTGGCCGCCCTTCGTTCGACGCGTCAGCAGTGGCGGGCCGAGCCAATCGAGACCGGTCGGACCGCGCCTCGGCCAGGGACCTCAGACGGCCATGCCCTGGTCGCCGAGGGCGACCTCGATCGCTTCGATCAACTCCGTGTCGCTCGGGAGGCCGCCCAGCGGGATCACTCGATGCGGACCTTCGCGTTCCACCCAGCCGGCCGACTGATCGACGGACGTGAGCACGACCGGGAGGTCGACGTAGACCTCGCGGAGCGCGGAGACGAGCTCGTGTCCACCGGCGGCGTCGCCGGCGACCCAGGCGTCGTAGACGAGGACATCGGCGCGGTCGACGAGCGGGCAGGGCATGTCGGCGATGACCGGGCACGGCTCCCGTTCCGGTCCACCGCACAGCTCGGTTTCGTAGCCCGCGATGCGGAGACTGGCGGCCATCTGCTCGGCGACCGCCGGGTCGCGCTGGACGACGAGAACCCTGGTCATGATCGCGCCTCCATCCTGTGTCGCGATCGTACACAGAATGGCCACCGCCGTCGCCTGTGCGACCTGTATCCGCTAGCGTGCGCAGGAAGGCCGGGGCGTCATCGTGCTGTGGAACCGGAAAGGAGCACCGCGTGGATCACGAAGTCATACCCATGCTAAGGGCGATCGCCGCCGGATTCGATAGCCACGATCTCGAGGGGATCCTTACCCATTTCGCAGAGGATGCCGTCTTCGAGTCGCCACGCGGACCGAACCCTTGGGGTCAGCGGTTTGTCGGCAAGGACGAGATCCGCCGAGCGTTCGCCGGCCGGTTTTCAGGAATCCCTGATGTCCGATACCGCGACGATCTCCACTTCGCCGACGGCGACCGGGGCGCCTCTGAATGGACCCTCTCCGGAACCTCGATCGATGGACAGCGGATCGAGGTCCGGGGGTGCGACCTGTGGACCTTCCGGGACGGCCAGGTCGTGAAGAAGGACTCGTTCTGGAAGATCCGCACGACCGAGTGAAGAGACTCATCGGGTCGGCCGACCACATTGTCGGCGGCCCAACGAAGGGAGATGGCCGCCTCGCGGGGGCTTCCCCGGCCTACGCCGGCACGATCCCGAGCCTGACCGCGATCGTAGCGGCCTCGGTCCGGCTGGACGCGTTCAGTTTGCCGAGGATGTTCGAGACGTGGACGCCGACCGTGTTCAGGCTGATGAAGAGTGCTGCCGCGATCTGGCGGTTCGTGCGACCCTCAGCGAGCAACCCGAGGACCTCCGTTTCGCGCACCGTCAGGCCGAACGTTTCGATTGACGAGGCGACTGGCTCTGCCTTGGCTTCGGCGTGGCGCTTCTCGTCCGGGGTCCGCCCGGCCTCGATCCGAAGCCTCGCTCGACGGCCAAGGCCCCTCACCGCGGCGGCCAACGGCGTGGCCCCGAGCCGATCCGCGATGGCCGCGGCTTCGGCGAGCGACGTGGTAGCGGCGCCCCGATCGCCCGACAACATCTCGGCCTCGCCTAGCCGCCAGAACGCGTAGGCGGTCGGATACGGCTGCCTGGTCGCCTGCCAGAGCTCGACAACCGAGCGCCACGTGGCCGGGTCGACGATCCCCTCCGCGCGCAGCTCGTCCGCGTCGGCGGTCGCGGACTCGGCGGCCGTCGTGATCGCGGCCGACCCCGTGTGACTGGTGAGCGAGCGCCTGACGATCCGCTCCCGGTCGATCCGCAGTCGCGCCAGCCGCTCGATCACTTGCCCCGCCAGGCCGGGGTCGCGACGCGCCCGGGCGACCTCGGCGAGATCGGCGGCGGCCCGAGCCCCGACCCGGTGGAGTCGGACGAGGAGCCAGGGCATCTCCTTGTGCGCAAGCGTCTCGACACCGCGCTCGACCTCCGCGAGCGCGTCCGCCGGCCGACCTTCCCAGACTGCAAGCTCCGCCATGGCCGTGTAGAACGGCGCATGGAACTGCGACTCGATCGGGCCCGATCGTAGAAGCTCGGCGAGCCTCTCGAGCCGGGCGCCGGCCTCGGGCGAGCCGGACGCCACGAGGAGCGATCCGCAGCGGGTCAGTCGGTCACGCTCGGTGCTGGGGTCTGGGGCAGCGCCAGAAAAGGCCTCGGCGGCTCGGCGGCGCGCGACGTCCCACTGGCCAAGCTCGAAGTGCATCAGGACCGAGCTCGATCGGAGGACCGAGCCATACGAGCTCCGCAGGCCGTGGTCGTCAGCCACGGCGATCCCGCGTTCGGCGATCTCGGCAGCCCGCGCCAGATCGCCACAAATCCAGGTCGCGTCGCACAGGTTGACGAACGAGCGGGCGATATCGTCCGCCTGGCGAACCTCGAACGCGATCTCCTGCGCGGCCTCGAGCGCAACGATCGCTTCCCCGCAGCGGCCTTGCCCTCCGAAGTCGGTCCCGAGGGTGTTTAAGGCGTGGCCTTCGGCGGCGCGAGCCCCGACCTCGCGGGCGACCTGGATCGCCTCCTCGCAGAGGACGCGAGACTCGTCCCAGCGATCGAGCAGCATGAGCATCTGGCCGAGTCCCGCCAGGACCACGGCTCGTTCGGGTGTCGGCGGCTGCTCCGGGATCAGCCTGACGGCCTCCTCGTACGCTGCAATGGCCTCGCCAGAATCACCCGAGTTCCAGAACGCCCGGCCGAGCTGTTCGTGGAGGATTCCGAGCCGGGCCGGATCCTCGGCGTCGCCGACGGCGGCGATCGCCTCCCGTCGGAGCTGGACATCCCGATGCGCGTCGCCCTTGAGCCGGGCCGCCTGGGCCGTCTGGGCCAGGAGCTCGATCCGGTCGAAGCCGGCGATCGCCGCCGCGTCGGGAACGGCGTCCCACAGCTCGAGGGCGCATTCATCGTGCTCGACCGCGGCCGCGAAGGCGAACGTGGCCTCGGCCGACCGGGCCGCCCGAAGTGAGGCCTCGAAGGCTCGGACGTCGACTCCGGCGGCCTTCCAATGGTGAGCAAGCGATGCCCAATGGGCGGCGGCGCCCGCGCCGGTCCCCGGCTCTCGGCCTTCGAGCACTTCCGCCGAACGACGATGAAGGCGGCGGCGTTCCCCCGGCAACAGGTCGTCCGCGACGGCTTCCTGGACGAGGGCATGGCGGAAGGCGTAGCCGTCGCGTCCATCCGGGAGCGCGACCGGTAGCAGGAGCTGGTTCGCCACAGCTTCCCGGATGGCCTCGATGGCGTCCGACTCCGCAAGCCCGGCAGCCTGCACAAGGAGATCGTGATCGACCTGCTGGCCCGCGATCGCGGCGACGCCGAGGAGGCCCCGCGCAGCATCGGGGATCGCGCCGATCCGTGCGAGGAGGACGTCACGCAGCGTCGATGGCAGCCGGGCGGCGCCGCCGCTCTCTCGATCGGCGGCCAGGAGCTCCTCGATGAAGAACGGGTTGCCGTCCGAGCGACGGTAGATGAGCCCGACCCGCTCATCGTCGGGGCTTGCCCCGTCGATCGCGCGGACCAGCTCCCGGACTTCGCCGGCCTCGAGCCGGCGGAGAGCAAGACGCTCGACCTGACCGGCTCGCTCCAACTCCGCAAGCCAGGGCATCAGCGGGTGGCGACGGTGCATCTCGTCCGAGCGATAGGTCATCACGAGGAGCACCGGGGCGTCCCGCAGAGCGCGGGCCAGGAAGGTCGCGGTCTCGCGCGTGGCCTGGTCGGACCAATGGAGGTCCTCGAGGATGAGCACCGTCGGCGTCGTGGCTCCGAGGCGCTGGAGGAGGCCGAGGAGGGCATCGAACACCCTGGCCTGGAGCCACTGCCGCTGGGTCGCCCCAGCGTGCCGGCCACCGCCGCCAAGGGACGGCACGAGCATGCCGAGCTCGACCCCACTGGGGCCGACGACACGGCTGACGACGTCCGGGTCGAGCACTTCGACCAGGCCTCGCAGGGCGTCCACGATCGGGCCATACGGGAGGCCGCCGTCGCCGATGTTCGCGCAGGTGCCCCGCAGAACGAGCATTCCCCGTTCCGCGGCGCGCTTCGCCAGCTCCTCCACGAGGCGAGTCTTGCCGACACCCGCCTCACCGGCGATCAGGAGGTGACGCGCTGACCCGCCGCCGAGCGCGTCGAGAGTGAGCTCGACCGCCTCGAGCTCGTCACGCCGTCCCACGAGGATCGGGCTGACAAGTCGCCCCGACATGGGCGCGATCATACGCACCCTTGAGGCGGATCTAGAGCGGGCGGAGGGCCAGCCGCCGAACGATGTCGCGAATACCGACCCGCTGCCCCGAAGCGCCTTGCCTTCCGGGGGCACCGCCCCTAGCTCGCTTGGCCTGGGCGGCGAGCCGATCGCGATCTGCCTCGCGTTCGAAGCCGCGCCTTCGATCAATCGCCAGCAGCCGGAGCGTGTAGTCGTTCATCGTGGTCCCCTTCCCGCCGTCTCGGTCCGCTCATTCGGACAGGGACAGGGTCCCAGGGCAGGCCGACCACTCGCATCAAGCAGGCTAGCTATTTCCGGAGGCCGCGGAACCACTATTTCTGGCGCGCGGCCGCCCGCGTCAGCCCTTCGAGCCGGCCAACTCCTTGAGGGTCGCTTCGATCCGCGTCAATCGGGCCAGGATCTCGGCGTCCTTCTTGTCGGCGTCCTCGGCTTCGTCGGCGGCGTGTTCGAGGGTGGCTCGATCACGGACGGCGGACTGGTTGCTGGCCAGGAGGATCAGCGGCGCGGCGTACGCCGCCTGGGTCGAAAAGGCGAGGTTGAGGAAGATGAACGGATAGGGATCGAAATGGAAGAGCAGGTAGACGTTCCCGGCGACCCATAGCACGACGATCGCCGTCTGGAGAATGATGAAGCGCCAGCTGCCCATGAATCCTGTCACCGCGTTCGCGATCCGGACGCCCAGCGGCGCATTCGTGTGGAGGGCGATGTTCACCGGGTGGCGAAGCCGCGTCGCCGCGGTGCGATAGCTCTCCATCAAGACCTCCTCGCTGATCGTGGCCATCCCCGCCCGGATCGTACAGGCACTGATCAGGTCGAGCCGCCGTGTTCGGCAGGCTTCGCTTTGTCGGGGGTCAGCCCGATCGGCACCCGCCAGCTCCGAGGAACCGAGTCCACCAATGGCTGATTGAGCACTAATTGCTCATCGTGCGCGGTATCGGTGACCACCCGGGGGCGGCGGACAGGCGGACGGGTCCTTCGGTGCCCATGGCTGCGGCGACGATCAGGGCTTGGCCACGCCGATGAAGGTCTTGACATTCTTCGTCGAGTCGTATGCCCAGGCGTTCCGCGTCAAGCCAGATACGGTGAACGTAATGGTCGACGTCTTCTTGTTGAGCGACGAACTCGATACGCTGCAGCTGCCCGCACTGTTGGTGATGCAGCTCGTCGCGCCGGATCCGGCCGACCAGGCGCCCGTGACCGAGACGCCGGCGAGCGGCCCAGCCGCGTCGGCGACGCCGATCGTGACGGTCGCATTCCACCCGTTTCGAACGGGCGCCGCCGTGCCGGCGAGACTCGCGACCCACATCGGCTTGGTCACCGGGGCGGCGCTGACCGTCACCGTGGAGCTGGCCGACGCCATCGTGCCGTCGTCATCGGTCACGGTCAGCTCGACCGTGTAGGAGCCTTGAGCTGCGTACGAGTGCGACGGGTTCGTCGCGGTTGACGTCGCGCCGTCCCCGAAGGTCCATGCTCGAGCAACGATCGCGCCGTCGGGATCAGACGAGGAATCGCTGAAGGCGCAGGTCAGCCCGGAGCAGCTGCTGGTGAACGATGCGGTCGGGGCGGCGTTCGGCGGCGGCGAGGTTGCCCAGGTGTAGCCGGCCGACCAGCTGACCGATGCGAGCTTGGCTTGGCCAGCGATCGACGGATGGAAGTAGTCCCCAGAGACGTCGCCCTTTGTGAACTGCGTGTTGAAGACGGCGTTGTTGTCGAAGCGGCAGCGGGTCGCGAAGATCGCGCACACCTCGGCCAGCTGCGTGTTGTAGTCGATGTTGCGTTGTCGAACCTGCTGCCGCCGCTGGACATCGGCCTGCTGGGTGGAGGTCGGGTTGGCCAAGAGCGATTGGCAGATGCTCCCGATCGACCAGATGAAGCGAGCCCAGAAGTCGCCCTTGAACAGGTTCCACAGCTGATACGCGTCCGGGATGCTGACGACATAGATAGTCGTGTTCGGCGATCCGGCCGTTAAAGTCGTCATCGCCGTCGAGAATTGGGCGCGGAAGTCGCTGACGGACGTCATCCCGGCGACGGTATCGGTGCACAGGTCGTTGCCGCCGATGAGCACGGTCAGATAGTCGGGATGAAGCCCCACCACGTTCTGCATCTGGGTGTTTAGTCCTGCCATCTTGGCGCCGCTCACCGAGCGGTTGTGGTTCGCCCCGGTGACCGGCGCACCGAGGTTCAGAAGGCGCAGGTAGTGGCTGTTGACCGTGGCGCTCGTGCCAGTCGACCAGGAGTTCTGCGGGGCATCGCCGCCGAGCGTCCCGCCGGTACTCGCGGCCTGAGTGATCGAGTCGCCCACCGCTGCCATAGTGTCCGGCAGCGGCAGGGCTGCGTCGGCGGCAACGGCGGACAGTGGCAGGCCGCCAGCCAGTAGCGTCGCGAGGATTGCAAGGGTCGCAATACGCCGGGTCATGCGTAATCCCTCCAGCCATTGCGGGCGCGAGCCGCTCTCAATCTATACCCGCGCACAAGGACTCCCTGCTCTCGCCACACGAGTCGACGATGTCGCGCCGATTGGGTGCCTCGCACTTGGACCCGCACCCGGACCGGATGCTTCATGATGCGACTGCCCTGTTCATCTCCGAACTTCAGGTCATCGGTCATCGCCGCCGCGATGTCGAATACGGTCCGAGCGAGCCGATGCTCACCATAGAACGCGGCCCGTTCGTGGATCGCACCCTTCCCTTCGCCCTTCGCTCCGAGTCGCCGCCGGCTTCGGCTCTCCTCCTCGGTTCCTCAGGCAGATCGGGCTGGCTGAATACCAGCAAATGGGCTCAGCCCACCCCACGTCGGGAAGGCGTCCGCCAGGTCAGGCAATCCGTCGATCTGAAGCCGCCCGCTGGACAGTGCGACGCCGAAGGTCATCCGGCCGCGGTGCACGTCGGTCAAGGTGATCGAGTCGGTCGTCACCACGATGTCCTCATCGAGCCCCGGCGACTTGACACATAGCTCGGACTCGTGCCCATCGACCAGCATCCAGTAGGTTTCGCGCGGTCTGTCGGTCAGATCGAACCGGACGACGACCCGGCGCGGAGGAAGTCGGGCAGGGTCGAGGAACTTGGCCCACGCCCAGAGGACGAGATCGGGCTCGTAGTCGCGCGGCCCGAGGTCGAGCCAGCGCGCTCCCCAGGTGCCGAGCTGGAGGATGACCTCCGCCAGCTCCTGCCCCGCCGGCGTCAGGTAATAGCGGAAGCCACGCCCATTCGGCGCGACCACCCGTTCAATGACGAGGTCGCGCTCAAGCGAACGAAGCCGCTGTCCGAGCAGCGTCGAGGAGATGCGCGGGCAGCCCTGCTGGATCTCGCTGAAGCTGTGGCAGCGAAGGTAGATGTTGCGCAGGATCAGCGGCGTCCATCGCTCACCGATGACCTCCGATGCCTTCGCGATCGGGCAGTACTCGCCGTACCCCTTCCCCATGACCCAGAAAGGTACGCACGTGCCGATCTGCCGGCAAGTACAGATTCTGTTGTTGCCAGGACGGGAGCCAGTGGGCATCCTGCCAACGATGAAGACGCTGGATGCAATCGCTGGATTCGCGGGCACGGTGATCCGTCCCACCGACCTGGCTTTCGACGAAGCCAGGCGCATCTGGAACGGCGCCATCGACCGGCGGCCGGCGCTGATCGCGCGGTGCGCCAACACGCTCGACGCGACCCTCGCCCTCACCTATGCGCTCGAGCGGGGTCTGCCGGTCTCGATTCGGGGCGGCGGTCATAACGTCGCCGGCTCGGCCCTTGCCGACGGCGGCGTCGTGATCGACTTCTCGGGCCTTCGTCGCGTGACGGTCGACCCGGTGCGGCGCGTGGCACGCGTCCAGCCCGGCGCGCTCTGGGGCGATGTTGACGTTGCGACCCAGGCCCACGGTCTGGCCACGCCGGCCGGGATCGTGACGCACACAGGGGTCGCCGGGCTGACCGTCGGCGGTGGCTTCGGCTGGTTGAGTCGGCGCTGGGGCCTCACGTCTGACAATCTGCTGGCCGCGAAGGTGCTTCTTGCTGACGGGAGCTCGGTCCGGGCGGCCGCCGACGAGAACCCAGACCTGTTCTGGGCGGTCTGCGGTGGTGGCGGCAACCTCGGGATGGTCACCGAGTTCGAGTTCCGTCTCCACGAGCTCGGGACGGATGTGCTGGCCGGACCGCTGATCTACTCAGCCGCCCAGGCTCGCGATGTCCTCGGGTTCTACCGCGAATTCATCAGCCGAGCCCCGAACGAGCTGGCCGTGTTCATCAATCTCCGCACCGCACCTCCGCTCGATTGGGTACCCGCGCACCTCCGCGGAACGGATGTGCTGATGCTCATCCCGTTCTGGAGCGGCGACTTGCGCGAAGGCGAGGCGATCCTGAGCCCGCTCCGGCGTTTCGGACAGCCTGCGGTCGATCTGGTGCAGCGCAAGCCGTACCTGGCGCACCAGTCGATGTTCGACGCCGGCGTACCCCATCACTGGGGCTACTACTGGAAGTCGCACTACCTTCCGCCGCTCGCCGACGGCGCAATCGAGGTCCTGGTCGAGCACAGCTGGCGGAAGACATCGCCAGCCTCGTACGCCCTCCTGTTTCACCTCGGCGGTGCGATCTCGCAGCGTCCTGAGGATGCATCGGCGGCGAGCGGCCGCGACGCCCTGCACGCGATGAACATCAACGCCGCTTGGCCTGAGGGCGGGCCATCCCATCCCGATATCGGCTGGTGCCGCGAGTATTTCGGGGCGATGGAGCCGCACGCCACCGGCGGCGTCTACGTGAACTTCCTGCACAACGACGAAGGCGAGGCTCGAGTCCGGGCGGCGTACGGCAGCCGTTACGATCGGTTGGCCAGGATCAAGGCGCGCTACGACCCGGACAATGTCTTCCGTTCGAATCAGAACATCAGGCCCGCGACGTCAGGGTCGGAGGTTCCTTAGCGAAACGTGCGGAGCGGGACGATGGCAAGGACTGTGGTCAGCGCGCAAAGGCTGACATCGGCAGGCGCAGAACCCTGTTGTCGAAGCCATCCGTGACCCACACTGAGCCAGCCGCCACCGCCAGGTAGCCGCCGCCGCCGCCGAAGACGACCGTCGGCTGAACGATCCGATCGATCCCGCTGGTATCGGTGCCGATCCGCACGATCCGGTCGGCGGCCGCGGCCGACACCTTGTGGACCGCGATCCAGGCTGAGCCGTTGATGATCGCCGGGCCGTTTCCGATGCCTCCCATGTCCACGCTGGCGACCGCCATGTTCGAGGTCGGATCGATCCGGGTCATCAGGTTTCCGTTGTCACAGCTCGGAGCAGCGGGGCGGCTCCGGGCGCGCGCCTTCCCGACCAACTTCGGGCTGCTCGAGGACGAGGCATCGGGTGCCGCGTCGGTCTTCATGGGTGACCTGCTTCGGCGGCCGCTGACCATCCGACAGGGTGTCGGCTCAGAGATCGTGGTCCGGCCGCATGACGATGGCACGGTCGAGATCGGCGGGCGCACCGAGATCGTCGAGACGCGCGAGTACTCGGTGGGGCCGTCCGGGTAGGACGGCGCACCTACACAAGGCGCGTGCTCTCACACGCCCCGGACCAGGGGTCCATCCGCTCCTATGCGGTCACCTTGCGGCCGATCGGGTGAGTCCGACTGGGACTGATGGCCCCCTTGTCGCCTCCACCCATCGACGGCATCATGAACGCGAACCGTCAATCAGGTATTGATTGCAGCCTTCAATCGGCCTAGCCAGCACGATCCCCCCAGTGAGCGCGCGGCGCCTGACCATCGACGACGTCCCGACGGTCGCCGGCATCCTGGCGGTCGCGGTCGGGGTCACCGTGCTGCTCGGCTGGCTCCTTGGGCTCGACACGCTGAAATCGCTTGTCCCCGGTCTGCTGACCATGAAGGTCAACACGGCCATTACGTTCGCACTGATGGGCATCGGCCTGCTCCTGGCCGCCCGCGCGGACACCGCGCGCGGCCGATTCGCGGCGGTCGTCCCGGTCGCGGCCGGCCTCCTGCTCGCGACGGTTACGGGGAGCCAGTACCTGATCGGGCGGGATCTCGGCATCGATCAGTGGCTGTTCCGCGAAGCGCCTGGCCAAATCGGCACGGTCCAGCCGAATCGGATGTCGACGATGACTGTGATCAGCTTCCTGCTCCTCGGTACGGCGATCATCCTGGCCGTCCACCGTCGCGCTACCAGGATCCTGCCGGGCCTGCTGCTCGGCGCGGCATTCCTTGGCGCGCTCAACCTCCTCGATTTCGTGTTCCAGGCGAGTACCCCTTCGCTCCTCGCCGGCCAGACGCAGATGGCCTTGAGCACCGCCCTGACGACGTTGGTCGTGAGCATCGGAGCGATCGCCCTGCCGCCGGCCCGGGGGCTACTGGAGGGATTGATCGGACCATCGGCAGCTGCGCAGGCCGCTCGTCGGCTGATGCTCGCGTCGCTTGTCGTGCCGATCGGGCTCGCCTGGATTCGGCTACAGGGCGAGGCCCTGGGACTGTACGGGACGCGCTATGGAGCGTCACTCATGGTCCTTGGAACCTTCGGGTTCTTGACCGTCCTGGTTATTCGGGGTTCACGCTCCAGCGAGCGCAATGAGGCCGCCCGACAGGCGGTGATCGAGGAGCGCGATCGATTCTTCGACGTGTCGATCGACATGCTCGCGACAGCCAGTGCCGACGGCACGTTCGTACGACTCAACCCGGCCTGGACGAAGGTGCTCGGGTACGAGCTCGATGAGCTCATGTCCCGGCCGTTCGTGGAGTTCGTGCATCCCGACGACGTGGCCGCCACGAACCTCGAGGTCGTGCGCCAGGTCGACGAAGGCAGGAACGTCCTGAACTTCCAGAACCGCTACCGCCATCGGGACGGCTCGTATCGCTGGCTCGAATGGACGTCCTCCCCCTCGGTTGACGGCCGCCTGCTGTATGCCGTCGCCCGTGACGTCACCGCTCGGAAGCTCCACGAGGAGCGTCTCAGGGCGCCCGAAGTGGCGCTCGCCCGCCGCCTGGCGGAGGCCGTGGACAGGATCGGATCGATCATCGAGCGCGAGGCATTCGGGCCGGTCTACCAGCCCATCGTCGAGTTGTCCACCGGAGCGATCGTGGGATACGAGGCGCTCACCCGGTTCGCCGACGGCAGCCGCCCCGACGAGACCTTCTCGATGGCACTCGAATGCGGGTTGGGCATCAAGCTCGAGACGGCGACCATCGCGGCCGCCCTTGCTGCCGCTCGCCGGTTGCCAAAGCGAGCGTGGCTGAGCCTCAACGTGTCACCCTCGCTCCTGGCCGATGTCGACCGGCTCGGCGCAGCCCTCGGGCTGCGAACCAGACAGCTCGTGCTCGAGATCACCGAGCACGAGGTCATCGATGCGTATGGCCCGCTCCGTGACGCCGTCCTTCGGCTTGGGCCGGACGTGCGCCTGGCGGTCGATGACGCGGGCGCCGGCGTCGCCAACTTCCGCCACCTCGTCGAGCTCCGACCGGACTTTGTGAAGATCGACATGAGTCTCGTTCGTGGGGTGGACAGCGACGTGAGCCGCCAGGCCGTCGTCGCTGGCATCCTGCATTTCGCCGTCGCGGCGCACTGCCAGGTGATCGCGGAGGGCATCGAGACCGAGGAGGAACTCGCGAAGGTCACGGAGCTGGGCGTCACTCTCGGCCAGGGCTATCTGCTGGGTCGACCTGCTCCCCTCGAGAGTTGGATCACCGGCGCGATGCCCCAGGACCCGATCGTCTCTCGATTGAGCATTCGCCGGGCGCGAAAGGCTTTGGGCTCCACGGGCTGATCTCAGCGAGCGGGCGCCTCCTTGGCAGCGCCGGCCAACCGCCAGGGTCGAGGTGCAACAGGTGCGATCGACCGGGCGAGTGTTCTGATCGGACGGATCCGGACGGCTGGCGACCATCGAGCGTCGACTCGGCCGTCGTCATGCTGGACGCGATCGCTCGCTCCTGCGTGGATTCCTGTTTGCCCGTGAACGAGTCGCGCGGGTTCAGCCTCGGCTCGGTCGCCCCCGGCACCATCGGCATGCGCTCGGCACCACCCGCTACAGGGAGGTTTCCGGTGTGCCTCCGAGTGGCACGCTCCAGCCGAGAAACTCGCAGCCGAGGATGTGCGGCGCTGCCTCACCGGGTGTGCAACTCGGGCAACCCCAGGGCGTGAGGCCACCCTCGTCTGGCAGGAAGGCCAGGTCGCACGTGTTCTCGGACGGGTCGCAGTACCGACCGTGACACGCGCAGTCGCAGTGGACCCAATGCTCGCAGGTGCAGCGCGCCGAAGGTGACGGGGGCCGCAGGACGCTTGCGGGGAACGGACTCGGTGCCTGCATCTGCACTCCTTGCCGCGCCACCCGGATCGCGGCAGAGTGCGCGGATCGCGGTGCCTCCAATTGTCCGTGCCCGGTCAAATGCCCGAGGACCAACCGGCCCGCGGGGGTCGATGCCCGAGGACTGACCGTCAGGCCGTAATCTCTGCGGTATGAAGCCGCGCATCTTCCTCGGCTCCTCGGGCAAGCAGGTGAAGCTGGTACAGGCCCTGACCCGCGGGCTGGCGGAGGTCGCGGACGTCGAACCGTGGACCACGGTCTTCAACCCGGGCGTCTCGACGCTCGACCGGTTGATGGAGCTCACCCGCGAGGTCGACTTCGCGGCGTTCGTCTTCGCCCAGGACGACTGGACCAGCAATCCGTCCGACGTCGCCGCCGCCGGCCAGGCCTCGCCGCGTGACAACGTGGTCTTCGAGGCCGGCCTGTTCGGCGGCGCGCTAGGCATGCGCCGCACGTTCATCCTCCACGCGAAGGGCGCCAAGCTGCCCACCGATCTCCTCGGGATGACGGCGCTGCGCTACCCCGAGGCCCTTACGGCGGCCGACATGCGCGCCGTGAACCACAAGCTCCGCAAGGCGATCGAGGAAGCAGGTCGACTGACCCGGATCGAAGGGGACTGGTGGCAGCACTCACTCACCCTGCGGAGCGAGCGCGAGCCCTCGGCGGTCAGCCTCCTTCGGATCTCACCCGATCGGGATGGCGGCCTGGAGGTCGCGGGCCGAGCGTGGCAGGAAGACGGCACCCTCTCTGCCAGATATTGGAGCGAGGCCTCCAGGCAGCGCCGCGACCCGCCCGGCATCTTCTACTTCTGGAGGGGCGAGCGACCGCGGCACCCGAACGCGCCCCAGCTCGAGGGCACGGGCGAGATCCGGCTTGAATCTGCGGATCGGGCCTCGGGCTACTGGACCACCCGATCAGATACCGACCCCCAGCTCCGCGAGCGGACGGCCGGTGTGTACCTGCGAGCCGATCCGGAC
>JBGPIH010000071.1:0-14867 GCA_041484785.1 Candidatus Limnocylindria bacterium
TCCGACGGCCGATTCCAGGCGGTACGTGACGGGACCGTCCGACCAGAGCAGGGCGTCCCCTACCCAACGACGGTCGTCCTGCACGACCCCGCCCGGACCCACGTAGAAGAAGAAGTGCGGTGCGCCGCTCAGCCAGTAGCCGCGTCGACCGTCCACCAGGACCGAGTCGACCGTGGTGCCGGGACCCACGACCTTGCCGAAGAAGGCCGGGTCGACGGAACCGAGGAACTCGGTCATGAGGATTCCCACGCCCGGCTCGAGGGTGGCCGGCAGGTCCGGCCGGGAGGCCCAGACGAGGCTGACCTGGCCGCGCTTCGTCTCGTCGATGTAGGCCGCGTCGGGCGGTCCGGCGAGCGGATCGGTTGGCCATCGGACGTGGAAGCCCGCCCTGGCGTCGAGCGCCGCGGCGTCCGACGGCGACATCGGATCGCCCAGGTGCATGGCGGCTCCGGGTCCACCGGGAGACGGGGATCGACTCGGTGCGAGGCTTGGGGGTGGGCTGACCGACCCGCCACCGAAGAAGATGCGCAGGCCCGGCAGGCCGAGACCGGCGGCGCCGGCGAGGGCGGCCAGGGCGATCAGCACCGCGAGGGCACTCAGGAGCGCACGCCTGGCCGGCCGCCAGGCCGCCGCACGGGGCCGCAGCCCGGCAAGCCGGGCGGCGAAGGCCGGCCGCCCGGAAGGCCGTGGCATCGCCTCGATCCGGGCGCGCACGGCCTGGGCGAGGTCCGGGCCGCCCGCGGACGGCGTCGCCGTCGGCCAGGCGATCTCGGGCTCGATCCGACGCAGGGCGTCGATCAGCCCGCGGTCAGGCCAGCCCCGGAGCGGCTGCTCAGCCATCGGCACGACCTCGATCCAGCTCGGCCATCGCGTCGCGCAGTCGAGCCAGGGCCCGCGAGGTCCTGGACTTGACCGTTCCGCGGCGGATCCCGATCGCCTCGGCCGTCTCGGCCTCGGACAGGTCCAGGAGGTACCGGGCGCCGATCACCTCGCGGTCCTCGTCACGCAGCCGTTCCAGCGCCGCGAAGAGCTGGTCGCGCGTCTCGGCCGCCAGGACCTCCGTCTCGGCCGAGGCGGCGACGGCGTCGCGCGGCTCGACCAGCGCCGCGCGGCGGGCGAGTCCCGACCGGCGGTCCGCGGAACGTCGCCGGTTCCGACCCTCGTTGACCACGATTCGCAGCAGCCATGGCCTGATCGGGTCCCCGTCTCGAAACCGGGACAGCGCGGCATACGCCTTGACGAATGCGTCCTGGACGGCATCGGCGGCATCGGCCTCCGGGGCAACGAGGTATGCGGTGCGCAGGGCAACGTCCTGATAGCGGCGTACGAGCGCTTCGTACGCCACCGTGTCGCCGGCGCGGGAGCGGCTGATCAGTTCGCCGTCTTCCAGTCGAGGCCTCCGAATTCAACCGTACCCTGTACACCGGCCTGCGGCGATCGGTTCCCGGCGCAGGACCTGACCCCTGCCGGGAGCGTCGGTCCGGTACGATGCGAGCGATGGCCTCAACCCCGGGTCGCGTCTTCCTGCGCTCAGCCCTGCCCGATCCTCCGGTGGCGGTCGAGGCGCACGGTTCCACCATTCGTGACGCCGAAGGCCGCGAGTACCTCGATGCGGCCGGCGGCGCGATCGTCGTGGGCGTGGGGCACGGGCGCCGCGAGATCGGGGCGGTCATGGCCGAGCAGGCCGGCCGCCTCGCCTACGCGCACGGCAGCGTCTTCACCACCGAACCGCTCGAGGCGTACGCGCGCGAGATCGGTCGGCACCTGCCGGTGGACGGCCCCGCGATCTACCCGGTGTCGGGCGGCTCCGAGGCGATCGAGACGGCCCTGAAGCTTGCCCGCGCCTACCACCTGGCTCGGGGCGAGTCCGAGCGCTGGGTCGTGTTCTCGCGTTGGGGCAGCTACCACGGCAACACGCTCGGCGCCCTTGACCTTTCCGGCCGGAGGCCGTTGCGCCGTCCGTATGAAGGCTGGCTGGGCCGGTTCCGCCACGTCTCGGCGGCCTACCCGTATCGCGCCGAATGGCCCGGCTCCAACGCCCTCGCGACCGCCGACGAACTGGCGGCCGAGCTGGATCGAGCCTTCGAGGCCGCCGGCCCAGGCACGGTCGCCGCGTTCGTCGCCGAGCCGATCGTCGGCGCGACCCTGGCGGCGGCGGTTCCCCCGGACGACTACTGGCCGAGGATCGCCGAGGTGTGCCGGCATCACGGTGTCCTGCTGATCGCCGACGAGGTGATGACCGGGTTCGGGCGGACGGGACGATGGTTCGCCCTCGACCACTGGGGGGTCCGGCCAGACATGCTCGTGGCGGCCAAGGGCGTTACGTCCGGCTACTGGCCGTTCGGATTCGTGGCGGCGTCGAACGAGATCCACCGGACCGTGGTCGGCGCCGGCGGCTTCATCCATGGGTTCACCTACTCGCACGACCCGGTCGGCGCCGCGGTCGCCGGCGAGGTCCTGCGGATCCTGGAAGCGGAGTCGCTCGTCGAGGCGAGCGCGACGAAGGGCGATCGGTTGCGCGCCCTGCTCGAGGGCCGCCTCGGCGAGGACGCCCACGTCGGCGAGATCCGCGGCCGGGGCCTGATGGTCGGTCTCGAGCTGGTAGCCGATCGCTCGACGCGTGCTCCGTTCCCGCGGGCGGCCCGGGTCACAGAGACCGTCGTGCGCACGGCCCGGGACCGGGGCCTGCTCATCTATTCCGGCACCGGGAACGCCAACGGCGTCGACGGCGACACGATCCTGCTGGGCCCGCCGTTCGTGATCACCGAACCGGAGATCGCCCGCGTCGTGGAGATCCTGGGCGACGTGATCGCGGGGATCGACGTGGCCGATCCGGTCGCGTAGTCCCCGCTGCCCCGGAGCCGGTCAGCGGAGTCTGCGCCCGCTGTCCCGCAGGAGCAGGGCCGCACCCAGCGCGACGAGGAGGAGCGGCACGACTACGCCCCCAGCCGCCGAGTTGCTGATGCTGACGCCACCTACGAGGGCGAGCAGGCCGCCGAACCAGAGCTGCCAGCCCCAGCCGCCACCAGTCGCTGCCCGGACCGCGGCGATGAACAGGAACGCGACGCCGAAGCTGAAGGTGCCCAGGCCGTCGGCGTGGACCCCGGCCGCCTCGAGCAGGCCCGGCGCCGCCAGCGCGGTGATGATCGCACCGGCATAGAGCGACCCGCTGCCGCGGGCGATCGCCCAGCGGATGAGGAAGGTCAGCCCGACCGCGAGGACGAGCACCGACCCGATCGCCCGCGCCTCCGGGTAGACGGCCTGCAGCAGCAGCAACCCGCCGAAGACCAGCAGGAAGATGCCGATCCACGGCAACCCGGGTCGACGGGCGTCGTCCGGGCCCCACTCCCAGCCGAAGACATGGACGGGCGGATTGCCGCCACGCTCGGGGTCGAGCCGGGTCACCGGGTCCGTCCGCTCATCCACGCCCGCAACGATACTTGGGCCTGCGGACCGATGTTGCCCGCGCGCACCGACGCCCGTCGCGACCCTTGACGAGCGGGCTCTGGATCGGCATACACTCTCCCCTCCACATCGTGTGCCGATGTGCCCGGACGTAACTGGTGGAGGGTGCCATGTCCCGCGTCCCCGGAGGCCGTCGCGTCATCGCGGGCGGCTCCCCTCAAGTGTCCTGATCCCCCTGGCGACGGAGACGGAAGTGCGCTACTAGCGAAGGGGCGTGCGCGCCCGGAGGCATCATCGATGTTCATCTCGCGGTTCCATCTGACGGCCAGGTCGAGGCGGATTCGCCGCCGCATGGCGGCGGCCCTCACGGCGGCAACGCTGCTCGCTAGCACGGGCGTGTTCGGAGTTGGTAGCGTCTCCGCGGCGGTCACACCTCAAACCGGGGCTGCGGGCGCCCTGGCGATCGCGCAGGCGCTCGCATCGCCGTCCACAGACGTCACTGGCGCGTCCTTCGAGTCGGTAACGGGGGACACGCCTGACGGCACCTCCACGACGTCGCTCGACGGCTTCCCCACAGACGGAACCAGCTTCGGCATCCTCACGACCGGGAACGTGACCTCGGTCCCGAATCCGGGGACCTTCGCCAGCACGGACAATGGTGGTGCGGCCGTTCGCGGCGACACCGACCGCGACGTCACCGTGCTGAAGACCGACATCAGCGTTCCGGAGGGCGCCAACTGCCTGACCTTCGACTTCAAGTTCCTCTCCGAGGAGTACCCCCACTTCGTCGGCACCGAGTTCAACGACGCATTCATCGCCGAGCTCGACGGCACGACGTGGACGACCAGCGGCTCAGCGATCAGCGCGCCCAACAACTTCGCGTTTGACAGCTCGAACGACGTCGTGAGCATCAACTCCACTGGACTCGGTGGGATGTCGGCCGCCAACGGCGCAGGCACCGCGTTCGACGGAATCACCGATGGCAATGGAGGTGCGACGGGCCTCCTCCACGCGTCCACCCAGGTGACTGCCGGGGCCCATTCGGTCTACTTCTCGATCTTCGACCAGGGCGACAGCGGCTACGACTCGGCCGTCTTCCTCGACAACCTCGCGGTCGGATTCGTCGCCAACCCGGCCGACAACTGCAAGCCGGGCGCCGCGCCCGTCAACTTCAAGCTCAGCCTGACCCCGGCGACCGCGACCAACCCCATCGGCACCCAGCACCTCGTCACGGCCACGTTGACCGATGCTGCCGACAACCCGGTCGACAGCGCCCTGATCTCGTTCACGGTGGCCGGTGTGAACCCCGACAGCGGCAGCGGCACGACGGACGAGAACGGCGAAGCGACCTTCAGCTACACCGGCAACAACGCCGGCCAGGATCAGATCAGTGCCTGCTACGACGCCGATAGCAGTCCACCGTGCGAGGCGACAGCCTCGGCGACCAAGGACTGGACGGCGCCACCCACATCCGCCGACCTGTCCCTGACGAAGTCCGACAGCCCTGACCCGGTTACTGTCGGCGGTGACGTCACCTACACGCTGACGGTGCACAACGGTGGGCCTGACGCGGCTGCCGACGCAACCGTGACGGACGCGCTGCCCGCCGGCGTGACCTTCAAGTCCGCCAGCTCTGGCTGCGGCGAAGGGGAAGGCGGAGTCACCTGCGCGATCGACGGGCCGATCAACAATGGCCAAGACGTTTCGGTTCAGATCGTTGTCACAACTACCGAGGTCGGCACGATCAGCAACACTGCGTCGGTCAGTTCCACCACCAGCGACCCCGACCCTGACAACAACACCGCCGGCGCCGACACCACCGTCAGCTCGGCGACGATCGTGACCTGTCCCGAGGGGCAGACCTGCGACTCTCCCCCGATCACGAGCCCGGGCGGCACGGTCGTGACGATCACTGCTGGCGACGGCGCGACGATCACCGCGGAGTTCATCCCATTCGACCCTGACAGCTTCACCCCGTGCAAGGGCCAAGCCCCTCGCGACCCGGGCAATGTCCTGAGTTTCACTGTGGACGTGGGGTCGAAGACCCTCACGGTCACCGTGAACGGCAAACCGCCAGTCGCCGTCTGCTGGAATTCCGAGAACCCGTTCAAGCAACGCGACGGCAAGAATGCCAAGTTCGATTCGAACCTTCACGTCTACTATGGCCTCCTGCCGGACTGCAAGGGGAAGAATCCGGTCGGTCCGTGCGTGCTGCCGCCACTGCCGACGCCGCCGCCGGCAAAGGGTCATCCCAAGCCGCCACCGCCCACGACCACGACTGTCAGGATCCTGGCGCCCGCGGGCGACCCGAAGGCCAGGTTCTAGCGACGGCGACCCCCGGCTTCATCCGCCGGGGGTCGCCCAAACCCGACGATGAGCCCCGGCGAGCGGTCGCGGCCGACACGATGTCGCCCTTCTGCTCGTACAGCTCGCGGGCGCGTCCGCGCGCCGTGTCGCCCTCTACCGGGCGGCCGGCGGTCGCGAGGACCTCGGCGAGATCCATGAGCGCATTGGCCTGCTCGATGAGATCGTCGGACTGACGGGTCAGCTCCACCGCCTCGTTGGCGAGGTTGATCGCGTCATCGACGGCGCCCTCACGGGCCCGCAACTTGGCGCGGACCAGCCGCCACATGAACTGGGTGACGACGTCGTCGGGTGCGGCGACCCCGACACTTCGTGCGACGAGCGTCGCCGCCTCGTCGTCCCGACCCTGGCGGTAGAGCGCCTCCGCGAGGAGCGCCGCGACCGTGGCGATGAAGTTGCGCTCCCCCTGGCGGTCGAGCGTCTCGTAGTCGCGCCGGAGCTCGGCCTCGGCCGCCGCCGGGTCGCCGGCGAGCAGCTCGACCGGCCCCGAGTCGATCGACGTCACGGCCGCATCGAAGGTCCAGCCGAGCTCGTCGAGGTCCCGTCGGGCGCGTCGGTACTCGTTCCGCGCCAGGTCGAAGTCGCCACGCATCGCGTGGGCATGGGCAAGGACCCGAAGGATCTGCGCCTCGGTCTTGCGGTCCCCGCCGGAGCCCTGGATGAGCGCCTCGCACAGGCCGATCACCTCGGCCGCGGCCATCGGCCCGTTGAACGCCGCAACGGCGAGTGCCGGCCCCATGCGCCGCTCGAGGAGGCTGTCACCGGCTCGTCCGGCGTGCTCGATGACGCGCTCGAGGGCCTCCGAAGCGGCGCCCCAGCGTCCGTCGGCCGCCCGCAGGTTCGCGATGAATCGCCAGGCGTCGGCGAGCCCGGCCTCGTCGCCGATCCGCTCGAAGATCGCGACGCTCTCGCGGACAGCCGCCTCAGGGGAAGCCTCGAGCTCCCCGGTTCCGGTGACGTAGCCGATCAGGAGCGCCTTGAGTCGCGCGCGCTCCGCGAGCCCTATCGCATCGTGGGCGGTGGCCGCCTCCTCGGCGGCGCCCAGCGTCTCCCGGGCGACCTCGTACTCGCCGGTCTCGAACCGGGCGTCCCCCAGCTGGAACAGGAGGCGGGGACGTCGTGGGTGATCGAGTGGCAGCAGGGCGGTTGCACGCTGGATGAGGTTCGTCGCCGCGGGGAGGTCGCCGCGCACGAAGGCGCGGTCGCCGGCTGAGGCCAGGCGCTCGGATGCCCTGGCCCCGAGGTCCACGCCGTGCTCGTCGAGCGGTCCGAGTTCGGAGTGATAGCGGTAGGCCTGCTCGAGGTGGTAGCCCAGGATCTCCTCGAACTCGGTGGCCCGATCGGACGCCCGGTTGGCTTCGTCCGCCCACGCGACGAACCGCTCGTGGAGCTCGGCGCGCGTTCGCTTGAGGAGTCCCTCGTACGTGGTGTCCCGGATCAGGATGTGGCCGAAGCGGTGGGTGGCCTCCTCGTTGCCCGGGTCCGGCCGGATCAGCTGCTTGGCGGTGAGCGCGCCGAGGTGGATCGAGAGCTCACCGCGGAGCTCGCCGTCGACGAGCGACTCGAGGGCAGCCCGGGCGAAGACCTGGCCGATGATGGACGCGGGGTCGAGGACCGCCCGCTCGGCCTCGTCGAGGCGGTCGATGCGGGCGGCCAGCAGCGCCTGGATGGTCGGCGGGATGGTGAGTCGCGACAGGTCGGCGGTCGCCTCCCACCGTCCGCCGACCTCGCGCAGGGAGCCGTTCTCGACCAGCATCGAGAGGACCTGCTCGATGAACAGCGGATTCCCCTCGGCCGCCTGGACGATCCGCGATCGGACCGTCTCTCCCAGCTCGACGGTGCCGAGAAGGTGCTCGGCCACGCGTCCGGCATCCGCGTCGGACAGCGGCGCCAGCACGATCCGCCGCTCGCCATCGCCGCTGGCCCAGTCCGGGAGCCGCTCGAGCAGCTCTGCCCGCGAACCGCAGAGGAGCACGAGCGGGGCATCCCGGGTGCCGCTGGTCAGCTGGGCCACGAGGTCGAGGAAGGTCGCCTCGGCCCACTGGATGTCGTCGAACAGGACCACGACCGGCCGCTCGGCGGCCAGGATCTCGAGGAACCGGCGGATCCCCCAGAACAGCTCGGCCAGCTGGAACGCCATGCCCGGCAGCCCGATTGCCGATGCGACGCGGTCGCTGACCCGCTGGTCCCGGACGAGCGCCAGGATTCGCGTCCGGGCCACCTCGGGCGAGTCCCCTTCGCCGATTCCGGCCGCGTCGCGCACGACCTCGACGATCGGCCAGAAGGTGATTCCGTCGCCGTACGGCAGGCACCGGCCGCGGATCACGCGCGCCTCGCCGCCCACGGTCCCGAGGAACTCCTCGGTCAGCCGCGTTTTGCCGACCCCGGCATCGCCGACCAGGGTGACCATCCGGCAGGTCCTGGCACCGACGGCCGCCTCGAACGCGTCCATCAGCTCGGCCATCTCGCGCTCGCGCCCGACCAGCGGCCGACCCGCGCGTCGTTCCGCTGCCGCGCGCGTTCGGAGCCCGAGCAGGCGGTAGGCCGGGACCGGTTCCGCCTTGCCCTTGAGGGTCAGCGGCGCGACGGCGTCCACGTCCACCGCATCGCGCACGAGCCGGTAGGTCAGGTCGCCGATGATCACGCCACGATCCGGCGCCGACTGCTCGAGCCGCGCGGCCACGTTGACCGCGTCCCCGGTCACGAGGCGCTGACCGAGGCTCGCGTCGCCCGCGACGACTTCACCGGTATTGACGCCGATCGCCACGTGCAGCTTCACGCCGCGCTCGGCAGCCAGCCCTTCTGCGACCGACGTCAGCTCGCGCCCCATCTCCAGGGCGGACCGCACGGCACGAAGGGCATCGTCCTCGTGGCGAACGGGCAGCCCGAAGACGGCCATGACCGCGTCGCCGATGTACTTCTCGACCGTGCCACCGTGCCCCTCGAGCGCGTGTCGCGCTGCGTCGAAGGATCGGGCCATCGCATCGCGCAGGACGTCCGGAGGCAGGGCCCGATCGTCGATGGTCGTCGCCCGGATGTCGGAGAAGACGATCGTCACCGTCTTGCGCGTCTCCAGCTTCGAACCGGCAGCCGGCCGCGCCGTCCCATCGCCGGTCGCGCCTTCGCCGGGATGCTCGTGAGCGACTGAGGTGACCGAGACGAGCCGATGGGCCGGCACCGCGCTGGTCTCTCCCTTGGGGGTCACGTCGGCGACCGGTTCGACGACCACCTCGGCCGCGACCAGCGCCAGCGTCCCCTCGGCGACGAGCACCTCGTTGGCCGGGGCGGCCGCCTCCATGGCCGTCGCGAGCGGCAGGACCGACCCGGTCAGGATGTGCTCTCCAGCCGTGGCGTCGTGCACGACGAGCTCGCCGGTCGCGATCCCGGTGCGATTCGTCAGCCTGACCCCCCATTGACGGTCGAGCTGGTCGTTGAGCGCGGCCAGGGTTCGCTGCGTCTCGGCGGCCGCCCGGACGGCCCGCAGGGCATCGTCCTCGCGCGCCTCGGGCAGGCCGAACACCGCCACGATCGCGTCCCCGATGATCTTCTCGATGACCCCGCCATGGCCCTCGAGGACCAGGCGCATCTCGTCGAAGTAGCGAGTCAGCACCTCGCGCAGCGATTCCGGGTCGAGTCGCTCGCCCAGGCTGGTGGAGCCCTTGAGGTCCGACGTCACGATCGTGACGGTGCGGGGGGTCTCGATCATCGGGTCAGGTCCGGGTCCCTCGTGCCACTGGTCCGCCCGCGAGTCTATGACCCGCACGCCCCTTCGTTCCGCCGGCCGCGCCGGCCGCGACCATCAGTATCCGCGCTCCGGGTCGATCGGGTTGAGCAGCGGCTCGCCGGCAAGGTAGCGCCGGACGTTCTCGACGACGAGATCGCCCAGGAACTGGAGCGTTGCGCCGGAGACGTGGGGCGTAATCGTCACGTTCGGGGCGTCCCAGAGTGGATGGTTCGCGGGAAGCGGCTCCTCGATGAAGACGTCGAGGACGGCACCCGCGAGCCGGCCGGCCCGCAGCGCGTCCAGCAGGGCGTCCTCGTCCACCAGCGCGCCCCGCGAGACGTTGATCAGCCAGCTCGTCGCCGGCAAGGCTGCCAGCACCCTCCGATCAACCAGTCCGCGCGACTCGGGTGTCAGCGGGAGCGTCAGGATCAGGTAGTCGGCCTCGCGTGCCACCTCGCCGCGCGCCTCGACGCCCACGATCCGATCGGGGATCGAGCCTTCGGGGTCGCCGGTCCCCGGAACCCGAAACGACGGGTCGTGCAGCATCTCCGGCCGTGGCTTGACCGCGATGACCCGCAGGCCGAGGGCCGCCAGCTGGCGCGCCACCTCCCGGCCGATCGATCCGTAGCCGACGATGACCGCGGTCCTGCCGCGAGCGATCGTCGCCGTGGGTTCGTCGTCGGGCGGCCAGCGGTGGGCGGCCTGGTCGGCCGCCCAGGTGCGGGTCGGCTGGTTGATCCGCAGGACCGCTCCGCTGACGTATTCACCGATCGGGATCGCAAAGACGCCCCGCGCGTTGGTGACCCGGATCCCCTTGCTCCACGGAGGATCGGCCGCGAGGTGGTCCACCCCGGCCGAGCGGACCTGGAGCCAGCGGAGACCCGGCACCTGAGCTGGGTTGGCCGGAGCGCGGGATCCGACGATGACCTCGACCTCCGGGTCCGTCAGCGCCTCCATCTCGAATGCCGCGTCCGCCGAGACGTCGACCACGTCGAGGTCCGGTGAGAGGGCCCGCAGGCGGTCGACCGTTCCGGGCGCCAGGGTGGCATCGAGCAGGAGGCGCATCGCGCAACGATAGCGGGCGCCCCGCCGCCTCGGCGAGGGCGTAGCATCGGGGCGAAGTGTCGCCATCTCACGTTCAGACCGTCCTCGGGCCGATCGAGCCCGCAGCGCTCGGGTTCACCCTGCCTCACGAGCACACCCAGATCGCGCTCTGGCACATCGAGAACCGCTGGGACTACTGGCAGCTCACCCGTGACGAGCCAGTAATCCTGGCCGAGCTCGAGCGCTTCCGCTCGGCCGGTGGGAGCGGCCTGGCCGATCTGACCCTGCCGGGGGTGGGCCGCGACCCGCTCTGGCTCGGGCGCCTCGCCGAGGGGAGCGGCCTCCATCTCGTCATGGCCTGTGGCTGGTATCGAATGGCCTACTACCCGCCCGAGGCCCGCATCGACCGTCGTTCCGTGGACGACCTGGCGGACGAGCTGGTTCGCGAGATCACCGACGGGGTGGGGGACTCCGGCATCCGCCCAGGGATCATCGGCGAGATCGGAACGGACAAGCCGTGGCTCTCACCCGCCGAGGAGCGCGTGCACCGGGCGGTGGCCCGCGCCGCTCGCCGGACGGGCCTGACGATCACGACCCATGCCGTCATGTCCGACGTCGGGTTGGCGCAGCTGCAAGTCTTCGACGACGAGGGCGCGGACCTCTCCCGGGTCGTCATCGGCCACGCCGATTCGTACCCGCTGCTCGACCACTACCTGGAGATCATCGGGCGGGGAGCCAACGTCGAGTTCGACTTCCTCGGGATGAGCTTCACGCCGACCGAACGACACGGCGAGGCCCGCGTCATCGACCTGCTGCGCGAGCTGCTCTCGCGCGGGCACGCCGACCGGATCCTGTTGAGCCAGGACGTCTGTCACGACTCGCAGCTCAAGCACTACGAGGGCAACGGCTACGTCTACCTGGCCGAGACGTTCCTGCCGCGGCTCCGGGCGGCGGGCGTCTCCGAGGCCGAGATCGAGACGATGACCGTCGCGAACCCGAGGCGGCTGTTGACGATCGGGTAGGAGGCGCTGCCCCTAGCGCTCGAGCGTGGCCACGACGCTGAGCGCCACGTTGCCCTTGAGCGCCTGGCTGATCGGGCAGCCGTCCCGGGTTGCCTCGGCGGCCGCGAAGAAGTCGGCCTCCGTGGCGCCGGGGACCCGGCCGTTCACGGTCAGCGCGCTCGACACCACCCGCCATCCGGCCTCGCCCTTGTCGAATGTCACCTCGGCCGACACGTCCAGGCGATCGGGCGGCGTTCCGGCCCGGCCGAGCGCCCCTGACAGGGCCATCGCGAAGCACGAGGCGTGGGCCGCCGCCACGAGCTCCTCGGGGCTCGTCTGCCCGTTGGACGCCTCGGTCCGCGCAGCCCATGAGACTGGCAACGTCGAGAAGGCGGCCGACGAGACGGCGGTCACGGTGCCGGAACCGGTGGCGAGGGGGCCGGACCAGGTGGCCTCGGCGCGGCGTACAGCGGACATCGTTCTGCTCCTGCGGTGTGCGTTTGGGTCCACGTCATGGTCCCACGCTGTCGCCATCACGTCACCCGGACACGACACGGCAGTACCAACGAACCCCCCAGGAAGGTGACCGCCAGCCCATGGCGGCGGAGAGTGCCCCATCACACCATGCACACGTGCCCACCGCCGTCCGCTCGGTCGCCCTCACGACCTGAGCCGGCCGCCGCCCGCGAGCCGTTCGCGCACCGCAGCCGACAGGCCGCGGTGCCGGGCAAATCGCGGAAGCAGGATCCGGCCGGCATGCAGGAATCGGGCGTGCGCCTCGAGCGCGTCCACGAACGCCTCGAGGAACCCCTCCTCGGCCAACGGATCGAAGCCGTCCTCCCACCACACGTCCAGGATCCGCAGGAGACCGTGGCGACGATCGACCCGCGGCTCGATTCGCCCGACCAGCCGGTCGCCGAACAGGACCGGCAGCACGTAGTAGCCCCATCGACGCCTGGCCTGTGGGACATACACCTCCCAGACGTAGTCGAAGCCGTAGAGCGAGCGCAGGAACTCCCGGTCCCACACGAACGGGTCGAGTGGCGCCAGGAAGGCGACACCGGCCGAACCGGGCGGGGCGCCGTCATGGAGCAGCGCAACCTCGCCGGCCAGAACGAACCGTTCGCCGCGGACGCCATCGAGAGCGACGGTCACGAGCTCCCCATCCTCGACCAGCTCCGCAAGCAAGTGGGCGCGCGTCGGCTCGGCCGCGGCGTCCGAGTCACGAGCGGCGCGCCCGGCCGAGGTCCCCGACCACAGCTCGGCGCTGCCGGACCGACCGAGCAATCCATGCGCCCGGTAGCGCGACAGCAGCTTGTGGCGCCGCTGGTCCCGTTCCGAGCGGCGTTCCTGGAGCAGGTCCGCCGGGAAGAGTCGCTCGATGAGGTCGTAGACGCGACGGTTTCCGTCGCGCCGGGCGAGCCCCAGGATTCCGGCCTCGGCCAGCGCTTCCAGGATCGCGCGGACCTGGTTGGTCGGCCGCCAGTACCAGTCGATGGCCGCTCGCGGCGCCACGTCGGTCGGCGAGAGCGGGCCGTCCCCGCGGATCCGTTCCAGGAGCTCCTCGACGAGCGGACCATGATCGCGAAACGCCGCCGCTTCGTGGTCCACGAGGCTCCGTTCCCAGCTGATCCGGTACCACGGCAGCTCCCGCGTCGGCAGAAGCGAGAGACCCTTGTTGTAGGCCTCGAAGAGGCGCCGCTCCTCGTATAGCAGCGCATCCGTCCAGGCCCGTTCGTACCCCCGGATCCGGGACGCGAGGACCAGGTCGTGATTGCGACCGGTGACGTCGAGGGGGTCGAACTGGAGCGACCCCAGCCGGTCCACGACGCGCATCACCGAGGCCGACTCGGGTGGCAGGCTTCGTGGCGGAAGCAGGAGGTGACGCCGGGCCAGGAAGCGGCGCGCCGTCGCCCGGTCGAGCTGGATGGCGGGGGTCACGGGCCGATGGTACGGGAGGCGCGACGGGCGCGGGGGTATCCTCTACAGCACCAAAACCGTATGGCGGAGGCAGCCCGATGCCTGAGTTCAACGTCAAGGAGGTCCGCCTGCCGGAGCTCCATCTGCCCGAGATCAAGCGCGACGAGATCGCGCGGGCGCTCTCCGGAGTACACCTTCCCGAGGTCGACCTGACCAAGGCGGAGCGGCGCAAGCTGCTGCCCGCCCTCGACCTCGCGTTGCCGCCGTTGCGCACGCGAGGGCTCTCGCAAGTCGATCTTGGCCGGCTCATCGCGGCCGCCGTCGCGGCCTCGCGGTTCATGCGCCCGGCGGCCCCTCGATCCCGCTGGTCTCGCGCGCTTCGGTCGCGCCCGAACCTGGTGGCGATCGTTCGGCCGGCTCCGCGTCGATCCCGCCGGCGGCTCGCGCTCGTGGCCCTCGCAGTCGCGGCCGTGGCCGGTTGGGCGCTCCTGCGCGATCCACGCGTCAGGACGCGGCTCGATCGTGCCGCCGCCAAGGCTCGACAGCGGATGGACGAGATGCGCGCCGAGCGCTCGGAACGGATGCATCTCGACGTCGGCGAGCCGGCCCCGGCCGCGATGGGCGAGACGACTCCGTCGGTCGATGACGAGGTGATCGCCGCCCAGGCCGAGGCCGCCGAGAGTTCGCAGCAGGCGATCAACCCCGCCTGATCGTCTGCGGTCGTCCGCGCCACGGGCCGATCAGCGCCGTCCGGGGCGCCATCCGACGGGACGGGCTTCGAGTGGCACGTCGCCGGGCGCGGCGTTCATGGCCGCGATCACCGGCCATCCGACCGTCGCGGCGGCGCGATCGACGTGGGGTACCAAGGCAAGTCACACTTGACCGACCTGGCGGCGGGGACTACCGTCGCTGCGCGGGGGAACGAACGGGGGAAGGATCGTACATGGAGCACCGTCCCGTCTCACAGCAAGCCGCCGACTTCCGGCCGGCACCGGGCCGCTGGAAGGACTCGAGCTCCTTGACCCTGCCGTGGCTCAATCCTCCGGAAGCGATGGAGTCTCCATCAGACCAAGTGCGGTTCAGTGACCTGTGCGCCCTGTGAAAGGAACGGCATCGCCTGTGCGCTCCACGACGGCCCATTGGTGGGTCGGGTCGATGACGTCGGTCTCCACGAGGTAAACAGCGAGGAGCCGGCGGCGAGGATGCCACCGGAACGTTAGATGTGCTGAAGCGGCCCAAGGGCGAAACGAGCAGGGAATCTGAGGCGAAGTACCGCGGGCTGCTCGAGGCGGCTCCGGACGCGATGGTCGTGGTCAACCGGGCCGGCGACATCGTCCTGCTGAATGTTCAGGCCGAGAAGCAGTTCGGATACCGCCGCGACGAGCTCGTCGGGCAGCAGGTGACGAACA
>JBGPIH010000072.1:0-14656 GCA_041484785.1 Candidatus Limnocylindria bacterium
ATGCTAGACTCGCCCGGCCTCAGAATCGCCGTCCGGAGGGATCCCCCGACCGTGGAGGACCTTCGCTCGACGACGGTCACCGATGACCCCGTCCAGCGCCGCGACCTCATCCTGCTCGAGCGCGCCCGTGAAGGCGACCTCGGAGCCTTCAACGACCTCGTGACGCTCTACCAGGACCAGCTGTTCGCGCTGGTCGTGCGCATGGTGCCCGACCGGGACCAGGCGTCCGACGCCGTCCAGGAGGCGTTCTTCTCGGCCTTCCGGCACCTCGACGGGTTCCGCGGCGGCAGCGTCAAGTCGTGGCTCAACCGGATCTGCGTCAACGCCGCCATGGACACCCAACGGGCCCGCAAGCGGCGTCCCGTTCAGCCGTACCCCGAGCTCGATGACGAGAGCTGGCAGCCACCGGCGGGCACCGAGGGCGACCCGGAGCGGATGGTCATGCAGGTCGAGCGAACCCGGGCGCTCTCCGGCGCCCTGGCGGCGATCACCGACGACCAGCGAGCGTCGATCGTCCTGTACGACGTCGAAGGCTATGACTACGCCGAGATCGCCGAGATGACGGGGGTCTCGCTCGGGACCGTCAAGTCACGGATCCATCGGGGTCGGCTGGCGCTGCGTGGCCTGCTCGAGGGCCAGATGGAGCTGTTCCGTGGCTGAGCGGCCGACCGATGGCGTGGCGCACCTCACGCCTCCCGGCGCAGGGGAACCCCGTGGAGCGGATGCCCGTCTCACCGGCGAGATGACCCACCAGCCGTCCGATCATGCGGCGCACGACGAGCTGCTGATCGCGAGCCTCCTCGACCGTTCGGTCGAGGACCCGACCCGGCGTCGGGCCGAGGCAATGGTCGCCAGCTGCGAGGACTGCGCGGCACTCCATCGAGACCTTCTCGTGTTGAGCGCCGCGACTCGGGCGCTCCCGACGCCGCCGCGGCCACGCGATTTCACGCTCTCGGCCGCCGACGTCGAGCGGCTCCGCCCGAGCGGCTGGCGGCGCATGATCCGCGCCGTTGGATCGTCGCGCGACCTGTTCAGCCGGCCGCTCGCGATCGGCCTGACGACCATCGGTCTGGCAGGCCTGCTGGTCGGGACCGTCCCGGACCTCCTCTCCGGTCAGGCCGCGACCTCCGCGGTGCCGCCGTCCGTGGGTCAGGCACTGGGCGCCGCCGGAGCGAACCCGGAGTCGACCGAGGCCTCACGAGCGGCGTCCGCTCCCTCGGCAGCCCCGTCCGCAGCTCCACCGCCCGCCGCAGCCCAGCTCGCACCGACCGCCGAGCCTTCGATCGCGCTCGCGCCGGCGCCGCTCGCCCCCTCGCCGGCCGCGCTGCCGTCTGGCTCCACCAACGACACGTTCGTCGCGGGCCCTGAGGCGTCGGGCGGGGCGGCCGAGGTCGCGCCCGATGGGAGCAGCCTCAAGAACCATGCGATCGACGGCACGACCAGCTCGGTGCCGAGCTCGCCCGAGCCGCTGTCAGTGCGCACCGGTCTGCTCGGCCTGTCCGGTCTCCTGCTCCTCCTTGGATTGGGCCTTTTCGCGCTGCGCTGGACCGCCCGCCGGCTCGCAGACGGCTGACCCGCGGCGAGCCGCCGCTACACTTGGTCCGTGCCCACCGAACGCCTGATGCTGCTGGACGGCAACGGGCTCATCTACCGCGGCTACTTCGCGCTCCCGCCGCTCACCACGTCCCGCGGCGAGCTGGTCAATGCGGTCTTCGGCTTCTGCAGCATCGTCCTGCGCGGGATCCAGGACATCCGCCCGGAGTACGTCGCGGTCGCGTTCGATCTCCAGGGACCCACCTTCCGCCACGAGCAGTACGCCGAGTACAAGGCGACGCGGCAGCGCATGCCGGACGACCTGCGCGACCAGTTCCCAAAGGTCCGCGAGGTGGTCAAGGCGCTCCGGATTCCGGTCTACGAGCTGGCCGGGTACGAGGCCGACGACGTGATCGGGACCATCACGGTCGACGCCGAGCGGCGAGGCCTGGATACGACGATCGTGACCGGCGACCTGGACATGCTCCAGCTGGTGACCGACACGACCCGGCTGATGACCACCCGCTCCGGCGTCGAGAACACCATCCTCTACGACCCCGCGAAGATCCGCGAGCGGTTCGACCTGGTGCCCGGCCAGATGATCGACTACAAGGCCCTCAAGGGCGACCCGACGGACAACATCCCGGGCGTGCCCGGGGTGGGGGAGAAGACCGCGGCCAAGCTCATCCGCGACTTCGGAACCCTCGACGCGCTCTACGAGCGGCTGGACGAGGTCAAGCCGGACAAGCTGCGCGACAAGCTGGCGGAACATCGCGAGCAGGTGTTCATGGGCCGCAATCTGTCGACGATCGTGCGCGACCTGCCCGTCCAGTTCGATCTCGATGCCGCCCGACTGGGCGACTACGACCGCGAGACGGTGATCCGGCTCTTCCGCGAGTACGAGTTCCGCTCGCTGATCGAGCGCCTGCCGCAGATGACCGGCGAGTCGGCCGGAGAGGCCGCCGAGACCCTGCGCGGCGTCGCGCTCGACGGCTCGGTCCCGGCGGCGCGGGTGGCCGGCTCGGCTCGGCCGTCCGGCTGGGGCACGGCTCGCCAGGTCCGGCCGCCGGGCGAGGGAGGCGGGCTCCAGCTCTCCCTCGATTTCGACGCGGTGTCCCGTCCGGAACCGGCGCGATCCGCCGAGGGAGCGCCCGCGCCGGCGGGGGACGGCCATCCCGACGTCGAGCCAGGCGACCTGCCGGCGGCCCTCGCGGCCGCGATCGCGGACCCGTCGCGCATCGAGGTCCACCGCGGAGAACGGATCGCTGCGCTCGAGCCGTGGCTCGCCAGCCAGCCGGCCGTTGGGGTCGGGCTCGTCCTCGACGATCCACGTCCACGGCGCGGGATGCCGCTCGCCCTTGCCCTGGCCGGCGCGGACGGCCGGACGGTTGCCGTGGAGGGCCCGGACGACGCGGCGACGTTGCGTCGCCTGCTCGATCGGCTGGACATCCCCGTCGTCGGGCACGAGGTCAAGCCGCTGCTGGTCGCCCGGATCGCCGACGATCCCGATGCGCCGCCGACGCCGATCGCCTTCGACACCCAGATCGCGGCCTACGTGCTGAACGCCTCCCTGCGCAGCCAGACGATCGCCGACGTGGCGGCGGAGCAGCTCGACCTGATCCTGCCGCCGGTCGCGGAGCTCGACAACGCGGCGCGGGCCGGCCTGGAGGCCCTGGCCTCGATCGCGGTGCGCGACTCGCTCGAGCGGCGGCTGGTCGCCGACGGCCTCGACCGGCTCTACCGCGAGATCGAGCTGCCGCTGATCGCGGTCCTGGCCCGGATGGAGGCCACGGGCGTCGCCCTCGATCGTGCGGCGCTGGCCGTGCTCGCCACGGAGTTCGGGCTCGAGATCTCACGCCTCGAGTCGGAGATCTACCTCGACGTCGGCCACGAGTTCAACCTCGGGAGCCCCAAGCAGCTCGAGCAGATCCTCTTCTTCGAGCTGAACCTGCCCAGGGGCAAGCGGACGAAGACCGGCTACTCGACCGATGCCTCCGTGCTCGAGGACCTTCGCGCCGCCCATCCGATGATCGACAAGCTGCTCGAATGGCGGGTCTACACGAAGCTGCGCTCGACGTACGTGGACGCCCTGCCCAGCCTGATCGCCGCGGACGGGCGGCTGCACACCACCTTCCACCAGGCGGTCGCGGCGACCGGCCGGCTCTCCTCGTCCGACCCCAACCTCCAGAACATCCCGATCCGGACGCCGCTCGGCCGCCGGATCCGGCGCGCATTCGTGGCCGGGGCACCCGATCTCACCCTGGTCGCCGCCGACTACAGCCAGATCGAGCTGCGGATCCTTGCCCACGTCTCCGGCGACGAGCACCTGCGGGACGCGTTCGCCCGGAAGGCGGACATCCATCGCGAAACGGCGGCGCGCGTCCTCCACAAGGATCCCGCCGACGTCACCCTTGGCGAGCGCTCGATGGCCAAGATGGTCAACTTCGGGATCGCCTACGGGATGAGCGACTTCGGGCTCTCCAGCCGCGCCAACATTCCGCGCGCCGAGGCCCAGGAGTTCATCAACACCTACTTCGCGACCTACTCGGGAATCAGCTACTACATGCTGGCGATCAAGGAGCAGGCCAGGAGCCGGGGGTTCGTGACGACGCTCCTCGGGCGCAAGCGCCAGATCCCCGAGCTCGCTGCCCGGAACCCGACCCTGCGCGCGGCGGGCGAGCGGATGGCGATCAACATGCCGATCCAGGGAACCGCCGCCGACATCGTCAAGATCGCGATGATCCGGCTCGACGAACGGCTGCGCGCCGGCGGGTTCCGCGCCCGGCCGCTCCTCCAGGTGCACGACGAGCTGCTGCTCGAGGTGCCGCGCGACGAGGTGGGCCGGCTCGTGCCGGTGCTGCGCGAGACGATGGAGACGGCGCTGCCGCTCGACGTGCCGCTGACGGTCGACATCAAGGTCGGCGACGACTGGGAGTCGATGACGCCGCTCACTCGCGAGGATGCGATCGCGGCCGATGCCGATGACGCCCTCGAGCTCGAGGCGCCGATCGCGCCCACCCTCGGGTAGGCTCACTCGATGCCCGAGCTTCCCGAGGTCGAGACGGTTGCGCGCGACCTGCGTCCAAGGATCGTGGGCGCTACGGTCGTCGGCGCCCGCTGCTCGTGGGCGGGAACCCTGCGCTCGCACACGCCCGGTGCCTTCGCGGAGGCGGTCGCCGGACGCGCGGTGGTGGCCGTGGGCCGGCGCGCCAAGCAGATCGTGATCGAGCTGTCCGGCGACGCCGCCCTGACCATCCACCTCAAGATGACCGGGCAGCTGTTCGTGGTGCCGGCCGACCTGCCGGTGGACCCGTATGTCAGGCTCGTCCTCGAGCTGGCCGACGGGCGGGAGATCCGCTTCCGCGACATCCGCAAGTTCGGCAAGATCGGGTTCTACGGCCGCGATCCGATCAGCCGCGAGCTGGTCGCCGAGGTTGGCGGCGCGGAGGTCTTTGCGGCGCTCGGGCCCGAGCCACTCGACCCATCGTTTACCCTGCGCGACTTCCGCCGCCGCCTGCGCCGGCGGAAGGGTCGCCTCAAGCCGCTGCTGCTGGACCAGTCGTTCGTGGCCGGCGTCGGCAACATCTACGCGGACGAGGCGCTCTGGGCGGCCCGCCTGCATCCGCTCAGGACGGTCTCGACGCTGCGGCCGCCGGATGAGCGGCGACTCTACGAGACCGTTCGCTCGATCCTCGCCGAAGCCGTCGAGCGACGCGGCAGCTCGATCGACGACTACACGGCGCCCGACGGTGACGGCTCGATGCAGGAGCGGCTGCAGGTCTACCAGCGGACCGGCGAGCCCTGCCCGCGCTGCGGCCGTCCGATCAAGCGAATCGTCATCGGAGCGCGTTCCACCCATCTCTGCTCGTGGTGCCAGCGGCTCTCGAGCGCCGATCGGAAGGCGGCGGCCACCATCCTGCGGGCGATGGCCGGCGGCCGGCGGCGGGCGGGCCCAAGCTGGATCGACCTGCCCGGCGATGGCGGGCTCGGGCTCAACTCGTCGGAAGCCGCGCGGGCGCGGTCGCGCGCTCGGGCCGAACGGACCCGCCGTGCAGCGGCCACGCGTCGGGCCGCGGCGCGTGCCTCCGTGGCGGTCGAAGGCGACGGCCGATGAGCATCGTGCGGCTCTCCCGCGTGACCCGCGAGGTCGGGACCCTGGTGATCCTGGACTCGATCGATGCCGCGATCGCGCTGGGCGATCGAATCGGCCTGGTCGGGCCGAACGGTTCAGGCAAGACCACGCTCCTGCGGCTGGCTGCCGGACGGGACGAGCCCGACAGCGGAACGGTCCATCGCAAGCGTGGGTTGACGCTGGGGCTGCTCGCCCAGGAAGCTCACTTCGATGCGATCTTCATGGCCTCTCCGGACCTGCGGACCGCGGTGCGCACGGGTGCGGCCCACCTCGAGCGGATGGCCGAGCGGCTGGCCGTATTCGAGCGCGATGGCCGGGTGACGGAGCGGGCCTACGCGGAGCTCCAGCACGAGTACGAGGTCCTGGGCGGCTACACGCTCGACCAGCGGGTCGATACGGCCTTGAGCGGGCTGGGCTTCGACCGGGAGGAGTGGCGCAAGCCGCCGTCGGCGCTCTCGGGCGGGGAGCAGACTCGGGCGTCGCTCGCGCGCCTCGTCATCGCGGACCCGGACCTGCTGCTGCTCGACGAGCCGACGAACCACCTGGACCTCGACGCGCTGGAGTGGCTCGAGGAGCACCTCCGCCGGCGCGCCGGTTCGCTGCTGGTCGCGTCGCACGATCGGGCCTTCCTGGACGCCACCGTCACCCGGATCTGGGAGCTGCGCGACCGACACCTGACCGCGTTCCGCGGCGACTACAGCGCGTTCCATCGGCAGCGCCTGGAGCGCGACGCCCGGACGGTCAAGGACGTCGAGAGCCAGGCCGAGTCGATCGCCCGGGAGCGCGAGCTCGTCCAGCGCTACCGAAGCCACCGCAAGTTCAGCAAGATGCACGAGCACGAGGCCCGCCTCGAGCGCCTCGAGTCGGAGCGTCGTGAAGCGCCGCGGGCCCGCCGCAAGCTGGCGATCCCGAGCGCCGCACTGGTGGGCAGCGGCCCCTCCCGCTCCGGCGAGATCGTCGTCCGGGTCGAGGACCTCGTCGTCGGGTACCTGCCGGGTCGGGGCGCCGTCGACGCGGACGGCGTCCCCGCCGCCGCGGCGCACCGGGTGGCCCGCATCCCGTTCCTGGCCGCCCAACGAGGCGAACGGATCGGGATCGTGGGGCCGAACGGGGCCGGCAAGACCACCCTGCTTCGAACGATCGCGGGCGATCTGCCGCCGCTGGACGGGAGCGTCAGCTTCGGCAACGCGGTCCAGATCGGCTACCTGGCCCAGCTCCGCGACGCGGCGATGGCGGGAACGACCGTTCTCGACGCCTTGCTCGATGCGGTCCCGGTGACCGCTGGCGAAGCCCGAGCCTATCTCGCGCGATTCCTCTTTCGCGGCGACGACGCGTTCAAGGAGGTCCGTGCCCTGTCGGGTGGCGAGCGGTCGCGCCTGGAGCTGGCGCTCCTCGGGATCCAGGCGTCGAACCTCCTGCTCCTCGACGAACCGACCAACCACCTGGACATCCCGGCGCGAGAGGCGATCGAGGCGTTCATGGCCTCCTCGCCGGCTACGCTCCTGGTGGTCTCGCACGACCGGCGGTTGCTCGAGACGGTCTGCGAGAAGCTGTGGGTCGTGGACAAGGGAGCGGCGGTGCCCTTCGATGGTGGCTACGGGGCGTGGCGGACGGCCGTGGCCGGGGATTGGACCGTGGCGGGGGCGCTGGAGGTGGAGGCCGCCCGGTTGCGTGGCGGGAGCCGGCAGCCCACCGGTCACGCTACCACCACTCCGTACGGCGCTGCGCCTAACGGTCGCTCAGGTCGCGCACCCGCCGGGCTGTCGGGGCCCGACCTTGCGGCCGCGCCGCCGTCCCCAAGGACGCGTGTCAAACGGGACAGGCTGTCGAAGGACGCCTACCGGAAGCAGAAGCTCGCGGTCGAGGCCGATCTGACCCGGCTCAACCTGCGGAAGAACCACCTGGAGCTGGCGATGGGAGATCCGTCGGTTGCCGCGAACTTCGTGGAGATGCGGCGGGTCACCAGCGAGCTCGCGGACATCGAGGTGGCGCTGGCCTCCGCGGAGGATGCCTGGCTCGACCTCGAGGAGCGGGCGCCGTGATGCGAGCGGTCCGGATCGGCCTGACCGGTCCGATCGGCTGCGGCAAGTCGACGATCGGACGCTGGCTGGGCGAGCGCCCGGACGTCGTCGTCATCGACGCCGACCAGGTCGCACGCGACGTGCTCGACCCTGGGGAACCTGCGCTCGACGCCGTCGTGGAGCGGTTCGGCGCCCGCTTGCTGCGAGCCGGCGGCGAGCTCGATCGAGCGGGGCTCGGCCGGCTCGTCTTCGCCGATCCGGCGGCGCTCCGCGATCTCGAGGCGATCGTCCATCCGGCGGTCAGGCCACGGATCCTGGCCGCCATCGCTGCGGCCGAGGCCGCTGGCGCCCGGGCCGTGATCGTGGAGGCGATCAAGCTCGTCGAAGGCGGGCTCGCCGCGGCCTGCGACGAGGTCTGGCTGGTGACCTGCGATCCCGTTGCGCAGCGGACGAGGCTGGTCGGTCGCGGGTCCTCCGAAGCGGACGCCGAACAGCGGATCGCCGCACAGGGAGATGTCGTTGGACGGATCGGGTCGCGGGCGACGCGAACGATCGACACCTCCCGAGACGCGACTGGGACGCGGCATCTCGTGGAGGCGGCGCTGGATGAGACAACTCGCGGCCGTCGTCCTGGCGGCCGCGAGTGAGACGCGAGGCGTCGCGACGGTCAGAACACCTGTTCGGTTCGTGCGCGAGTTGGTAGACTGAGCGGATGCCGGACTTCAAGCTCGTCGCCCCATTCGAGCCCACCGGCGACCAGCCGGCGGCGATCGAGGCGTTGGCTGACGGAATCGAGATGGGCTTCCGTCACCAGGTCCTGCTTGGAGTCACGGGCAGCGGCAAGAGTCTTGCCCCTGACGAGCCGGTCCTCATAGGACGGGAACATGCCCACGGTGGGGTTCGATGGTCGGTCGAGCCCATCGGCCCCCTCGTGGATGCGGCTCTGGCAGAACGTTCGACGTACTTCGACGATCATGGAACGGAAGTTGGCTTCTCCGGTCCCGCTGCTCCCGGCTACGTCGTCATGACCATCGATCCGATGACGCACCAGGCAGCTATTCGGCCAGTGACAGCCTTCTCGCGACATCAGGCGCCTCCAACCCTTTGGCGCGCAACGATGTCCGATGGTCGGTCTATCACGGTCACTGGCGACCACAACTTCGTCCGATTGAGCGAGGACGCTCGCCTGGAAACGATCCGAACCACCGACCTTCATGCCGGGGACCAGCTGCCGATCCCAGCCTCGGGTCCGACGCCATCGGGGCGATCGAGGCTCGATCTCGTCCCTTTGCTTGAGGGGGTCTCGTCGACCTACGTGTCGGCCCCAGGTGTCCTGGGTCGCGAGGTCGACACAGTCGCGCGCTGGAATTCCGATCGTGGGGCCAGCGCTCCGATGGCGTCGGTCGGTCAGGCGGGCGTCGCGGTCGTGGAACGATTCAGCGGTACCCGGTTCGTCGCGCACGGAGGTCGGCACTTCCTGCCGGCAAGTCTGCCAGTGACCGATGAATGGCTGACCCTCGTTGGTCTGTTCGTCGCCGAGGGCCACGTTGCCGACCGGTACGCGACCATGGCCCGGGGCCTCTGCGGCTCCATGGCCGGCGAGAAGCATCTCCCGCCGTTCTGGGCGGATCTAGATGACCATCGACTTGGAAGGTTGCTCGCGGGCTATTTCGAGGGTGACGGGTGGGTGGAGCCAGCCGCTGTTTGTGCCACCACCAAGAGCCGCACACTGGCAAACGAACTGGCGTACGCGCTGCTCCGTTTCGGGATCGTGGCTCGACTTGCCAAGTCCCGCAAGCGTGCGGTGGGTACGTCGCACGCTGGAGCCGAGTATTGGCAGGTGTCCGTCCGCGGTGACGATGACCTCCACGCGTATGCCAGACACGTCGGGTTTGTCCGGCCTCGCAAGCGGCGGCAACTTGCGTCTCTTCTACTCCGCACCTTGGGCCGCAACGCCGACGTACTACCTCCCGCCGGACGGTGGATCCAGGAGGCGCGGCGAGCGCTTGACCTCACGCAGCGCGAGCTCGGTGAGGCGGCAGGCCTGTCGCGTCCGGCCGTCAGCAGATTGGAGAGCGACCGACGCCGCCTCCGCCGAGGCACGGCGCGTCGACTGGTCGCAGCCCTCGAGCGACGTGCCGTTGGTCGAGGGCATCGGCGCGACGAGGTTGCGCGCCCGCTCGACGCTATCCGCCGCTTGATGGCGTGCCGCTGGGCGACCGTCGACTCGGTCGAGGCAGTGAAGTCAGTCCACCCGTCGGTCTACGACCTGTCCGTCGATGGCACCGAGACGTTCCTCGCTGGTTTTGGGGGTCTGATCGTCCACAACACGTACTCCATGAGTCAGGTCATCGCCCGGGCCAACCGCCCGACCCTCGTCCTCGCTCACAACAAGACCCTCGCGGCCCAGCTCTATGCCGAGTTCCGCGAGTTCTTCCCGGACAACGCAGTCGAGTACTTCGTCAGCTATTTCGACTACTACCAGCCCGAGGCGTACCTGCCCCGCAGCGACACGTACATCGAGAAGGACTCCAGCCGCAACGACGAGATCGACCGGCTCCGGCACGCCGCGACCCACGCCCTGTTCGAGCGCCGCGACGTCATCATCGTCGCCTCGGTCTCGTGCATCTACGGCCTCGGTGCGCCGGTCGACTACGGCGCGACCGTGCTCAAGCTGCGGGTCGGCGGGCAGTACCGGCGCGACGCCGTGCTGCGCCACCTCGTCGACCTCCAGTACCAGCGCAACGACCAGGCGCTCAGCCGCGCCCGCTTCCGGGTTCGCGGCGACACCCTCGAGCTCCAGCCGGCGTCGGAGGAGACGCTCATCCGCGTCGAGTTCTTCGGCGACGAGGTCGAGCGGATCACCGAGCTCGACCCGCTGACCGGCGAGCTCCTGGCCGAGCGCAAGGACGTCAACGTCTACCCGGCCACGCACTACGTCACCCCGGCCGACAAGCTCAAGGAGGCGATCGTCGACATCGAGGCCGAGATGGAGGTCCGGGTCGGGCAGCTGGAGGCCGAAGGCCGGGCCCTCGAGGGCGCACGCCTGCGCCAGCGGACCACGTTCGACCTCGAGATGATGCGCGAGCTCGGATACTGCACCGGGATCGAGAACTACTCGCGCCACCTCTCGCGGCGCGAGGCGGGGTCCCGTCCGTGGACCCTGCTCGATTACTTCCCGCCTGACTGGCTCCTGGTCGTCGACGAGTCGCACATGACGATCCCGCAGGTCGTGGGCATGTACAAGAACGACCGGACCCGCAAGGAGATCCTCGTCGACTTCGGCTTCCGGCTGCCGTCGGCCCTCGACAACCGGCCGCTGACCTTCGAGGAGTTCGAGGCGACCGTCCACCAGGCCATCTACATGAGCGCGACGCCCGGACCGTACGAGCTGGAACGGAGCCAGCGGAACGTCCAGCAGCTCATCCGGCCGACCGGGATCGTCGACCCGCCGATCACGGTCCGTCCCACCGACGGCCAGATCGACGACCTCCTCGAGGAGATCCGCGGCCGGGTAGAGCGCGGCGAGCGGGCCCTGGTCACGACCCTCACCAAGAAGATGGCCGAGGACCTGGCCGACTACCTGCGCGAGCTCGGGGTCAAGGTCCAGTACCTCCACAGCGAGGTCGACACACTCGAGCGGGTGGCGATCCTGCGCGACCTGCGCCTGGGCGTCTTCGATGTCCTGGTCGGGATCAACCTCCTGCGCGAGGGGATCGACCTGCCCGAGGTCACCCTGGTCGCGATCCTGGACGCCGACAAGGAGGGCTTCCTGCGGTCGGCCTGGTCGCTCATCCAGATGGTCGGCCGGGCGGCCCGGAACATCGGCGGCGAGGTGATCATGTACGCCGACCGGGTGACGGAGTCGATGCGCGTCGCCATGGACGAGACGGAACGTCGCCGGACCTACCAGACGAAGTACAACCTCGACCACGGCATCGAACCGACCACCATCATCAAGGGCATTCGCGACATCAACGAGCGCCTCCGCGCGGTCGCCGAGACGACCGCCGTCTACACCTCGGAACGGGGTGCCGAGTTCAGCGCGGCGGATCGCGGCAAGATCGAGGCCCTGGTCGCCCGGATGGAAGCCGAGATGAAGGCGGCGGCCAAGCAGCTCGAGTTCGAGCGAGCGGCGGCGCTCCGCGACGAGATCCAGCAGATCCGGCTCCGTGTCCTCCAGGAGGACGCGTCGATCACCGTGGGGCGGGCGGCCGAGCGCGCCGCGCGAGACGCCGGCGCACGAGGGTTGACCGGAGCCGCCGATCGGGCGCGCGGCCGCCGCGGCGAGGCCGCTGCCGCGGCCGGCCAGGCGATGGAGGTGACCAGCGTCACGGTCCTGCCGGCGGACGAGGAGCCAGCGGCCATCACGGACGGCGTCCCGGGCATCGACGAGGGGACCGCCGCGGACTGGCTCCCTGGGATCCGCGACGAGCACGAGGACGACGCGGGGTGGCAGGCTCGCTGGCTCGACCGGCCGACCTGGGATCGATCGGTCACGCCCAACGTCCGCAGGCGGACCGGCCAGCGGCCGAGCCGTCGTCGGTACTAGGATCGCGTCCTGGCGGCGCACAGGAGGGTTTGGTGTCCGTCCCGACCATGAACACTTGTTCTATTCCGTCGCCGTGCGCTAGACTTCGACCGTGCCCCAGGATCAGCTGATCGTTCGCGGAGCGCGCGAGCACAACCTCAAGAACATCGACGTCGCGTTCCCACGCGACCGGCTCGTCGTGATCACCGGGCTCTCCGGCAGCGGCAAGTCCAGCCTCGCCTTCGACACGATCTACGCCGAGGGCCAGCGGCGCTACGTCGAGAGCCTGAGCGCCTACGCCCGACAGTTCCTGGGCCAGATGGAGAAACCGGACGTCGACCAGATCGACGGGCTGTCGCCGGCCATCTCGATCGACCAGAAGGGCGCGTCGCGGAACCCACGCTCCACAGTCGGCACAGTCACCGAGATCTACGACCACCTCCGGCTGCTGTTTGCCCGCATCGGCGTGCCACACTGCCCGGACGGCCACGCGATCGAGCGCCAGACCGTGCAGCAGATCGTGGACCAGGTCCTCGACCTCCCGGAGGGGACGCGTCTCCTCGTCCTAGCGCCACTGATCAAGGATCGCAAGACGGAGGGCGATCGGGTCTTCGACGGCGCGCGCCGCCAGGGCTTCGTCCGCGTCCGGGTCGACGGCGAGATGGTCGACATCACCGATGCGCCCAGGCTCGACAAGTACAAGCGTCACTCGATCGAGGTCGTGGTCGATCGCTACGTCGTGCGCCACGCCGAGGCAGCCGAGGCCGCCGAGCGGGCGGCGGACGGTCGGCCGATCGATCCGGAGACTGGCACGGCCATTCCCGACCCCGATGCCAGCCGGCTGGCCGATTCGGTCGAGACCGCCCTGCGGCTCGGCGAGGGCGAGGTCCTGATCGCTCCCGCCCCCCGCGACGACGAGACGCCCGCCTTCGAGGAGCGCCGCTACAGCGAGCGGTACAGCTGTCCGTACGACGGCTTCACGATCGACGAACTCGAGCCACGGAGCTTCTCGTTCAACTCCCCGCACGGCGCCTGTCCATCGTGCACGGGCATCGGGACCAAGCTGGAGATCGACCCCGACCTGGTCATCCCGGATCGCTCGAAGAGCCTGGCGGCTGGCGCCCTGGTGCCGTGGGCCAAGATGCCGACGGATGCGTCGTGGCGGCTGAAGATCCTCGAGGCGATCTGCGCCTCCCATGGCTGGGACTTCACGGCACCCATTCGCGACCTTCCGGCCGCGGCCGTCGACTACGTCCTCCGGGCGGCCAAGGAAGAGAAGGTGGTCGTCCGCTATCGACACGAACGGGGCGAGAACACCTACAGCGCCACGTTCGAGGGGGTGGTCACCAACCTCGAGCGACGCTACCGGGAGACCGACTCGGACTACATCAAGACCGAGCTCGAGAAGTACATGGTGACCCGGCCCTGCCCGGTCTGCGGCGGGAAGCGGCTGCGGCCGGAGATCCTCGGCGTGACGATCGGCGAGCGGAACGTCTGGGACGTCTCCACCCTCTCGATCACGGACGCCCTGCGCTGGGCGACTGAGCTGGACGCGACCCTGACCGAGCGCGAGCGGACGATCGCCCGCCAGCTGCTCAAGGAGATTGGCGCCCGTCTCGGCTTCCTCGTGGACGTGGGTCTCGACTACCTGGCCCTCGATCGGACGAGCGTGACCCTGTCCGGTGGCGAGGCCCAGCGGATCCGGCTGGCCACCCAGATCGGGACGACGCTGATGGGCGTCCTGTACATCCTCGACGAACCGTCGATCGGGCTCCACCAGCGCGACAACGCCAAGCTCATCGCCACGCTCACGAGGCTGCGCGACCTGGGCAACACGGTGCTGGTCGTCGAGCACGACGAGGAGACGATCCGAACGGCCGACTGGGTGGTGGACATCGGGCCCGGAGCGGGCGAGCACGGCGGCGAGATCATCGCCAACGGGCCGCTCGAGGTCGTCCTGGCCGAGCCTCGCTCGATCACCGGCGCGTTCCTGCGGGGGGAGCGGTCCGTGCCGATGCCGGCGACCCGGCGCCGGGGCAACGGCAAGGCGCTGACCGTTCGTGGCGCTCGCGAGCACAACCTGCGGAACGTGGACCTGCGGGTTCCGCTCGGCACCTTCGTGGTCGTGACCGGCGTCTCGGGAAGCGGCAAGAGCACGCTGGTGACGGACGTCCTGTATCGAGGATTGGCCCGCGAGCTGAACGGCTCCCGCGAACCGGTCGGCGCCCACGACGAGCTCCTTGGCGCCGACCAGATCGACAAGATCATCGAGATCGACCAGAGCCCCATCGGCCGCACGCCGCGCTCCAATCCAGCGACCTATGTCGGGCTCTTCACCCCGATTCGGGAGCTGTTCGCCGGCGTCCCGGAATCGCGCGTCCGCGGCTACACCCCGGGCCGCTTCAGCTTCAACGTCAAGGGTGGCCGCTGCGAGCACTG
>JBGPIH010000073.1:0-14602 GCA_041484785.1 Candidatus Limnocylindria bacterium
CGGCCTGATGGCCGGCACGCAGAAGTGGACCGATCCGAAGGTCAAGGACGTCTTCACGGTCTTCAAGGATCTCCTGCCCTTCTACCAGAATGGCGCTGCCGGGCGGACCTGGCAGGATGCCGCTCAGGCGCTGGTCCAGAAGAAGGCCGGCATGTATCTGCTCGGGATGTTCGTCTCCCAGCAGTTCCAGCAGGCAGGCCAGGCCGACCTCGACGATCTCGACTTCTTCCCCTACCCGGACTTCGGAACGCAGTACGACGCGGAGAAGGCGCTCGACGCACCGATCGACGGGCTCATGGTCAGCGCCAATTCAACGAGCCTCCAGGCAGACCTCGACGCGGCGAAGGCGTTCATGGAGTACATCGCCCAGCCGGCGACCCAGGTCGCCTGGGTCCTGGCGGACCCGAGCAACGTCGCGGCCGCCAAGGATGCCGATACGAGCGGCTACAGCCCGCTCCAGAAGAAGGCTGCTGAGCTGATCGGCAATGCCCAGCGGATCACCCAGTTCCTCGACCGGGACACCAACCCGAACTTCGCCGGCGCCAACGGCATGCAGGCGTTCCTGCTGGACTTCCTCAAGAATCCGAATCAGGATCTTGACGCCTACCTGGGCAAGATCCAGAGCTTCTGGGACACGCTCTAGCCTTCGCCAAACGGCCTCGCTAGACTGTCGAGACCGTGGCTGATCGCGCGCCCGAGACCGTCGCCCCCACCGCCGCCGGTACGACCGGCGGCGTGGGGGCGACCGCCGTCACGGGCCGATTGCGTCATCGATACAGCCTGCTGACCGGCCGGGACAAAGCCGTCCTGGGGCTCATGGTTGGCATCCCCCTCTTCTTCGACGTGGCCCTCATCTGGGGCCCGACGATCGTCTCGTTCTTCCTGTCGTTCACGAACTGGAACGGAATCGGAAGCCCGTTCGACGCCAAGGTCATCGGCCTCACGAACTACGAGAACCTGTTCACGGCCTACCCGTTCTTCTGGCCGGCGCTCCAGCACAACCTCCTTTGGCTGGGCTGGCTCATGTTCATCGCCACCCCGCTGGGGATGCTGCTCGCCGTCCTGCTCGATCGGGAGATGCGAGGAACGCGCTTCTATCAGACGGTCTTCTATATCCCGGTCGTCCTCTCGCTCGCGGTCATCGGCATCATCTGGAAGCTCCAGTACGCACCGGAGCAGGGATTCATCAACAACGTCATCGGCCGGACTGCCAATGACAACCTCATCGACTGGTACGGGAACCCGAGCCTGAACCTGTGGGCCGCGCTCGTCGCGACGAGCTGGCGACACGTTGGCTACATCATGGTCCTCTACCTGGCCGGCCTGAAGGCGTTCGACCCGTCACTTCGTGAGGCTGCCAAGGTGGACGGTGCAAGCGAGCGACAGACGTTCTTCCGCGTCGTCTTCCCGGTCATGATGCCGATCAATGTCGTCATCGTCGTCATCACGACGATCGAGGCCCTGCGCGCGTTCGACATCGCCTACATCATCAACCGCGGCAAGAATGGCCTCGAACTGCTCTCGACATTGATCACGAACAACGCCATCAGCGAATCGAATCGACTCGGATTCGGATCGGCGATCGCCGTCGTCCTGCTGTTGATATCGCTCGTACCGATCGTCGCGTTTCTGACCCGGATGCTCCGCGGAGAGCAGACATGACGGCTGCGACGGCTGCGGCGACGACCGCCCGCGTCCGGCACCGCCGACGGCCTCCGCCCCGGCGCCTGGCCCTGTACGGCTTCCTGACGGCGATGTCGCTCGTCTGGCTGTTCCCGTTGGCGTGGGGCATGTATACGGCGCTGCGGCCGTTCTCGGATACGCAGGCCAACGGGTACATCTCGACGCCAGAGGTGATCAGTCTCGACAACTTCGTCAATGCCTGGAATGGGGGAGACTTCGCACTCCACTACATGAGCACGCTGATCGTTGCTGTCCCGGCGGTCATCGCGACGCTGATCATCGCCTCCATGGTGGCGTTCGCCGTGTCGCGCTTCACCTGGCGCTTCAACCTCCTGGTGCTGCTGATCTTCACGGCCGGCAATCTCCTGCCCGCCCAGGTGATCATTGTTCCGCTGTACAAGCTGTACACGGCCCTCCACGGCATCCCGGAACCGCTCAGCGACAACGGACTGCTCTACAACCAGTACTTCGGGCTGATCCTCATCAACGTCGTCTTCCAGACGGGCTTCTGCGTCTTCGTGCTCAGCAACTACATGAAGACCCTCTCGAAGGAGCTCGTGGAGGCCGCGCTCGTGGACGGTGCGAGCGTCCTCCGGATCTGGGCCGCGGTGATCATGCCCCTGTGCCGGCCGGCACTGGCAGCCCTGGCCACGCTGGAGTTCACGTTCATCTACAACGACTTCTTCTGGGGCCTGATGCTGATCAAGGACGGCGACAGGCGCCCGATCACCTCGGCCCTGAACAATCTCCAGGGCCAGTTCTTCACCAACACCAACCTGCTCGCGGCCGGCGCCCTGCTCGCAGCGATCCCGACGATCCTCGTATTCATGGCGCTCCAGCGCCAGTTCATCAGCGGCCTGTCGCTCGGCTCCACGAAGGGCTGATCAGCGCCCGCGGCGGCGGCTCCTTGCCCGCGTTGGCCGCTCCGCCGGTTCGCTCACGCACACCGAGTGCGCTCGCTCCCTTGCTCCCGGCCGCCTTGGCCTGAAACCGCCGCCGCGGGCGCGTTTGAGCTCCGCGGATCAGACGGCGTCAAGCACGAACAGCCGTGCCCAGAAGTCGCCGCGCGCGGGCGTCTCGGAGCGTTCCAGGTCGAGGACGAGGCCGGCGCCCATGAGTTCCGCGCCGCTGCGTTCGCCGCGGTTGGCACGAGCCAGCCGATCGTCGACCGCGGGCCAGCTCGAGACGACATACGTCGCGGCCGGATCGAGGCCGTCCAGCCGAAGGCGCTCCGGCCCGGGGTCCGGGCGCCCGAGGATGCGGTACGTTCCTACGATCGCCCGCCGCCGATCGTCGGTGACGACCATCCAGGCGACCCGGTTACGGTCACCCTGGTAGGGGCTCACCAGGCGGACGAAGCGACCGCGCTGGAACAGCTCGCGGTGGCGTCGGTAGAACGCGATCTGGTCGGAGATCTCGGCGCGTTCGTCGGCGTCGAAGGTGGTCGGATCCAGCTCGTAGCCGAAGACGCCGAAGAACGCGACCGCTGCCCGGGTCGAAAGGGGCGTGACCCGTCCGACCTGGTGATTGGGGACCGCCGCGACATGGGCGGCCATGGAGCTCAGCGGATACGCCAGCGACGTTCCCCACTGGATCTTCAGGCGCTCGATCGCGTCGGTGTCGTCGCTCGTCCAGGCCTGCGGCGCGAAGGCCAGCTGGCCCGGGTCGAAGCGACCGCCGCCGCCGGAGCACGACTCGAACAGGATCTCCGGGAAGCGGCTCGTCAACCGCCGGTAGAGCTCATAGACGCCCAGGATGTAGCGGTGGAACAACTCGCCCTGCCGGTCTGGCGGCAGGGACAGCGAATACGGCTCGGTGATGTTGCGGTTCATGTCCCACTTGACGTAGGCGATCGGCGCGCTGCCGAGGACGTCGCCGAGGACCCCGGTCAGGTAGTCGACGACGTCGGGGCGGGACATGTCGAGGACCAGCTGTTGCCGGCTCTCGGAACGGGGCCGGCCGGGGATGCCGATCGCCCAGTCGGGGTGCGCCTCGAACAGGCGGCTGCGCTGGCTCACCATTTCCGGCTCGATCCAGAGGCCGAAGCCGATGCCCAGGTCGGTGATCCGGCGGGCCACCCCGTCGATGCCGTCCGGGAGCTTGCGCCGGTCGACGAACCAGTCGCCGAGCGAGGTCGTGTCGTCGTCCCGGGCGCCGAACCAGCCGTCGTCCAGCACGAACAGCTCCACCCCGAGATCGCGTGCGGTGGTCGCGATCTCGACCAGCCGGTCGGCGTCGAAGTCGAAGTATGTGGCCTCCCAGTTGTTGATCAGGACCGGCCGAGGCCGGTCGCGCCAGTGGCCGCGCGCCAGGCGATCGCGGAAGAGCCGGTGGAGCGAATCGGACAGGCCGCCGAGTCCGGCGTCCGAGTAGGCGACGATCGCCTCGGGTGTGCTGAACGCGGCACCCGGCTCGATGCGCCAACCGAAGGTGGAGGGCTCGATGCCGATGCGGACCCGCGCGGTGCCGTACGGCTCCACCTCGGCCTCGGCCAGGAAGTTGCCCGAGTAGACGAGGCTGAAGCCATAGGCCTCACCGTGCGACTCGTCGGTGGATGCCCGGCGCAACGCGAGGAACGGGTTGTGCTCGTGACCGGACGCGCCGCGGACGCTGGAGACGGCCTGCCGGCCCGGAACGAGGGGGCGCTCCGCGATGTGCCGCTCGCGCGCCCACGCGCCGGACAGCCCGATCATCAGCCAGTCGGCATCCGGCAGGTCGATCGACAGGCTCATCGCGCAACCGAGGTCCACGGCAGCATCGCCGGTGTTCCGGATCGTCGCACTCCGGGCGATGACCGGACGATCGGCGAAGATCGTGAAGCGCAGATCGACCTCGAGGTCGGCGGGCTCGTCGGCCAGCGTGACCTCCAGCGTCTCGGCCTCGGCCGCGTCCTCCACGTAGGTCGAGGGAAGTCCATCCAGCGCGGGCTTGCCCGCGACGATCCGGTGGTCGCGGTAGTGAAGCGCGAGCGACGTGGCGCCGTCGGCGGACGTCGCGACCAGGGCGGGGACCCGGAAGTCGCCGGTGCCGCTGGTCGGATAGGCGAGCGGGACCGGCGAGCCGACGCGATTCGAGAAACCCGGGAACGGGTCCGGGCCGAGGTGACGATACGACCGGTCGGTCGGCAGCGCCGCCCCGAGGTGCAGCTGCCCGAGCGTCCCGTCCTCGAAGACGCGCAGGACCAGGCTGATCCGCTCGTTGTGGAGGTGGAACTGGCGGTCGTGCGGATTCCAGTCGATCGACATGGATCGGGCGCTCCTCAGTCGGTCAGCGTCCAGGACCAGCGATACGTTCCCGGACCGACCAGGTACTCCGCCAGGGTGTCCGGGCCGCAACTCGCGGTTCCGAGGCCGCGATGGGCGGCATCGATCTGGATGACCGTCTCCGGCCGCGGGGTGAGATCCACATCGTGCGTCGCTCCCGCGAGGTCCTCGGCACGGAAATGCGTCGCCGAGGCCTGGGCCGGGCGACCCATCGACAATTGGAGGCTCCGCCCCGTGCGGTCACGGAGGGCGAGCCAGCGCACGTCCGAGTGGCCGCCGTTCTCCTGCGGCCGGATGTACGGGACGTACTGATCGCCGACCGTCGAGCTCCAGCGACCGATCAGGCCGCCGCGCTTGCGGTCCGGGTACGTCTCATGCGGGCCCGAGCCGAACCACTCGACTTCCTCCAGGCCGGCGACGACCTCCAGGGCGGTTCCGACCCGGGGCAGGTCGGCCAGCTCGGGCGGGATCACGACCGACTCCTCGACGAGCAGCCCGCCGGCCGCGAGCGGCGTGTATCGAACCTCGTGCCGGACGGTGATCCCGGCCCCGGTTCGAACCTCGCTCTGAACGATGGTCGCCGCGCCGGCGCGATCGGTCGACAGCAGCCGGCGCTCGAGGCGCTCGAGCCCCCAGGCCTCCCACTGCGCGGCCATGCCGCCGATCCGGTCGTTGTCGGTGGGAGCGCGCCACAGCGAGAGTGCCGGGGATGCCGCCAGGAGAGGGTGGACGAGTCGACCCTCGGCGTCGAGGCTCGGGCCGGCACCGTCGCGCGCCGCCGCGGTCGATGGAACGCCGGACGGCGGCAGGGCGCCGCTGAGGGGCACCTGAAGCGCACAGATCTCGAAGTCGCGTGGTGCCCATGGCAGCTCGTCGGCGGTGCGAAGGCGAACCGTCAGCCACGCCTCGGGGCCGTCCTCCGGTGGCGTCACCCAACCGGGCAGGTCGACCTCGGCGTGCTCGCCCGGCGCGAGCGCCGGCACGGCGAAGTCGCCGTCGGCGACCGGCGTGCCGTCGAGCGAGAGCTCATAGGCGCCGCGAAGCCAGCCGAAGTCGCTGAACTGCTGGCGATTCGACAGCGTCACACGGCCGGCCCGGAGGTCGGAGAGGTCGCCGGCCAGCCCGACCGGGGCAGCCAGGCGCTTGTGCTCCCACATCGCCGGCTTCGGCCGCCGGTCGGGCCAGTTCATCCCGTCGGCCACGAAGTTGCCGTCGTTGGGCGTGTCGCCGAAGTCGCCGCCGTAGGCCCAGCGTTGCGTTCCGTCCGGCAGTCGCTGGACCAGGCCGTGGTCCCACCACTCCCAGATGAAGCCACCCTGGAGGCCCGGCGTCGACTCGATCGCGTCCCAGTAGTCGGCCAGGGTTCCGTTGCTGTTGCCCATCGCATGGGAAAACTCGCACATGATCAACGGGTGGCGCTGGAGGCCCGATCGGGCATGGCCGACGATCGCCGAGATGGGCGGATACATCGGGCAGGTGACGTCGCTGACCGCCTGGTCGCTCGTCCAGTCGTAGCGGATAGCGCCCTCGTAGTGGAGCGGCCGGCTGGGGTCGTAGCCGCGAAGCCAGGCCGCGGCCGCGTCGTGGTTCCGGCCGTGACCCGACTCATTGCCGAGCGACCAGAGGATGACCGAGGCGTGGTTCTTGTCGCGCTCGGCCATTCGCGACACGCGGGTGACCCACTGGTTGAGGTAGCGCGAGTCGTCGCACAGGGTGCTCTGGAAGGCGTGCGACTCGATGTCGGCTTCGTCGATGACGTACAACCCGAGCTCGTCGGTGAGGTCCAGGAACGCCGGGTCATTGGGGTAGTGCGAGGTCCGGACGGCGTTGAACCCGAATTGCTTCATCTGGACGAGGTCCGCACGCATCGACTCGACCGAGATGACGCGCCCGGTGTGCTGGTCGAAGTCGTGGCGGTTGACGCCCCGGAAGAAGACCCGCCGGCCGTTGATCAGGAGATCGAGCCCGCGGATCTCGACCCGCCGGAAGCCGATCCCGAACGACGCTTCCTGCGCGATCTCGCCGCCCGGCGCCCGGAGCACGACGCGCAGCGGGTAGAGCCGTGGCCGCTCGGCTGACCACGGCTCGATCCCGGGCAGCTCGAGATGCCAGCTGACGAGTCCATCGAGCGGCGGCGCCATCCGCCGGTAGACGATCGACCAGCGGGCGGTCTCCTCGGGCGACATCCGCAGCCCCGGCGCCGCGCGATAGATCAGTCGCTGGTCGTCCTGGGTCCAACCCTCCAGGCCCCGCGGGTCGGTGCTCCGGACCTCTCCCTGCAGGGCACGGTCGACGCCGTCGATGACGGCCTCGACCGTCCAGCCAGGCGGGAGGCCGCCGGTCGGTAATCCAACCAGGACGGACAGGTCCAGCGTTCCGCTCGACAGGTCGTCCGTGAGGCCGGCGATCACCTTGACGTCGGCGAGGTAGACCGGGCCCGTGGCGTAGAGGAAGACGGATCGGCTGATCCCGCCGTGCCACCACTGGTCCTGGTCCTCGACGAAGGTCGCGTCCGACCACTTGACGACGGTCAGGCGCAGGGTGTTCGAGCCCGGCCGCAGCCGCCCCGTCAGGTCGAACTCGGAGGCGAGATGCGAGTCCTTTCCCACGCCGATCTCCAGGCCGTTCAGCTCGACGATCAGGACACTCTCGGCCGCCCCGACATGGAGGACGACCCGCCGGCCATCCCAGCCGGCCGGCACCTCGAACTCGCGCTCGTAAACGCCCGTGGGATTGTTTTCCGGGATCTCCGGCGGCTTGCCGGGAAACGGCATCTGGACGTTCGTGTAGTGCGGAAGGTCCCACGTCCCGGCCATCGTCCAGAGGCCCGGAACCTCCGTCTCGCCCCAGTCCGGACCCGGTGAATCGCCCGGCCGCGAGAGCAGCTGGAAGCGCCACGGGCCGTCGAGCGAGCGTCGCTCCGGGTGCGCCACGCTGTGCATCGGGAGCCGCCCGAGCGCGGTCATCTCGGGGGTCGTCCAGGCAGGGGTCACGACACGATTGTGGCACGACGGCGGCGTGCCGGCTCGGCTTCCGTCAGACTCCCCCGATGACCGCCGCCGATCCCGTAATGCTTCGGGCGTCCGGCCTTGGACGTCGCTTCGGTTCGCTGTGGGCGATCCGGAACATGGACCTCGAGGTCCATCGTGGCGAGGTCCTCGGCCTGCTGGGACCCAACGGTGCTGGCAAGACCACGACGGTCCGCCTCCTCGCCGCGCTCATCGAGCCGACGGAGGGAACCGCGACGGTGGACGGGCTCGACGTCCGCCGGCAAGCCGACGAGGTCCGCGCCCGGGTCGGCATCCTGACCGAGACGCCGGGCCTGTACGAGAAGCTCTCGGCGACCGCCAACCTCGACTTCTTCGGGCGGCTCTACGGCCTGGACGCGGCCACCCGGGCCGAGCGGATCGAGCGGTACCTGCGGCTCTTCTCGCTGTGGGACCGGCGCGACGAGGCGGCTGGCGCGTTCAGCAAGGGGATGAAGCAGAAGCTGGCGATTGCCCGGGCGCTGCTCCACGAACCGGCGGTCGTCTTCCTCGACGAGCCAACCGCTGCCCTCGATCCCGAGGCCGCCTACATCGTGCGCGAGGCGATCGAGGCCATTCGGCGGTCGGGACGGACGATCGTCCTGGCGACTCACAACCTGTACGAGGCCGACCGCCTGTGCGACCGGGTGGCGTTCGTCCGGGGCGGGCTGCTGCGGGTCGATTCGCCGGCCGACCTGCGCGGATCGCTGGGCGGCCGTGGTGTCGAGATCGGCTTCGCCGATGCCCCGGGAGCGGCGATGGTCGAAGCGGCCAGGCGGGTCGCGGGAGTGGCCGCCGTCGAGGTGGACGGTCCGCGACTGGTCGTGACCGCCACCGATCCTGGGAGGGTGACACCCCAGCTCGTCCGGGCGCTCGTGGCCGCCGGCGCGAACATCGTCGACGTTCGCGAGCGGGCGACCAGCCTCGAGCAGATCTACTTCGAGGTCATGGGCGTCCGGCCCGAGAGCGACGAGGCAGCCTGATGCGGCCGGCGATCGTCTGGACGGTCCTGCGCCGGGAATGGTCGGAGACCGTTCGCAATCGCCTCCTGATGTCCACGATCCTGATCCCGCCGATGATCCTGACGATCGCTCCGATCGCCCTCGCCGGGTTCGTCGGCGAGCGATCCCTGCCGCCCGCGTTCGCCGCCCAGATCCTGGGCCAGCGACCGGACTGGGCGAGCCTCAGCCGCACTGAGCTAGCCGGCGCGTTCGCGGTCCAGCAGTTCCTCGCCTTCTTCCTGCTGATGCCGGCGTACATCCCGCTGTCGATCGCGACCTTCTCGATCATCGGAGAGAAACAGGCCCGAAGCCTTGAGCCGGTCCTGGCCGCACCGATCCGGACCGTCGAGCTGCTGGCGGGCAAGGCGGTGGCGGCGCTCGTGCCAGGCGTCGTGGCCGGCTGGGCGACGTACGTCGTCTTCGTCGGCCTGGCCACCCTGGTCTACGGCCCGCACCTGATCGGCGTCGTGACCGACCCGAGCTGGCTGGCCGGCGTCTTCCTGCTGGGACCGGCGGTTGGGCTGTCGTCCGTCGTCGCGGCCGTCATCGTCAGCTCGCGGGTGAATGATCCGCGCGTCGCCCAGCAGATCGGCGGCGTCATCATCGTGCCGATCATCGGTGTGACCCTGCTGCAGGCGACCGGGACCTTGCTGGTCGGCGCCAGCGGGTACCTGCTGCTCGCGGTCATCGTGATGGTCGTGAGCCTGCTGGGGCTGCGGATTGGCGTGGCGCTCTTCGACCGCGAGGCGATCCTGACTCGCTGGCGGTGATTGGCCTATCCCCGTAGGCCAACTGACGGTATCATGCCGCGATGGCCGAACCCACGACCCGATCCCAGTGGCTGACCTTCCTGGCGCTCGGGTTCATGTGGGGCTCGAGCTACCTGTTCATCAAGCTGGCCGTCGACGACTTCGGCACGTTTACGCTCGTCGCCCTGCGGCTGGCGGTCGGGGCCGCCCTGCTCTGGGTCGTGATGCTCCTGGCCGGCCAGGAGCTGCCGCGCCAGCGCCGGCTGTACGGCCACCTCCTGGTGATGGCCTGCGTCAACATCGTCATCCCGTTTGCGCTGATCACCTGGGCCGAGCGGTCGGTCGACTCCTCGATCGCGGCGATCCTGGCCGCGGCCGTGCCGCTCTTCGCGATCGTCATCGCGCCGCTCTTCCTGCACGATGAGCCGATCCGGCTCAACGGCATCGCCGGCCTGGCGATCGGCTTCGTCGGCGTCGTCGTGCTGACCAGTCGCAACCTCGGGACCGCGGGATCCGACGTCACCGGCGAGATCGCCCTGCTCGGGGCGGCCCTCAGCTACGCCGTCGGCGCGGTCTATTCGAGGCACAACATGCGTGGTCTCCGGCCGATGATCCCGGCGGTCTTCCAGGTCACCTTCGCGATGCTGATCGCCGGCACGATCGCGATCATCTTCGAGCACCCGTGGGACGCCCGGCCGGACGCGCAGGCCATCTTCTCGATCGCCTGGCTCGGCCTGCTCGGCTCCGGGGTCGCCTACCTCGCGAACTTCAGGCTGCTGGCCAGCTGGGGTGCGACCCGAACCACCCTCGTCTCGTACGTCATCCCGGTCGTCGGGATCGTGCTGGGTTTCCTCGTCCTGAACGAGCCGATCGACATCCGGCTCCTGATCGGCACGGGCCTGGTCGTCGGCGGCGTCGCCCTCGTCAACAGCCGGTTCGGGCGGCGGCGGCTCTTCGGTCGCGTGCCGCCGGTCGAGGCGACGTAGCGGCTTCGCACCCAGGGAGGGCCGTGCCGATCAGGGCACGAGCGCTCAACCTCCGAACGCGAGCAGCAGCGCTCCGCCGACGATCAACACGGACGCGCCGACTCTCCGGCCCACCTCCGCCCGGTCGGCGGCCTCGCCCATCTTGACCGAGCCCCAGGCTGCGGCGAAGACCGTGGCCGATTCGCGCAGCGGCGCGACGCCCGACAGCGGCGCGACGCTGAGCGCGCCGAGGATGCACAGGTAGGCTGCCAGCGTCAGCCAGCCGCCGACAGCAGCCCGTCGCGCGCCGTCGGCTCCATCGCGCAGCAGGTCTCCGCCGGCAATGAAGGCCACCCAACCCACCAGCACGACCGAACAGGTCGCCCACAGGATCGCCGCGTACGGCACCGGCTCGATCAGGCGGGTTCCGAGCCGATCGATCGTGGTGTAGGTCGCGATGGTCACCCCGGTCGCGAGGGCGAACAGGACCGGGCTGTCGAGGGCCGTCCGTCGCGCCGCTCCGCCTCGCGCTCCGCGCCGGGCCAGGGCCAGGGCCCGCCATGGCCGCTGCAGCCACAGGAACCCGGCCAGCAGTGCGACGACGCCCAGCGATCCGGCAACCCCCAGCCGTTCGCCGAGCGCGCCGACGCCGACGGCCACGGCCAGGAGGGGCGCCGATCCACGTGCCAGCGGATAGACCACGGACAGGTCGCCCCGGCGATACGCGGCGGCCAGGAAGACGAAGTAGGCGGCCTCCACGATTCCCGAGGCGACGCCGAGCGCGATGCCGTCCGGGGGCAACGGGCGTGCCCCACCCAGCCACCAGACGACCACGCCGCCGGGCACGATCCCGACGGCCGCCGCGAGCATCCCGATCGTCGCCGCACGCAGCGGATCGCCCGCGGTCTTGAGCCGGACGTTCCAGGCGACGTGCATGACGGCTGCGATCGCGACCAGGCCGACGACGAAGGGGCTCACCCCCGGACGTTACCTGCCGATGCCCCGCAGCGTCAGGCCGATCGCACAGATCGTCGGCTGCCGCTACGTGGTGGCGTTCGGTCCGTGTTCGGCCGCTTCGGCCCGTTCCTTGAGCACCCGCAGGTGCGCCTCGACCCGGCTGGCCAGCGAGGCCCGGCCGAGTCGGATCAGGATCCCGGTCCAGCGATCGAATGGCTCGAACGTCGCACCGTGGATGACCCGGGTCCCGCCCGCAACCGGCTCGAGGCGCCAGCTCCAGTGGCTGTCGAAGCCGGAGGCCGTGACGCGCAGCCGGAACCGGGCGTCCGGTCGTGCCTCCAGGCTCTCGACCCGCGCGGCGTCACGAAGCAGACCCAGCCGCGCCCGGGCCGACCGCGTGGTCGCGGCGGCCGGCCAGGCCGGGGCAGCGGGGCCGAGACGGAGCTCGGGAAACAGCGCACCAGTCGCCGCCGGGTCGTGGAGGGTCGCCCACACCGTTCGTGGCGACGCATGGACGAAGACCCGACGCTCCACGGCGCCGCTGGGCGCCCCGGCGTTGCCCCGTGACCGCCGGTGGGAGGTGCCGCCCCCGAGCCCGATCGCCATGGTCAGCCGCCGATCGGATGCCAGACCGTCTTCATCTCGAGGAAGGCGGCGATCCATTCGGGCCGTTCTGAGGCGGCGTCGTCGAGCCAGTCGAAGCGTGCCTCGGCGGTCCTGGTCGGGCGGCGGAGGAGGCGCTTGATGTCCTCCGCGGCAAGCTGCTCGACCTCGACCCGCAGATCGTCGGGGACCCCCCAGGTGTCGAGCGCGTCCACGTCCGCGTGTCCCGCCAGCACCGGCACGAGCTCGGATCGGCGGCCGGTCAGGATGTTGACGACACCGCCCGGGACGTCCGAGGTGGCAAGGACCTCGGCCAGCGTCACCGCGGGCAGTGGCCGACGCTCGCTGGCGAGGAGCACGACCACGTTGCCGGTGACCAGTGGCGGCGCGAGCCGGCTGACCAGGCCGAGCAGGGACGACGTCTCCGGCGCGACCACGCCGACGACCCCGGTCGGCTCGGGGATCGTGAAGTTGAAGTACGGAGCGGCAACCGGATTCGACGAGCCCATCACCTGGCCGATCTTGTCGGCCCAGCCGGCATACCAGACCCAGCGGTCGATCGCCCGGCTGACGACGTCAGCGGCGGCCGCGGGGGCCAGGCCCTCGGCCAGCGAGACCTCGGTCACGAACTGCTCACGCCGCCCTTCCATCAGCTCCGCCACCCGGTACAGGACCTGGCCGCGGTTCATGGCCGTCTTCGCCGCCCAGCCGCCGAACGCCTGGCGCGCCGCACGCACCGCGTCGCGGAGGTCCTTGCGGGAGGCTCGGCACGCGTTGGCGAGCGGCGTGCCGTCCGCCGCGACGACCAGGTACGAGCGGCCCGATTCCGTCCTCGGGAAGGCGCCACCGATGTAGAGCTTGTAGGTCTTGCGGACTTCCACCCGTGCGGGCGCCGCCGCGACTGCCGCGGCTCGCGCCGCCACCGCGCGTGACGTGCCGTCGCGCCCGGCCGAGGCGCTGCGGCCGGCCCGGGTCGCCATCAGCGATCCTCCAGCCGGACGTAGGCGAGCAGGCCATGCAACCCGCCCTCGCGTCCGAAGCCGGACTCCTTGTGGCCGCCGAATGGCGAGGTGGGATCGAACCGGTTGAACGTGTTGGCCCAGACCACGCCGGCACGCATCCGGCCAACCATCTCGAGGATCCGCGAGCCCTTGTCCGTCCAGATCCCGGCCGACAGCCCGTAGACCGTGTTGTTCGCCTTCTCGACCGCCTCGTCCGGGGTCCGGAAGGTGAGCACGGACAGCACCGGCCCGAAGATCTCCTCCCGGGCAATCCGGTGGCTCTGGGCGACGTTGGTGAACAGGGTCGGCCGGAAGAAGAAGCCCCGCTCGGGGAGCTCGCAGGCGGGCTGGTAGAGCTCGGCGCCCTCGGCGACCCCGGCGGCCACCAGTTCGGTGATCTTGTCGAGCTGGGCCCGGGAGTTGATCGCTCCGACATCGGTGTTCTTGTCCAGCGGGTCGCCCACCCGGAGGGTCGCCAGGCGGTCCTTGAGCTTCTCGATGAGCGGTCCGGCGATCGACTCCTGGACCAGCAGGCGCGAGCCGGCGCAGCAGACCTCGCCCTGGTTGAAGTAGATCCCGTTGACGATCCCCTCGACCGCCTGGTCGAGCGGGGCGTCCTCGAAGACGATGTTCGCCGCTTTGCCGCCGAGCTCCAGGGTGAGCGCCTTGCCCTGACCGGCGATCCCCTTGGCGATGAGCTTGCCGACCGCCGTGGAGCCGGTGAAGGCGACCTTGTCGACGCCCGGATGGGTGACCAGTGCCATCCCGATCTCACCGGGCCCGGTGATGATGTTCACGACGCCGGCGGGCAGCTCCGCCTGGCGACAGACTTCGGCGAAGAGGAGCGCCGTCAGAGGCGTGGTGCTGGCCGGCTTGAGGACGACGGTGTTCCCGGCGGCGAGCGCCGGGGCGATCTTCCACGACAGCATGAGCAGCGGGAAGTTCCAGGGGATGACTTGGGCGGCGACGCCGAGCGGCCGCGCGACCCGGCCGGGGAACGCATAGTCGAGCTTGTCCGCCCATCCCGCGTAGTACCAGAAATGGGCCGCCGCCAGCGGGACGTCGACGTCTCGACTCTCCTTGATCGGCTTTCCGGAGTCCATCGACTCGAGCACCGCGAACTCGCGGCTGCGCTCCTGGAGGATCCGGGCGATCCGGAAGAGGTACTTTGCGCGCTCGCGGCCGGGCAGCTTGCCCCAGCGAAGTGTCTGGGCGCGACGGGCGGCGCGGACGGCGGCGTCGACGTCGGCGGTCGTGGCCCGGGCCACCTCGCTGAGCGTTTCCTCCGTCGCGGGGTCCACGGTCGGGAACGTCGCGCCGTCGGCGGACGGGACTTCGCGGCCACCGATGAACA
>JBGPIH010000074.1:0-14486 GCA_041484785.1 Candidatus Limnocylindria bacterium
CACCGTACACTCCATCCCGAGCCCCTCTCCACGTGCTGATGTCAGATACCAGCAGCGTGATGGATGGGCTCACCTCGTTCCGGCCGGGCTCAGCACAGACGTTGGGATGCTTACAGGCTCACCGGGTGCGATTGACCGGTTCACGCTCAGAGTCGTACAATCCGCGGTCTGCGACTCGGGCCATCCGGGCGCATCTCCCTGTCCGACGTCGCGGCGGCCGCGCGCGGCCGCCAGCACGAAATCCTGAGGATCCATGTACGCAGTCATCGAGACCGGCGGGAAGCAGTACCGCGTCGAGGTCGGCACCGAACTCGAGGTCGAGCTGCTGGACGTCGAGCCCGGCAAGACGATCACCCTGGAGCGCGTCCTGCTCGTCGGGGACGGGGCGGACTCGTCGATCGGTCGTCCGCTGGTAGCCGGCGCAGAGGTGAGTGCCGAGGTCGTTCGGCAGACCCGAGGCGAGAAGCTGATCTCTTTCAAATACCGACCCAAGGCCCGCAGCCGGGTCAAGAAGGGTCATCGCCAGGAACTGACCGTCCTGCGCATCAGCGACATCACGGTCGGTGGCAGGAGTGCCGCGAAGTCGGCCAGGAAGGCCCAGGAAGACGCCAAGACGGAGCGCCAGCGCCTCGAGGAGGCCGCCGTGGCCCAGGCGGCCAAGGATGCCGAGCTGGCAGCGAGGCTCGCGAAGGAAGCGGAGGTCGCCACCAAGCCGGCCACCAAGGCGAAGACTGGCCCGGCCGCGGCCAAGGCCAAGGCGACGCTCGCCGGCGCGCCGACAGCCGCCGCGAGCGGGACCAAGGCCAGGGCGGGCAAGACCGAACCGAAGGCTACGCCGACCGAGTCGAAGGGGTCCGTCGGGGCACCCAAGGCCTCTCGCGCCAAGGCATCGGCCGCAGATTCCGACGCCACAGCCACCAAGCCCGAACCCCCCAAGCGCACTCGCGCACCGAAGAAGGACGCGTAATCAGCCATGGCCCACAAGAAAGCCGGAGCCACCTCGAAGAACGGCCGCGACAGCGTCGGCCAGCGACTCGGCGTGAAGGCCGGCGACGGTCAGCTCGTCCACGCCGGGACGATCATCGTTCGCCAGCGCGGGATGACCTTCCTGGCGGGTCCCGGGACCGGCCTCGGCAGGGACTACACCGTGTTCGCGACCACCAACGGCACGGTGAGGTTCGAGCACGCCACCAGACTCAAGAAGCGCATCCGGGTCGAGGCGGTCGAGACGGCCGTCCCGAGCGCCTGACCCACCCGGACAAGCCGGAGACCACCGGCTGGGCGAAGCGCCCGGCACGGACGGCGCCGGAGGAGATCCCCTCGTGAAGCCCGATATCCATCCCAAGTATCACCAGGCCAAGGTGCATTGCGGATCGTGCGGCACCGAATGGACGGTTGGCTCGACTCGCACCGAGCTGCGCGTGGATGTCTGCGCCAACTGCCATCCCTTCTTCACCGGCAAGCAGACGATCATCGACACCGCCGGCCAGGTCGAGCGCTTCCAGAAGCGGCTGGAACGGCAAGTCCGAAGCTGAACGCGGCTCGACCGGCCCACCGCCTACCTCCCCGCCCCGACGGCCGCGCCGAGCCCAACCGGTAGACTTCGACGATGCCCAGCTTCACCTACGGCGGCCAGGCCCTGATCGAGGGCGTCCTGATGCGGGGTCGCGATGCGATCGCGGTCGCCCTGCGCCATCCGGACGGCCAGATCGTGTTTGCCACCGAACGGCTCGATTCGGGCTTCCACGGAACGCGCTGGTCGAAGTGGCCGCTGGTTCGCGGCCTGGTCGTGCTCTACGAGACGCTCGTCGTCGGAACGCGCTGGCTCGTCCGCAGCGCCAACGTGCAGGCGCAGGAGGACGGCGTCGAGCTCGGGCGCGGGTCCGTCGCCCTCATGCTCGGGCTGACCCTGCTGGCCGGGGTCGGGATCTTCTTCCTCTTCCCCTTGCTGGTCGCATCGGTCACCGCCGCCCACGTCGAGAACGGGCTCGTCCAGCATCTCATCGAGGGCCTGGTCCGGGTGGCCATCTTCCTGGGGTACCTGGTCCTGATCGGACGGGCGCCCGACATCCGGCGGGTCTTCCAGTACCACGGCGCCGAGCACATGACCATTCATGCGCTCGAGGCCGGTGACCCGCTGACCGTCGCAGCCGTCCGCAAGTACCCAACCGCGCACCAGCGGTGCGGCACCGAATTCCTCGTGGTGGTCATCCTGCTGTCGATCGTCGCGTTCTCGCTCGTCGGCCGCCAGGACGCGCTGATCATGGTGGGAAGCCGCGTCCTGCTGATCCCGGTGATCGCCTCGGTCGGCTACGAGATCCTGCGATTCGGGGCGAGGCACCGTGCGAACCCGCTCGTGAAGTTCCTGCTCTATCCCGGACTGATCGTCCAGATGATCACGACGAAGCAGCCGAGCGACGACATGATCGAGGTCGCGATCGTCTCGATGGAGCATGCGCTCGAGGCGGACGGTGAGCCGGTTCCCGCGGGCTCGGGCGATTTCGCCCGCGAGCCGATGCGGCTCGGGGTCCGGACCGAGCCGGCCGATCCGGCGGCGGTCCCCGTTCCGACCCTCGCCGTGCCCGGCCCGACGACCGCGCCGCTCGATCCGCCGCCGGGGTCGTGAGCAGCCTCGACGCCAAGCTGGCGGAGGTCGCCCATCAATACGACGATCTCCAGGCTCAACTGTCGCGCCCGGACGTCTCAAGCGACCCGTCCGAGCTGCGGCGCCTGGGCCAGGAGCTGGCACGCCTCGAGCCGGCCGTCGAAGCGTTCCGCCGCCTCGAGGCCACCCGCTCCGAGCTCGCGGGCGCGCGCGAGGTCCGCGGCTCGAGCGACGCCGACGACGAGTTGCGAGCCATGGCCCGCGAGGAGATCGACCGGCTGGAGGCCGACGAGACGCGCCTGCTCGATGAGCTCAAGGTCCTCCTCCTGCCGCGCGACCCGAACGACGATCGCGACGTGATCCTGGAGATCCGCGCCGGCGCCGGCGGGGAGGAGGCGGCGCTGTTCGCCTCGGAGCTCTACCGGATGTACGTCCGTTACGCGGAGCGCCATCGCTTCACGCCGGAGCTGCTGAGCCTCCACGAGACCGGCATCGGGGGGATCAAGGAGGCGATCGTCCAGGTCCACGGCGACGGGGCCTACAGCCGCCTGAAGTTCGAGGGCGGGGTGCATCGGGTCCAGCGCATCCCGGCCACCGAGTCGTCCGGCCGCATCCACACGTCCACCGTGACTGTCGTGGTCCTGCCGGAGGTGGACGACGTCGAGATCGAGATCGATGAGGAGCGCGACCTGCGGATCGACGTCAAGCGCTCGTCCGGGCCGGGCGGCCAGTCGGTCAACACCACGGACTCGGCGGTCCGCATCACCCACCTGCCGACGGGGCTGGTCGTCGAGATCCAGGACGAGAAGAGCCAGCACAAGAACAAGGCCAAGGCGCTGTCGGTGCTCCGCTCGCGGCTCTATGACCTGGAGCTCCAGAAGCAGCGCGCGGCGGACTCCGCTGCGCGGCGCTCGATGGTCGGCTCCGGTGATCGCTCGGACAAGGTCCGCACCTACAACTTCCCGCAGGACCGGGTGACGGACCACCGGATCGGCAAGACCGTCCACAACCTGCCGGGCGTGATCGACGGCGACCTCGACGACCTGATCGACGCGCTGGTCATGGCGGATCAGGCCGACCGTCTCTCGACCCTGACCGACGGTGACGCCGCCTGACGAGGGCGCACCCCGATGAACCCGACGCCGATCGAGACCACGGCTGCACTCCTCCGCGAGGGCGCGCAACGACTTCGCGACGCCGGGTCCGAGACCGCGCGCCTCGACGCGGAACTGCTCCTCGGTGACGCGGTCGGCCTTGGACGAACCATGATCCTGGCCCATCCCGAGGCGCCGGTCGGCGGCGATGCCGCACGCCGCTACCGGGCCGACCTCGAGCGGCGTGTCGCGGGCGAGCCCGTCGCCTACCTGCGTGGCCTGAAGGAGTTCTTCGGCCTGGCCTTCAGCGTGGATCGGCGCGCGCTCATTCCGCGTCCCGAGACGGAGCGCCTCGTGAAGCTGGCCGAGTCCGAGCTGATGCGACGACTCGGCGCTGCCCCGAGGGCGGCCGATGCCTCGCCCATCCGGGTCGTCGACGTCGGGACCGGGAGCGGCGCGATCGCGGTGGCGCTCGCCGTCGTCCTTCGACGGCAGGGAGCGCTGGGCCACGTGCAGATCGTCGCCGTCGACATCTCGACCGGCGCGCTCGACCTCGCCCGCGAGAACGCGGTCGGCCATGCGGTCGCCGACGCCATCACCTTCCTCGAGGCCGACCTGCTGCCCGCGGAGCGCGACCCGGACGGGCCACCCTATGACGTCGTGCTCGCGAACCTGCCGTACGTCCGCCACGACGCCATGGCGGGGCTCCCGGTGGCCACGTCGTTCGAGCCCGCGCTGGCGCTCGACGGCGGGGCCGGCGGCCTGGCGGTCATCGACCGCCTGCTGGAGCGGCTGCCGACCGGGCTGTCCGAAGGCGGACTCGCGCTGCTCGAGATCGGGGCGGACCAGGGCGACGCCATCGTCGAGCGCTGTCGCGGCCTGCTGCCCGGCTGGCATTGCGAGGTGGCGCTGGACCTCGCCGGATTGCCGCGGGTCGCTCGCGTCTGGCGCGGCTGACGCGCCGAAGCCACCGGTCGGGCATCATCTTCGGGTGCCCACGCCGCTGACGCCCTCGCCGATCCTGCCCATCGAGCTCGTCGCCCTCGACATCGACGGGACGCTCATCGGCGACGACCTGGTCGTCAGTCGCGATACCCGGGCAGCGGTCAGGGCGGCGACGACACGCGGCGTGCATGTCTCGCTGGTGACCGGCCGGATGGTCTCGAGCGCCCTGCGGTTCGCCCGGGAGCTCGACCTGACCGCGCCCATCGTCGGGTACCAGGGCGGACTCATCCGGTCGATGCCGGAGCCCGGCTCTCGCCGCCTGGGTCGCCTCCTCGTGCACACGCCGATCCGGGCGGAGACCGCGCGCGAGATCGTGGCCTGGACCCGGGCACGCGGGCTCGACCCCCACCTCAACCACCTCGAGCGGTTCATCCTGCGGGAAGACGATCCCAATGCCGACGACTACAGCGCGTTCATGGGTGCGCGCGCCGAGCTGGTCGCGGACCTGGCCGGCTCCATCCGGCACCCTATCACGAAGGTCCTGGCGGTCGGCGAGCCACCGCTTCCGACCCAGCTCGCGCCGCTCGCCCGAGCCCGGTTCGCGGGCCTCGCGGACGTGACGATCAGCCACCCGAGGTTCCTCGAGTTCGTGGCACCCGGTGTCTCGAAGGGGCGTGCCGTCCGCTGGCTGGCGCGACGCCTCGGCGTGGCGCTGGGGGCGACCCTCGCGATCGGGGACCAGTGGAACGACCTCGAGATGCTCGCCGAGGTCGGACACGGGACGGCGATGCCGACGGCGCCGTGGGCGGTGCGGTCCGCAGCCCGCTATGTCGCTCCGGCACTGGCCGATGAAGGCGTCGCCCGGATGATCGAGCTGCTCGTGCTCGCGTCCCCGGCCGACGCCCGCGCGGCAGCCGCGCGTCTCGCGCGCGAGGCGCTCGGCGCCCTCGAGGCAACGTCGCCGGCGAGCTCTGCGGGCGACGTCCCGGAGACGGTCGGGGCGTGACCGCGGCGATCGTCCCGGACGGCGCGGCCGGGCGGGCTGCGGCGATCGACGTCCTGCGGCACGGCGGCGTGGTGGCCCTGCCGACCGACACCGTCTACGGGATCTGCGTCGCCCTGGACACGCCGGGCGGCACGGAGCGCCTCTTCCGGGTGAAGCGCCGGCCGCCGGACAAGGGGATCATGCTCCTGCTGGACGGCGCCGATCAGGCCGGCGAGATCGCGGTCATGACGCCAGCGGCCGTCGCCCTGGCGGTCGCCTGCTGGCCGGGTGGACTGACGGTCGTGGTGCCGCGGCGGCCCGACGTGTCACTGCCGGTCGCGTTGACGGCGGGCACCTCGACCGTGGGCCTCCGGGTCCCCGACCACGAGGCGCCGCGTGCGCTCGCCCGTGGCGTGGGCCCGCTGCCGACCACATCGGCCAACGTGTCGGGGCTGCGCGAGGCGCCGGATGCCGCGGCGATCCTGGAGCAACTCGGCGACTCGATCGACCTGATCCTCGATGGCGGTCCGGCGCACGGTGGCCCGGCGTCGACCGTCGTCGACTGCAGCGGCCCGGTCGCGCGAGTGCTGCGCGAGGGCGCCGTCGCCAGGACCAGCGTCTTCGAGATCCTCGATTCGAACGGCCTGGCGCACGATCCGTAGCCGGCAGGCGGCGTCAGCCGTTGCGCCCCCGAGCGTCCACCGGCCAGCGGTCCACCAGCCGACCGTCGCGCGCCACGAGGTACTCGTCGACGAGATTGACCACCGGGCAGACGTGATTCGGGACGACCCAGACGATCTCCCCGATCGCCGGTCGGCTGGCTCCTGGAGCGATCTCGACCACGCCGTGGTGGTCGTAGATCCGGGCGATGAGCGCCTCCGGGTAGCCGAGGACCGTGCCGTGGCCGGAGAGATACGGCGCGACGTCCTTGCCCAGGATCTTGGCGCCGGCGTCGATCGCGAACCCGCCACCCGTTCCGTGGCTGACCACGGTTGATGCCACCACGAGGGCGACCCCGTCGACCGGCTCGCCGGTAAGCACGGCCTGCTGGCGGTCGCTGAAGATGTACGTCCCCGGGCGCTCCTCGGTGACGGCGCCCCGAGCGGAGAGGATGGCGGTCGGTGTGGAGCCCGCGCTGACGACCGTCGATTCGATCCCCTCGGCGCGCAGTGACGCGGCCGCCGTGGCCAGTCCGGCGACCTCGTCCTCGGCGGCGCCCGGCCGCGCCTCCGACCCGGCGTATCCGTGGCCACCGTGGGTGAAGACGCCGAGCACCTCGAGACCCAGCGCCTGGCAGCGCCTGGCGAGCGCCCCGGCCTCATCCGGCCGGACGCCGGTCCGCCGTCCACCGCAGTCGATCTCCACGAGGACGCGAGGTCGTCTCGCCGCGCCCCGAACGGCCGCGGCGACCGATTCTGCCCCGGTCGGGGAATCGACCCCGACGGACAGGGTGCAGCGCTCGCCGAGTCGACGAAGTCGTTCTGCCCTGGGTCCGCCGGCGATGACCGGGTAGGCCACGAAGAGGTCATCGAAGCCGCCATCCGCGAACACCTCGGCTTCGCCGATCGTGGCGACCGTCAGGCCGGCCGCCCCGGCCGCCAGTTGGCGACGCCCGAACTCGAGGCTCTTGTGGGTCTTGGCATGCGGCCGGAGCGCGACACCTCGGTCGCGCATCGCCGTCGCCATCCGGGCGATGTTGGCGTCGACCCGGTCGAGGTCGACGACCACCGCCGGGGTCTCGATCCCCGTGCGGGCCGCCGGGTCGAGCCAGACCTGGTCCATCGTCGTTCCTCCGGGATGGGGCCGACCGCGTCAGCCGCCTCGTTCGTGGGAAGATACCGCCCGAGGAGCGCCGGCGGTGGCCGAGGGACCCCGAGCGGCAGGAAGGAGTCGGCGGCAGCATGAGCATCTCCGTCCCGAAGGGCCTGGCGCTCGAATCCATCGCGGAGCTGGACCCGGTCCTGTGGGAGGCGATGCTCGGCGAGCGCCGGCGCCAGCACGACAAGATCGAGCTGATCGCGAGCGAGAACTACGTATCGGCCGCTGTGATGGAGGCGCAGGGCTCCTGGCTCACCAACAAGTACGCCGAGGGCCTGCCAGGCAAGCGCTATTACGGAGGCTGCGAGTTCGTCGACGTCGCCGAGCGGCTCGCCCAGGAGCGGGCGCTGGCGCTCTACCCGGGAGCGGAGCACGTCAACGTCCAGCCGCATTCGGGCGCCCAGGCGAACATGGCCGCGTATTTCAGCGTTCTCGATCCCGGTGACCGGATCATGGGCATGAACCTGGCCCACGGCGGGCACTTGACCCACGGCATGGCCCTCAACTTCTCCGGCCGGCTCTTCGAGGTCCACGCGTACGGCGTGCGCAAGGACACCGAGCGGATCGACTACGACGCCATGGAGGCCCAGGCCCGCGAGGTCCGACCCAAGCTGATCGTGGGTGGCGCGTCGGCCTATTCCCGGACCTGGGACTTCGAGCGGATGGCCGACATCGCCCACGCCGTCGGGGCGATCCTGTTCGTGGACATGGCCCACATCGCCGGCCTCGTCGCGGCGGGCATCCATCCCAGCCCGTTCCCCCACGCCGACCTGGTCACAACGACCACCCACAAGACGCTGCGCGGCCCTCGCGGCGGGATGCTGTTCAGCCGGCGGGACCTCCCGGCCGCGCTCGATGCCAGTCGATTCCCGGCCGTCAAGGGCGGGGCCGCCAGCGGCGCGCTCGCCGCGTCGATTGATCGAACCGTCTTCCCGGGGACCCAGGGCGGGCCGCTCATGCACGTCATCGCCGGCAAGGCCGTGGCCTTCAAGCTGGCCGCCGAGGAGCCGTTCCGAGAGGACCAGCGCCGGACCGTCGAGAACGCGCAGGTCATGGCCGAAACGCTCTCCGGGCTCGGTGCCCGGGTGGTCTCGGGCGGAACAGACAACCACCTCATGCTCGTCGACGTCACGCCGCTCGGCGTGACCGGCAAGGAGGCCGAGCACCTGCTCGACGAGATCGGCATCACGGTCAACAAGAACGCCATCCCGTTCGACGCGTTGCCGCCGAACACGGCCTCGGGAATCCGGATCGGCACGCCGGCCACGACCTCGCGCGGCTTCGGGCCGGACGAGATGCGCGCCGTCGGCCGGATCATCATCGAGGCGATCGGGACGCGAACCGAACCCACCGAGCAGGCCCGCCTCGCCGCCGAGGTCCGCGAGATCGTCAGCCGCTTCCCGGTCCCGGGCCTGCCGGCGGCGTGAATCGCAACGGCGAGCCCGGGTCGGGGTCGGAGGCCATGGCGCGATGACCCTGATCCAGGACGTCGGAGGTGCCGTCGGCTCGATCGTCGTTGCGTTCATCGGTGCGGCGCTGCTCGCGCTCGCCCTGACGCCGGTCGTTCGCCGCGTGGTCCTGCGCTACCAGATCGTCGACCGGCCAGGTGCTCGCCGGATCAACGTCGTACCGGTTCCACGCTCGGGTGGATTGGCGGTTTCGGCGGCCTTCCTGCTCGTCGCGACGGTCTTCCTGCTGCTGAACGGCACGTTCGGTTTCGTCCCGGTCCCGGGGACGTTCAAGGCGTCCGGCGCCGTCGCGCTCCTGCTCGGCGGGGCGGTCGCGGCGGCGCTCGGTGCCGCGGACGACCTGTTCGACCTGCGCGCCCGCTGGCAGCTCGCCGGCCAGCTCGGCCTGGCCGCCGGCGCCGTGGCCCTGGGGATCGTCATCAGCTTCGTCAACAATCCGTTCGGCGGGGGCGTGATCCGCTTCGACGGGGCTTTCGCGGCCGGCTTCGCGATGTTCTGGATCATCGGCATGATCAACAGCATCAACTGGATCGATGGCCTCGACGGGCTGTCATCGGGAGTGGCGTTGATTGCCGCGGTCACGCTCGGCCTGATCAGCCTCACCACCCAGGTCGGCCAGCCGCTCATCGCCGTCCTGTGCTTCGCCCTGGCCGGGGCCCTGCTGGGGTTCCTGCGCTGGAACTTCCACCCAGCCTCGATCTTCGCCGGGACGTCCGGGGTCCAGTTCGTGGGCTACACGCTGGCCGTCCTGTCCATCCTGGGGACCGCCAAGGTCGCGGTCGCGCTCCTGGTCCTCGGGGTCCCGATCATCGACACCTTCTGGATCATCGTTCGGCGCCTCTCGGAGGGGCGCTCGCCGTTCACCCCGGACCGATCGCACATCCACCACCGGCTGCTCGATCTGGGGCTGTCGCACCGTCAGACGGTGCTGGCGATCTACGGGATCTGCATCGCCCTGGCCGTTCTCGCGCTGATCCTCACCGGGGCGACACAGCTCTACGCGTTTCTTGGGGTCTTCGTCGCGTCGGGCCTCATCCTCTTCCTGCCGACACGTGGCGGCTTCCGCCGGCCGGATGAGCTGGAGGCCGAATCGTACGAGCCGGACGAACGGCCTGCGGAGCCGGCGTCCGCGTCGGGTGGCCCGACGACGCCGGCTGAGGCCGAAGCTCCCGAGCCACGCCGGGAGCCGGTGTAGCATCGCGGCGTCATGAAGCACGACGTCGGGGGCGACATGGCACCTCGCCGAGGTTTGCCCGGGCGCCTGCGCGGGATCGTCGATCGCTCGATCGCGATGTTCATCGCCCGCCGCCTGACCGGGCGACCGACCTCGCCTCCCGATCTCCCGCCGTTCCCTCCGGCGTTGAGTGCCGATGAGGTCGCCTACCGGATCGGGGCCGCGGAGACGAGGCCGCGGCGCACGATCGCGCGGGCCGTTATTGCGCCGGCCCAGCCATCCACGATTCGACCGGGCGGTCGGGCGAACCGGCCGCCGGCGCCGGCCGGCTCGACGACGCGCGCGCGTCTCGTCCGTGACACCGCGACTACGCTGGCCGGGCTCGCCGCGGTGGCCATCGTCGCCATCACCGTCTGGCCGCCCCCCCAGGGCGGCGTGCTCGGCGCGACCGCGACCCCGGGTCAGGAGCGCGCCGCCGTTCCCCCCTCACAACCGGCCGTCGTGGTCGCTCCGGTGGGATCGCCGACCCCTGGCGCCGCGCCCTCGGAGACGCCAGTCGAATCGCCGAAACCGACCCCGACCGCGATTCCGAGCGAAACGCCACGACCCGAAGCGAGCGCCAGCGGCGGCTCGGTCGTGGTCCCGCGGTCCCCGGCCCGACCGAAGCCGGGGGCGACCGCCCGGCCACGACCGACCCCGACGCCCACGCCACGACCGACGCCCACGCCGTTCCCGACGTTCAATCCATTCCCCACCCCCACACCGACCCCGCTCCCGACCCCGACCCCACTCCCGACGTCTGAGCCCACGCCGACACCCGCTCCGGAGCCAACGCCGACACCGACACCCGAGCCAACGCCGACACCGACACCCGAGGCAACGCCGACCCCCACGCCGGAGCCCACGCCCACACCGACACCCGAGCCAACGCCCGAGCCGACCCCAACGCCGGAGCCCACGCCCGAGCCGACGCCGACACCCTGACAGTGCGCGGACGAGGCGGAACGGGGCCTCCCGAGAGCGGTCGCCGCGAGGCACCTGCTATACTCCCGCTGCCTTGTCAGGTCACCCATGATCGAGCCCGGCCGGGGGTGGGCCTACGCCGCCCTCTTCTCGGAAATCGGCATCTCACTCCTGGTCACGACGCTGATTGGTGTGCTGGTCGGCTACTGGGCCGACGGGCAACTCGGTACCCTTCCGGTCTTCGTCATCGTCGGCTTCCTCGTCGGCGCCGGAGCCGGAACCGCGATGATCTACCGATTGGTCAGCCAGTTCCTCAGGACGATCGAATAGCGGGCCCAGCAGGGCCGGAATGACAGTCCGAGCGCGGCATGAGGCCGCGCTCCTGTGTGTGGAGGGAGCGTGTCGAGCGAGCAGGTCGCGACCGACATGGTCGCGGGACGCACCGGGGCGGACTCCGGAACGGGCGCCGGGCCCGCGCCGACGCCCGGTCGCGGGATCTCGCGCTGGCTCGCCCTCGTCGGCGCGGTCATCGTGCTCGACATCGCGGCGTTCATGCTCTTCCCGCCCTCCCCGAAGGGCTCGCCCGGCGAGCCCTGCGCGTTCCCGTCCTGCTTCATCGAGAGCAGCCTGGAATTCCCGGCACCGGCGACCGTGGTCGACTTCGCCCCGGACAGCGCACCGGCGGCTGCCGACCTCATCACCTTCCACGCCAGCATCAGCTCGACCATCCTGACGATGTGGATCGTCATGATCCTGGTGGTCGGCGCTGCGTTCCTGATGACCCGCGCCGGCAAGCTCATCCCGGGACGGGCCCAGAACCTGTTCGAGTGGTTCTATGAGTTCCTCAGCGACTTCGGGCTGGGCCTGGCAGGCCCGAAGGCCCGTCCCTACATACCGATCTTCGTCGGCGCCTTCCTGCTGATCGTGTTCGACAACTGGATCGGCCTGGTCCCGCCCGTCGGCAAGATCGAGCTGCTCCGGGCGCCTTCCAGTGATGTGAACATCACCATCGGCATGGCCCTGGTCAGCTTCGTCATCTTCCAGGGCGAGGGGTTCCGCCTGCTCGGGGTCAGGGGCTACCTGGGCAAGTTCTTCCCGCTCTACGAGTTCCGCAACGGTGTCGGCGCCGGCATCATCGCGATGTTCGTCGGGCTGATCGAGCTGATGCTCGAGTTCGTCAAGCCGGTCACGCTGTCGATGCGGTTGTTCGGCAACATCTATGGCGGCGAGGTCGCGCTCGGCGTGATGACCGCCCTCACCATCGCCTTCGTACCGGTCGCATTGATCCTCCTGGAGGTCATGCTCAATGCCATCCAGGCCCTCATCTTCAGCGTCCTGACCCTGATGTTCATCGTGCTGGCCATCGAAAGCCATCACGAGGACGAAGGGCACGTCGCCGAAGAGGTTCTCGAGGCCGCCGGGGGATCCTCGCCGAACGGGCTGCAGCCCGCCCACTGACGCGCCGGAGACCGGCGTACCAACCACGGTCACATTGAACCCGGGCGGCTCGCCCGGGGAGTAGGAGGAAGTCTCGACATGGAGCACATCGGCGCAGGACTCGCCGCTCTCGGGGTCTTCGGCCCCGGCATCGGCATCGGCATCCTGGCTGGCCTGTCCGCCACGGCCATCGGCCGCAACCCCGACGCGGCCGGGCAGATCCGCGGCATCGCGATCATCCTCGCGGCCTTCGCCGAAGGGCTCGGCGTCCTGGCCATCGTGGTCGGCCTGCTCGCGATCTTCATCAAGTAGCCGACCCGGCACGGAGAGCGGATCGTGGAGCTACTGGCCGTCGCCGTCGGCGTCGGGCGTGAGGTCGTCCGCCTGACCGCGGAGGACACCGCGCTGTTCCAGATCAACCTGTTCCAGGTGATCATCGCAGCGGCCAACTTCGTGGTCTTCCTGGCGCTGATCTGGACCTTCGCATTCAAGCCGGTGTCGAAGATGCTGGCCGATCGCAAGGCCCGGATCGAGCAGGGCCTGCAGGATGCCGAGCAGGCAAGGCGCGATCGCGAGGGCGCCGAATCGGAGCGCGTGGCCACCCTGACGGAGGCTCGGCGCGAGGCGAACGACATCCTGGCCCGTGCCCAGAAGGTGGCCCAGGACAGCCGCGACGCGGACATCGCGGCGACCCGCGAAGAGCTCGACCGGATGCGCATCCGGGCCACGGCCGAGATCGAGGCTGAGAAGGTCCGGGCGATTGCCGACGTCCGGGCGGAGGTCGCCGACCTCGCCCTGCTGGCGGCCGGCCGCGTCGTCGGCGAGACCATGTCGGACCAGCGTCAGCGCCGCCTGGTCGAGGAGTTCCTGTCCGGCTCCGCCGTGAAGCGGAAGGACGACTGATGGCCCGCCGCGAGACCGCCATCCGGCGCTACGCCGAGGCCGCGTTCCAGGTTGCGACACGCGACGGGACGGTCGAGCGCTGGCGATCGGACCTCCAGATGGCCGCGGCCATCGTCGCGGACCACAAGGTCGGCCGCGCCCTGGCCAACCCGTCGATCCCGCTCGAAGAGCGCACGGCGTCCGCGGGGCGGACCTTTGGGAAAATCGTCTCACCGCCGGTCCTCAACCTCATCGGGCTGATGCTGCGCCGCGGCCGGATCGAGGCGCTGCCGCAGCTGGCGACGGAATTCCGCCGGCTCGACCATGCTCGCCAGGGGATCACCCTCGCCACCGCCACCAGCGCATCGCCGCTCAGCCCGGACGAGGTCAAGGCGCTCACGAAGCAGATGGAGCAGTACACGGGCGGTCGCATCGAGCTCAACGTCGAGGTCGACCCCAGCCTGCTGGGCGGCCTGGTCGTGCAGGTCGGTGACCGCCTGATCGACGGAAGTGTCCGGAGCCGCCTCGAGCGCCTGCGGAATCAGCTCGTTTCGGGCGCCCTCTAGGAGATCTGAGACCGATGGCCATTCGTTCCGATGAGATCACCAGCATCATCAAGTCGGCGATCGACTCGTTTGAAGCCGGCGTCGAGACCCGCAGCGTCGGCACGGTCGTCGAGGTCGGCGACGGGATCGCCCAGATCTACGGGCTGGCCGGCGCCCTGTCGTCGGAATTGCTCGAGTTCCCCAACGGGTTGATGGGCATGGCCCTCAACCTGGAGGAGGAGACCGTCGGGGCGGTCATCCTGGGGAACGCGACGGCGATCAAGGAAGGCGACACGGTCAAGACCACCGGCCGGGTCGTCGAGGTGCCCGTCGGCGCCGGGCTGCTGGGCCGCGTCGTGGATCCGCTCGGTCGGCCGCTCGACGACAAGGGCCCCATCGCCTCGACCGCCACCCGGCCGGTCGAGCGGATCGCCCCGGGCGTCATCGTCCGCAAGTCCGTCGACACGCCGGTTCAGACCGGGATCAAGGCGATCGACGCGCTGATCCCGATCGGCCGCGGTCAGCGCGAGCTGATCATCGGCGACCGCCAGACCGGCAAGACCGCGATC
>JBGPIH010000075.1:0-14412 GCA_041484785.1 Candidatus Limnocylindria bacterium
CAACCAGTGCGTCGGCGGGTCCAGACCGCGGTGGATCGACGGTTCGACCGCGCGCGGTACGACGGGCAGCGCATGGTCGATGCCTTCGTCGGGCGCCTTCGCGATGTGATCGACATCGGGACCGTAACGACGGACCTGGATGCGACCGTCCGAGCGGCGGTCCGACCGACGACACTCAGGCTCTGGCTGCGACGAGGGCCTACCCGATGAATGGGCGGGAACCCCGGCTCGGACGCCCGGGAGTTGCCGCTCTCCTCGGAGTGCTCTTGGTCGGGACGGTGTTCGCGACCGCGGACCCGTTCACATTCGTGTTCTACGTGTCGTACGCGCTGGTCGGCGCGTACCTCCTCGTCCAACGGCCCCGCAACATCATCGGCTGGTTGTTGATCGGGATCGCCTTCGGGTTTGTCTCGACGACGACCTCGCCGGATCTGGACACGGCCGCGCTGCTCCGCGGCGATGCCACGCTCCGCGACACGTTCACCACATGGGTCAACGGCTGGGCCGGATGGGCAGCGTACGTGGGGCTGCTTGCGCTGACGATTGTCGTTCCGGGCGGCCGGCTCCCACGTGGCCGGGAGCGCGGCGTGGCCATCGCCCTCCTCGCCGTCGGCGTGGCTGTCGTCGTCCTCTCCGCCGTCGCACCGACCACCAGCGTCAATACCGACGGGGTGCACACCATCTACGTCCCGAACCCGCTGGCGGTGCTGCCCGACCTCCCCCTCTGGTCCGCGCTCCACGTTGCGGAAGTGAGCGGCCTGGTCATCGTCTCCGTCCTCGCGATCGGGGTCGTCCAGATGCTGCTTCGATACCGGGCGTCGAGCGGCGTCCAGCGACAGCAGCTGCGCTGGCTGGTCGCGGCCGTCGCGTTCGTGTTTGCGGCAGTCGTGGCCGGCCTGGTCTCCCTGGCCATCTTCGGCGACGCAGCCGGAGGAGTGGCCTGGATCCCGGCGATCATCGCCTACCCCACGATCCCGCTGGCGATCGGTGTGGCCGTCATGCGCTACCGGTTGTTCGAGATCGACCGGATCATCAGCCGGACCCTGGCGTATAGCACCGTGACGGTGATCGTGGGTGCCCTGTTCGTCGGGATCATCCTGGTGCTGCAGACGGTTCTCGCGCCGATCACCGGCGGGCAGACGATCGCCGTGGCCGCGTCCACACTGGCGGTCTTCGCGCTCTTTCAGCCGATCTTGCGGCGCGTGCGAAGCTCCGTCGATCGGCGGTTCGATCGCGCCCGGTACGACGCGGACCTCACCGTCAGGACCTTCGCCGGGCGACTGCGCGGGGACATCGACCTCGGCGCGGTCCAGTTGGAGATCCTCCATACGGCGACCGCCGCCGTCCGCCCCACCAGGGCCGGCGTTTGGATCCGGGGGACAGGCCGATGACCGACATGCGGAACCTCGCGATCGCCGGATGGGGCTTCGCGATCGCGTGCGCCATCGGCGCGGTCGTCGTCCGGATCGTTGCGCCCGCGCCGTTCCTGCCGGTCACGTTCGGGTTCGGGCCGGTCGCCATGATGGCCTTCATCGCGATGGCGACGAGCTGGGCGACAATCGGTGCGTTCATTGCCATCCGCCGGCCGGAAAACCTGGTCGGCCCAGTCATGGTCGCGTCCGGGGCCGGCTACGCGCTGTCCATGCTGGCCCTGGCGGTCTCGTTCGCGTTCGCCGCCGATGGGACGATCCAGGGGCGTTCGATCGCCGAAGTCGCAGGCTGGATCACGGTCCTGGGCACCCAGGTGGGGGCGTTTGCGTTCCTCATCGGGTTCATCTTCCCGACTGGACGCGCGCAGTCACCGACATGGGCGCGCCTCCTTCGATTGTCGGTGCCCGGGATGCTCTTGTTCAGCGCGGCCATCCTGCTGCAACCGGGCGCCCTGCACCTGTTCCCGACCCTCCAGAACCCGTTCGGCATCGGACCCGACTTCCGCGCCGGACAGCCGGTCTCGCCACTCATCGGGGTCTTCGCGGTCACCCTTTCGCCTTCGGTCGCACTCTCCATCGGGACCCGCTATCGAGCCGCCGGTCAAACCGAGCGACAGCAGCTCAAGTGGTTCAGCGTGGCGCTGATCGCGGCATTCCTGGGCGTCGGCTTCTCGGCATGGGGAGCCGTCCTCGCGAATGGTTCGCCGGGCGAGATCGGTCTGATCGTCTACGGGGTATCCCTGGCGGGCGTGCCGGTGGCGATCGCCATCGCCATCCTGCGGCACCACCTGTACGACATCGATCGGCTGATCAGCCGAACCGTGGGATACGCCGTCGTGACGGCGGCGCTGGCCGGAGTGTTCTCCGCCACCACGTTGACCCTTGGGTCCGTCCTCGGATCCCAGGGCGCGGGAGAGTCGTTCCAGGTCGCCGGCGCCACGCTCCTGGTCGTGGCGCTGTTCGGGCCCGTTCGGCGACGAGCCCAGGCGATCGTGGACCGGCGTTTCGATCGGTCCCACTACGACGCGTCAAGGACGATCAGTGCCCTGACCCAGCGGCTCCGCGACGACGTGGACCTCGGCCGCCTGGAGAGCGACGTGCTGAACGTGGTCAGCGACACCTTCCACCCGTCCGACGCCTCCGTCTGGATCCGGTCGCGACCGTCGGCGCGGAGGGCACTGCCCGCCGCCGCCGGGCGGCACTTCCCGACCACGGCGCCGCGATGACGACCTCGTAACGATTACCGGACGACCGCCCGCCAGCATGAGGCCCGAGATGACCGAAATGACCCGTCCGATCCGACGCCTGCTGCGACGTGGTGACGCCGCAGCTGAGCCGCGGACGACCCAGGCTCCGGAGGCCGCCGCCGAGCCCGCCCGCTCGCTGGACGACCCCGCGGTCACCATCGACATCGCTGAGTCCGATCCGCTCCTGGCCTACCTCCAGACCGCGCCCGGCCCGGTCGACGTGGCGCGGCTCGAGCTGGATTCGCCGGCCGTCCGCTCATTGCGCGAGGCGGGCGTCGCGCTGGTCGTGCCGCTCGTCTCCCAGGGCGAGCTGATCGGCACGCTCAACCTGGGCCCGCGCCTCTCGGAACAGGACTACTCGACCGACGACCGGCGCCTCCTCACGACCCTCGCCGCCCAGGCGGCCCCGGCGATCCGGGTCGCCCAGCTCGTCCGCGAGCAGGCGCATGAGGCCGCCGAGCGTGAGCGGCTCGAGCAGGAGATGCGGGTCGCGACCCTCATCCAGCAGCAGTTCCTGCCACGCCAGCTGCCCAACCTGCCGCAGTGGCAGATCGCCGCCTATTACGGCCCGGCCCGAGCGGTCGGCGGCGACTTCTACGACTTCATCGAGATGCGCGACGGGCGGATCGGGATCGCCGTGGGCGACGTGACGGACAAGGGCGTGCCGGCGGCCCTGGTCATGGCCCGAACCCATTCCATCCTCCGCGCCGAAGCCAGCCGGAGCGATTCACCGGGCGAGATCCTGGCCCGCGCGAACGCCCTGCTCGAGCCGGAGATGCCGGCCCGGATGTTCGTGACCTGCCTGTTCGCGATCCTGGAGCCGGCGACCGGCCGGATCGTCCTGGCCAATGCCGGCCACAACCTCCCGTACGTCCGCACGGACGACGGGGTCGTGGAGCTCCGGGCGACCGGGATGCCGCTGGGCCTCATGCCGGGCATCCGATACGAGGAGACCGAGGGGGTCATCGCGCCCGGCAGCAACGTCCTGCTCTACTCGGACGGGCTGGTCGAGGCCCACGATCCGAACCAGCAGATGTACGGCTTCCCGCGCCTGCGCGAGGAGATGGCCGTCGACGATGCGGGGAGCGAGCTCCTCGACCGCCTGCTCGACACGCTCCACCGGTTCACCGGCGCCGACTGGGAGCAGGAAGACGACATCACGCTCGTCACCCTGCGGCGCGCGACCGGCGTCGCGGAGGCCGATGGGGCGAGCGGGCGGGCGATCGGCCCGAGCCTCGTCACTGCGTTCTCGGTCCCCGGCGAGGAAGGCAACGAGCGCCTGGCGATGGACCGTGTCGCGGCCTCGATCGTCGACCTGGGCCTCCCGCCCGCCCGGCTCGAGCGGCTCAAGACCGCGGTCAGCGAAGCGGCGATGAACGCCATCGAATACGGCAGCCAGGGCCAGGCCGAGGTGCCTGTGGACATCGTCGTGGAGACGACCGAGGACGCCATCGTCGTCCGGATCACGGACCGCGCGCTGTCCGGCGCCGTCCCCAGCGACGCCGAGTCCCCGGACATCGAGCGCAAGCTCGCCGGCGAGCAGAAGCCGCGCGGCTGGGGGCTCTTCCTGATCAAGAACATGGTGGATTCGATGGAGGTGACCAGCGACGGGTCGACCCAGACGGTGACCCTGACGATGGCACGCGAGGAGCGCACCGATGGATGACCGACGCTTTGGCGCAGAGATCACCGAAGTCCCCGAGGAAGTGCGGGTCCGCCTGAGCGGCGACCTCAACGCCCGCGCGGACGACACGCTCGCGGAGACCTACGCGAAGGTCGCGGCCCTCGGCCCACGGCGGGTCAGCCTCGACTTCGGGCACGTGGGCTATATCAACAGCACGGGCATCGCGCTCGTCGTCCGGTTGCTCGCCGACGCGCGGCGGGACGGCCGGGCGGTGCGGGCGCTGGGCCTGACCGAGCACTACCGCGAGATCTTCCGGATCACCCGCCTGTCCGACTTCATGGAGATCGTCGAAGGAGATGCCGCATGACCGCGACCGTCATCGAGCTCGATCAGGGCGGCCCAGCCTCGATCCTGCGGATCGTGGGTGACATCACCTCGGGCAGCGAAGCGGACCTCATGGCCGCCTACGGCCTGGCCACCGCGAATGGAGCCAGCGCTGTCATCCTCGATTTCAGCAAGCTCGAGTACATGAACAGCGGCGGCATCGGCCTGCTGGTGACCCTGCTCGTGCGCGCCCAGCGCGGCGGCGGCCGGCTCGTGGCGACCGGCCTGTCCGAGCACTACCGCCAGATCTTCGCGCTGACGCGCCTCGACGAGGCCATCGAGATCCTCGACGACGAGGCCGCCGCCGTGGCGGCCACCAACGCCTGAACGGGAGAACCGCCATGACCGCCCCCACCACCGATCCGCGTCCCGAGGAGCGCGTCCGGCGCGACACCGGCAACTGGGCGCAGCCGGTCGACCGGCTGTCGGCTGCCGGGGTCACCGGCGCGAAGGACGATGCCGTCACCGGCAAGCGCGTCTCGGGCCCCCTCCAGGGTTTCGGCCAGCTCTGGCAGAAGACGTTCACGGTCCGCCTCGAGGGCGTGGACATCAGCCCGGAAGCGGCGATCTCGACCTGGAAGGAGCGGTTCCCGGAGTTCTGGCCAAAGGGCCAGCGCTTCTATGCACCGCTGTCGGGGATCGCCCCGGGGGAGGTCGCCCTGCTCGAGATCGCACCGGTGCCCGGGGCCCCGGTCAAGCTCTCCACGGGCGTGCTCGTCCTGTACGCGGACGAGGAATCGTTCACGTTCATGACCCCCGAAGGCCATACCCTATCGGCGTGGATCACCTTCTCGGCCCGACGCGACGGCGACGTCACGATCGCCCAGGCCCAGGCGCTGGAACGCCCCGCCGACCCGTTCGACGAGATCGCCTACCTGCTGGGCGGCAACCGGCAGAACAACAGGTTCTGGCAGGCGACCCTGGCCAACCTGGCCACCCATCTCGGCGTCGCGGCCCCGACCGTCGACGTCCAGGTCGTCTGCATCGATCGCAAGCGGCAGTGGCGCTACGTCCGGAATCTGCGCAACAGCGCCTCGATCCGCACCGTTCGTCGAAGCCTCGGCGCACCCTTCCGCAAGCTGACCGGGCGGGGGTGAGGCCCCCGGTCCCGTTCCGCGTCCGATCCAGCCCGAGTATTCCGCTGGGTAATGGATCCGAGGCGCTGCACGCTCGGCCGCACGGCGTTTTCGACAGAACTCAGAGGTGGCCACGCTCGTTCGGGGCGGTCCTCATTACGGAGCGGAATATCGGCGCGGACGCGATCCCGAGCGCGACCTCGATCGCGACAGTGATCCCGAGCGCGACCTCGATCGCGATTCCCGACGCGATCTCAACCAGCGTCGCCGACGCCGAGGCGGGCCGGCACCCCCTGTCCACCGCTCAGGTGCGCCTCGTCGGGGCATCTCCACGCCACGTCCTCGCCCGGCCGGGGGTAAGGCCCCCGGTCCCGTGAGCGACCCGGCGAGCGACGCCCGGGTCGACGCGATCGTCGTCGGGGCCGGGCCGAACGGCCTGGCGGCGGCCATCACCCTGGCTCGTGCCGGGCGCTCGGTCCGTGTCTACGAAGCGGCCCCAACGGCCGGCGGCGGGACGCGGACCGCGGAGCTGACCCTCCCCGGGTTCCGCCACGACGTCTGCTCGACGATCCTGCCGCTGACGATCGCCTCGCCGTTCTTCCGGTCGGTGGACCTGGCGGCCCGTGGCGTCCAGCTCGTCCACCCAGACGCGCCGGTCGCCCACCCGCTCGACGGCGGCCGAGCGGCGGTCCTCGAGCGGTCCGTCGCGGCCACCGCGGACGGCCTCGGTGGAGCGGATGGGCGCGCCTGGCAGCGGTTGTTCGGGCCGCTCGTGGGCGATGCCGCGAAGCTCGGGCCGGAGGTCCTCCAGCCGGTCGTCCACCTGCCCCGCCACCCGCTCGCGCTCGCCCGGTTCGGGCTGCCGGCGCTGCGGTCCGCGCGCGGGCTGGCCCGCGGCTCGTTCCACGACGAGACGGCGCGCGCCCTGTTCGGTGGGATCTCGGCTCATTCGATGCTCCGCCTCGATCGCCCGTTGAGTGCCTCGTTCGCGCTCGTCCTCGCGACGTTTGCCCACGCGGTCGGCTGGCCGATGGTCCGCGGCGGGGCGAACGCCCTGGCCGACGCGCTCGTTGCCGAACTCGAGGCGGCCGGTGGCGTGATCGTGACCGGCCATCGGGTCGCGACGCTCGCCGATCTCCCGCCGGCCCGCGCGGTCCTCTTCGATGTGACGCCCCGCCAGCTCGTCGCGATCGCCGGCGACCGCCTGACGCCTCGAACGCGGCGGCAGGCCGAGCGCTTCCGCTACGGTTCGGGCGTCTTCAAGGTCGATTGGGCGCTGGATGGTCCGGTCCCATGGTCCGCCGAGGGGCCGCGCCGCGCGGCCACGGTCCACCTGGGCGGCACGCTCGATGAGATCGCCGCGGCGGAAGCGGACGTCGCGGCCGGCCGCCACCCGGACCGGCCGTTTGTCCTGTTCGTCCAGTACGCACCGTGGGATCCGTCCCGGGCGCCCGCGGGCAAGACCACGGCCTGGGCGTACTGCCACGTCCCGCCGGGCTCGACCGTGGACATGACCTCCCGGATCGAGGCCCAGGTCGAGCGCTTCGCGCCCGGGTTCCGCGACCGGATCCTCGCCCTGGCGACGCACTCCCCAGCCCAGGTGGAGGCCTACGACGAGAACTACGTGGGCGGTGACATCAACGGTGGCATCCAGGACATCCGCCAGCTCATCTTCCGGCCGTGGCCGTCGGTCGATCCGTACCGCGTCGGCGAGGGGCTCTACCTCTGCTCGTCATCCACCCCGCCCGGCGGTGGCGTCCACGGCATGAGCGGGATGCTGGCCGCCCGGTCTGCGCTCCGGCACGAGTTGCGCTGAGCGGCGAGCGGGCCGCCCAGCCGGCCCGTCGCCCGACGGGCCGTGCCGGCCGACAGGCCGTGCCGGCCGCGCCGCCCGCCTGGTATTCCGCTGGCGAATGCCAGCCGGGTCCAGCGAGCGTGGCCACCTCCGACTTCTGTCGATTCTCGGGGTCGGCCGAGCGTGCAGAGCCCGATTTCATGACTGTGCGGAATATCGGGTGCGCTGGCAGGCCGTCCCACGGGAAGGCGATCCGGCCGGCGGGCAATCTGGCCGGGCCGGGTTAGGCGGGCCGCGGCTTCCGCGACCGGCCGAGCTCGCGCCGCAGCCAGACCCCGAGCAGCAGCGCCGCGACCGCCGGGACGGCCGTCCAGGCCGCGAACACGAGCATCGTGATGGAGATGACCAGCTGGACGTCGCCGAGCGAGTCCTCGAGGGCGACCGAGCGGAGGCGCGCGGCCAACGCGGCGGTGCTGTCGCCGAGCTGGCCGATCGAGGTGGCGTTGCCGGCCAGCGCGTCCCGGTTACCCTCGAGACCGTCGGCGATGAGGGCGACCCGCGCATCGAGGTCTTCCATGCTGGCGGCGATCCGACCGACGGCATCGGCCGAGGAAGACAGCGGCGTCGCGCCCAGGATGCTGAACGAGCGGAGCTGCGTCTCCAGGGCAGCCAGGTCGGACCGCGCCTCCGTGACGGTGGCGGCCGCGGACGACACGGCCTGCGCCGACTGATCGACGGTCACGCTGAAGCTCCGTGCGGTCGTGGAGGCGTCATGGAGCACGTTGGCCGTGACCGCCATGGTGGTCGCCAGCTGACTGGTGGTCGTGTCGACTTCCCTGCGCAGCGTGCTGACGCGGCCATTCACCCAGATCAACGCGCCAACGCCGATGGCCGCCACGGCGAGCCCCAGGATCCCGTAGGCGATGAGCCCCTGGCTCAGTCGTCGCAGGCGGCCACGCAGGCCGAGCGGCCGAGACTCCCCTATGGTCACGTCACGACCGGTCATCGACCGCTACGGTACCCGGAACGCGCCCCCGCCGCGGGGACGCGTTCGAGTAGTCAGCGAGCCAGTGTGGGCCGCGGAGCCCTCGTCACTTCGTCGGTGTGGCCCCGACCTCGTTCGACCGCGGGGACTCGCCGATCGCGTTGACCGCGGTCACGACATAGAAGACCTTGACCTTGGCGGTCGTCGTCAGGTCGATGTACGACGTGGTGCCCACCAGGACGAGCTGGCCTTCGCCGCCGGCTGCCGTGCCCCGCCAGACCCAGTAGCCCGTGATCGGGCTCGAGCCGGCCTTGCTCGGCGCGGACCAGGTGAGCTTGAGGCCACCGGTCGAGAGGACCGACACCTTCAGGCTGCGTGGCGCGGATGGCGGCGCGGGCAGGACCGCGCTCACCTCGTTCGACTTTGTGCTTTCGCCCATCGCGTTGCGCGCCGTTGTCTTGTAGAAGTACGTCGTCCCCGAGAGGGCGGTCGTGTCGTCATACGTTGCGTTCGGTGCGACCGGGACGAGGAGCTTCTCGCTACCCGCCCTCGTCCCTCGATAGATCCCGTAGCCCGTGATCGGTGACCCACCGTCCAGCGGGACCGTCCACGACAAGTGGATCCCGCCGCCCAGCGCCTGGGGCGCCGAGGCGATCGACAACGTCGGGCTCCCCGGCTTCGAGGGCGCGGGAGACGGCGTCGGGGACGGGGTCGGTGCCGGGGTGGGAGTCGGTGCCGGACTGGGTGTCGGCGCCGGCATTGGCGTAGGGGTAGGGGTTGGGGTGGGGATCGGACAGGTCAGCGGATTTGGCGTTGCGCCAGTAACCGCGGCACCAATGTCGAGGCGAGAACCAGTTGCTACGAGGCCGCACAGGCCCAGCAATGGATCGGCCGTCGTGAGCAGCCGCGCCTTGAGGTCGGTCGCCGACAGGTCCGTGGCGGACAGGACCAGGGCCGCCGCGCCCGACACGAACGGCGCGGCCAGGGACGTCCCGTTGAGCCAGATGTAGCTGCCGCCGATGGCCGTCGAGTAGATGCTCTGCCCGGGCGCTGCCAGGTCAACGGCGGAGCCACGGTTCGAGAACGTGGCGAGGCTGCCGAACCACGTGGTGGCGGCGACGCAGATCTCGGTCGCGGCCGCGTAGTTGCACGGGTACGACGAGCTCGTGGCCGTGTCGACACCGTCGTTGCCGGCCGAGGTGACGAACAGGATGCCGTTCGCACCGGCCAGGTTGATCTCATCGAGGAGGGCCTGTGACGGGCTGCCGTTCCAGCCCCACGATGCATTGAGGACGCGGATGTTGACGCCAGCCTGCTTGGCCCTGATCGCCCAGTCGATCGCCGCGATCCCGGTCGCCACGGTTCCGGCGCCCGTGGCGTTGAAGATCTTCAGGGGCAGCAGACTGGTCGTCCAGTTGACGCCCGTCACGCCCATGCCGTCGTTGCCGGCCGCGCCGATGACGCCCGACACGGCCGTGCCGTGGCTGACCGTCGAGTCGTCCATCGGATCGCAGTTGTTCGCGACGAAGTTGTAGCCGTGGGTGGCGGCAGCGCAGCCGCCGATGCCGCCCGGGTTCGACCAGACGTTGGCGGCGAGGTCCGGGTGGTGATAGTCCATCCCTGAATCTGTGACGGCGACGATGATCGACGCCGAGCCGGTCGCCACGCTCCATGCCTCGGGTGCGTGGGCGTCCTCCCGCCCGCTGACCCAGGAATTGAGGGCGCCCCACTGCTGATAGAAGAGCGGGTCGTTCGGGCAGACACCGTCCGGGATATCAACACCGGCGCACGACAGGTCGGTGATCACGGCATTCGGCTCGACGTAGCGGACGATGCCCTTCGCCTTGAGGGTTTCGATCGCCGCCTTCGCTCGGCCGTGCCCGACATCGAGCACATGTGCGCCGGACTTGAAGTCGCGCGTTCGATGTCCTCCGATCGAGGCTTCGGCAGCGGCGATCGTCTTCGCGTCGATGCCGGCCTTGTAGCGGACGATGAGGGTCCCGCTGTCGCTCGCGGTCGAGCCCGGCTGCTGGTGCGCGTTCTTCGCCCCGACGCCGCCGGCCGAGGCGAGGAGACTTGCGACGACGATCGCCATCACCATCGCGGCGGTCAGGAACTCGGACGTAGTGGACTGTCGGAAGGAGGTCGTGTCGCGCAACGGAGAGCCCTCGGGTGGTGTGCGGGCGGGCCATGGGATGGCCGGCCACCGTGACGAGGTTCAGCGTGCGCGAAGGGGCCCGAAATGCGCCCCCCGACCGTTGTACCGATGCCCAAGGTATTGGTCCGACGCCTATCCGCCCCTTCCCGACCCAGACCGCTCCCTGCCGCTCCCTGGCGCCCAACCTTGGCCAGGCGGGCGCCTGCGACGCCCTGTCGCCGCGACGGCCGCAGGCCGGAGACATGGAAGAGCCCCGGCGCCCGAGGGGCGCCGGGGCTCTTCCGGTTGGAGATCCGGAATGGCTCTACTACGAGCTGGCGGTCTCCACGGAGCAGGAGGTGGTGAACGGGTTATTGACCCCGCCGATGGTGCCGGCGAAGGTCGCTGTGAACCAGACCTGATGGCCTGGGGTCACCACGAACGTGCTCGAGTCTGTCGCAACCCCGGCGGTCACCGTGCCGCTGCTCGTCTGGAGCAGACCGGTCGGCCCGGCCGGATCGGCGCACGTGTTGTTGTCGTAGACGTTGTAGGTCAGAGTTCCGGTCGCGCTGGCGGGCAGCCCGATCAGCGTGTCGAAGACGGTGAGCTGTGTCTTGGGATTGATGTAGATCTTGATCGCGTTGTCGCTGTTGTGCCCGGTATTGTCGGTCTCCCGGGTCAGGGTCCCGACCACGCCAGCGGGCGTGCTCGGCGTGAAGGTCGAGGCGGCATGGATCGTGACGGTCTCAACGACGGCGTCGTTGATCTGGACCGTGCAGGTGCCCGTGGAATCGGTGTCGCAGTTGTCGGTCCCGCCGACGAAGATCGCCGACGTGGCCCCGACGAAGGTGAACACGACGTGTGCACCGTCCACCGGATCTGTCGTGGCGAATTTGTCGGTCGTCGACACGACGGTCGCAGTCAGCGTGTGCGCGTGGTTCACGACGTTGATGGCCGATGCGGGGGTGATCGAGATGGCCCCGTCGACGTAGGTCTTGCCCGCGTCGGTGGAGTTGGTGCCCGAGCCGTCCGTGGACCGGGTGAACGTTCCGATGACGGCGGGCGGGCCCGCCTGCGAGAAGTTGGCGGCCGACGCGTGGACGCTGACACCGCCGGACGTGTTGTCGTTGATCTGAACGGTGCAGGTGCCGGCGGCACCGGTCGTGCATCGGTCAAGAGGAGGCGGAGCCCCGACGAAGGTCGCGGCCGGCGTGGTGTTGTTCACGAAGGTGAAGATGACCAGGGCGCCGGAGACGGCGTCGCCGTACGTCCCGTCGAGCTTGGTCGTCTCGACGGTGGCGGTCAGCGTGTGCGCCGTGCCCACGCTGTTGGCCGCCGCGTGCGGCGTGAGCAGGATGTGGGCGTCGACCGTATTCGCGGTCTCGACGCCGCACAGCTCCGACACGGTCGTGTACTGGCTGCTGGCGTCGGGTGTGTAGATGTCCTCCCAGAAGTAGGTCCCCAGCGCGCTCGCGACGTAGCCCGGACTCGTCGTGGCCGTCGATTTGATCGGCGGCGGCGTTCCTGGGATCAATGTCTGGTCCTGCGTGAAGACCGGAGTTGTTGTGCACGCGGTCGCCGGGTCGGGGGTCGTCCCGGCCGGGACGAAGTACAGGTTGAAGGTAACCTTGCCGGTGACGTTGCCGAAGCCGGGCGTCCCGGTGATCGTGACGCTGTCGGTCAGGGTCGATCCGATCGTGACCCGGATGTGGGCGTCATTGTTCGGGTTGCCCGGGCCCACGTTCGGCACCGTGTTGATGACGGGCGGACCGGGGAACGTGAAGATGGCGCAGTTCTCGCCCGAGTCGCCACCCTTGTTCTGGTCGCCGTCATGGTCGGTCACCTGGAACTTGTAGATGTGCCCGGCCTGCAGGGCCTGGTTGTTCTGGTCCGTCAGTCCGCTGACGTTCCAGCGTGCCTCGAACCCGTAGCCCTCGTTCCCGAGCGCGGCGAAGCCGGCCGACGGGGTATCCGAGCCCGGACCGAGGTTCCAGTCGTTCTTGGGCGGGAGCGCACCGCGCGTGTACGTTGTGCCGGTCACCGTGGCGGTGACCCAGGTGCCGAAGACGTCGTCGATGTGGGTGGTGGCCTTGCTCGACGACGGGGCCGACTTGTCAGCGGGCGTGCCCTGCTGCCAATCGTTCGGGGCGTCCTTCCCTGTCACGTTCCCGGCCGTGATGTCGGTCACGTAGAGCGCCGGGAACCAGAGCAGTCCATTCCCGCCGGTGACTGCGTCGGTGGAAGTCAGGTCACCGAGGCTGGGGCTGCTGAAAGTGTGAGGACCTCCGGCAACCGTCGTGTCAGTGACGGTCGTACCGATCGGGTAGGCGAAGCCCGGCTTCTTTGAGACGACCGGGATGCTGGTATCCCCTGGATTCGCGCCCGGCGCGGCAGCGGTGTAGGTCACGTGCTTCGCGCCTGACACCAGGTTGATCGAATCGCCCGCGAGCACCGTCCCGGTCAACGGGGCGATCGGCAGACTGGTGATGTTCGTGTTCGCCACCAATGCCGCAGACAGCGTGCTGGAGCCGGGGGTGACGCTGCCGGCGCTCGACCACTCCGTTGCGCCGTTGACGCCCAGGATGACGCTGTTCTCGTCGTTGGCCCAGGCGGCGAGCTTCGCGCTCGCTCCCGAGCCGATGATCTGGATCGCCCGGAAGACCGTGCTCTCCGTGAAGACGGACGCAGACCGGGCTCCGTTGCTGGCGTCCGGGTAGCCGCAGGCGACGTCGCCTGGCCCCGGTGCCGGTGTTCCTCCGGCCGCGAGCACGATGCTGCCAAAAAACGCCGTGGAGGACGCAACGAGCGTCCCGGCCGCGAGCAGCGACGCGAGCCTCGATAGCCCCCGCTGGCGTGGTCTACTGGTTTCGCTCAACTGGATTGCCCCTTTCCCTCTGATCCGGCGCAAATCGCGCGCGAGATCATGCTGTTCGTGTCCAACCATGGGAGCCGCGCCGCTTCCGACGGCTATCGGCCAGCCTCATGCCGGGGGATGGTCCATGGGCACCCCTTTCACCTCTCGACCGGGGCCGAAAGTCCTCGGTCGCGCGCGCTCACCACAGCGATATAGGGTGCACGGTCGGCCGCAAATCCAAACGCGGATACGGGCGCGAAGGGCACTTCTGGCGTCCCGAATGCGTTGACGCGGGGATGTTCTGCTACCGCCTTCCGGACCCTCTGGCTCAGACGACCGATTCCCGGGGTCATCTAGCAGCCGCCGCAAGGTGCAGGGAGACTGAAGATAGGAACGGTCTAGGGCGGTGTCAAGAGGTTTGGCGCGCTTTTGTGGGCTCTGGGCCAGCAGTTCTGCGGCTGGGGCGAATGTCGGTGCCTGGAGGCACCATTCGAGCCACCGGCCAGCACCCGGCCGTGCCGCGGCGGACCGCCCCTACAACGGGCCGCTGATCCCGCCGTCCTTGCGGATCCGCCAGAAATGGACCGCCAGGAAGATGGCGGCGATGAGCGGCAGGAAGATGACGTGGCCCACGTAGAAGCGCAGCAGCGTGTTCTGGCCGACCTCCAGCCCGCCGAGGAGAATCGCCCTGGTGGGTGAGTTCACGATCGGGAAGTACGACCCGAAATTGGACCCGATGGTGATCGCCCAGTAGGCGATCTGGTCCCACGGCAGCAGGTAGCCGGTGAAGCTCAGCATGATGGTGAGGAAGAGCAGGACGACGCCGACGACCCAGTTGAACTCGCGGGGCGGCTTGTACGCCCCGTGGTAGAAGACCCGC
>JBGPIH010000076.1:0-14070 GCA_041484785.1 Candidatus Limnocylindria bacterium
CCTCGTCTTCGGCGCGGTCGGCGGGCCCGCCTTCGTCAGCGACCTCGATCGCGGCCGGCGGGCGGGCAACTTCGCGGACTTCGCGGACTACGTCCGGATCATCGGAGCGCTCGACATCATTCACCAGGAGGGTGGCGGCCCCCTGGAGCCCACGGACCTGCCGGTCGAGACCCGCCACCTCGACATGTACCGGACGTTCGCCGTCGAGCTGGACAAGACCTGGCAATGCCTCGGTTTCGGAGCGCGGCCGGTCCGGGATGCGCTCGAGGTCGCCTCGCTGATCCGGGGCGTCGACCGCGACACGCTGCTGCGCGAGCCATCGCTGATGACCGTGATCAACACCAACTCCCCATTGCGCCTCGATGGGCCGATGAGCGATGGCTTGATCGAGATGGCGATCCATGGCCAGCCGGTGGTGGCGACGCCATTCACCCTGGCCGGCGCGATGAGCCCGGTCTCGCTGGCCGGCGCGATCGCCCAGCAGAACGCCGAGGCGCTCTTCCTGGTCGCCCTGGCCCAGATCGTTCGGCCGGGTGCGCCGATGGTCTACGGCGCCTTCACTTCGAATGTCGACATGCGCACCGGGGCGCCCGCCTTCGGAACGCCCGAGTACGTCAAGGGCGCACTCGCCAGCGGGCAGATGGCCCGCCGCTACGGGCTGCCCTGGCGGTCTTCGAACGCGACCGCCTCGAACGTGGTCGACGCCCAGGCCGCCTACGAGTCGGAGATGGCCGTGTGGGGGGCCGTGATGGGCGGCGTCAACCTGCTCTACCAGGGCGCCGGCTGGCTGGAAGGAGGGCTGACGGCCTCATACGAGAAGCTCATCGTCGACGCCGAGATCCTCCAGATGATGTCCGAGGTGCTCCAGCCGCTGCCCGTTGACGAGGCGAGCCTCGGGATCGACGCGATCGCCGAGGTCGGGCCGGGCGGCCACTTCTTCGGGACGGCGCATACCCTCGAGCGCTACGAGACCGCGTTCTACCGGCCGCTGCTCTCGGACTGGCGGAACTTCGAGACCTGGCAGGCGGACGGGTCGCGGACGGCGACCGAACGGGCCAACACCATCTGGAAGCGGCTGCTCGCCGAGGCGGTTCCGCCGCCGCTCGATCCGCCGGTCGCCGAGGCGCTCGACGCGTTCGTCGCGCGGCGCAAGCGCGAGATCGCATCCGGCGACTGACGCGGGGGTCGCCGGGCTAAGGGAGGGCGGCGGCGACCAGGTCCGCGTAGAGGCTGGCGCCCGCCGGTCGTGGATGGTAGCCGTCGTTCCAGAACAGGTCGGGCCGGCCGGCGGTCGCCGCGTTCCAGTCGACCATCCGGGCGTTCGGGTAGCGGGCCACGCCACTCGCGATGATCCGGTTGTTGTGGGCTTCCCATTCGCGCGGAACGCGAACGTTGACCCAGATGACCGTCGGCACGTCGCGCAGCGCCGCCATGACCTCGTCGAACTGGCCGTCGTAGAACGGTCCGTTGTTGCCGAGCTGGACGATCACGGTTCCGGCCAGGGCACCCGTCTCCTCGCGGTGCTCGAGGATGGTGATCCCCTGGTTGATCTGCCGGCCGACGGCGGCGTCCACGCGAACCGGGCCGAGATCGTGCGCCAGCGCTTTCGCGCTCTGCAGCATCACCGACTCGCCGAAGGCCAGGATGGTGGGGCTCGGCCGAGGCGAGGCCGTGGCCGACGGGCCGGCCGAGGCGACCTGGCCGGCCGAGTTGACCTGGCCGGCCGACGGCGTGAGCGCCGGTCCGCCTGGCACGCCCTGCGACGGCGCGCCTGACACGGCGGGCGACGGCGCCGGCGGGCTCGTCGGCGCGCTCGCGATGGGCGGCCCAACCGATGTCGCCGGCACGAACGAGGTCGGAGTGTGGACCGTCGTCGTCGGAGCCGCCGGCGGCGAAGGGGGCCGCGACTCGCCGGACGGCAGGACGAGCCCGTCGATCGAGCCGGTGACCAGGCCGTCGGGCGGGGCCGGCGGCGTGGCCATGGCGACCGACACGAGGACCGCCGAGAGCAGGACGGCTAGCGCTCCCGCCCTCGCCGGCGCCGACCAGCGTCGTGGCGGAAGATCCGGTCCCGGTGCCGGATGCCTCGCCCGCTCCCAGGCTCGCCCGAGCGCTCCGGACCGGGTCGGCGCCTCGACGAACCGGTACGACACTTCGGCCACGATCGCGGTCAGGCCGAAGCGCACGACCAGCAGCGGCACCGGATCCAGGGTCACGTCGAGATCGGGCCTGGTCAGCGCGAAGATCGGCCAGTGCCACAGGTAGATGCCGTACGAGCGCGTCCCGATCCAGCGCATCGGGCCACGGTCGAGCAGCGGACCAAGCCGGCCGCGAGGGTGGACCGCCGCCGCAACGATCGCGACCGTCGCGATCGCCACGAGGCCGAGGCCACCCCGGTACAGGAATGGCTCGAAGGCGTCCGCCCCGACGAAGAAGCAGGCCAATCCGGCGAGCCCGGCGAGTCCCAGGAGATCGACCAGGGTGCCGACCCGACGGCTCGTCCAGAGCCTCGGAACGGCCGTCCCGTCCGTGCCGATCGCGACGACCGGCACCCAGACGAAGGCCAGGGCGGCGCCGAGCAGGAGGCCGGTCAGGCGGGTGTCGGTGCCGTAGTAGACGCGTGACGGGTCGCTGCCGGGGCTGAACAGGACCGCCATCCAGACGGCGGAACCGATCGCGCCGACCACGGTGAGCGCCAGGCCCGCGCGCCGTCCCGCCGCCAGCAGGACCGCCAGGACCAGCGGCCAGAGCAGGTAGAACTGCTCCTCGATGGCGAGCGACCACAGATGCATGAACAGTGACGGCCGGCCGATCGTCTCGAAGTAGGACTGGTCGCCGGCGATGAGGTGCCAGTTCGTGACGTAGACGAAGGCGGCCAGGCCGTCCGAGCGCAACCGCGCGACCTCGTCGGGCACGACGACGACGGCGAACGCCAGGGTGGCGCCGAGAAGGCAGAAGAGCGCGGGCAGGAGCCGGCGCGCCCGGCGCAACCAGAATCGAACGGGGTCGATGCGGCCGGTGCGCCGATGCTCAGCGAGGAGGAGGGCCGTGATCAGGTAGCCGCTGATCACGAAGAAGACCTCGACCCCCAGGAAGCCACCCTGCGCCTGGTCGAGACCGGCGTGGTAGGCGAGGACGGCCAGGACCGCGATCGCGCGGAGTCCGTCGAGGCCGGCCAGGTGTGCGAATCGGCCGGAATCGGGCTCGGTCGCTCCCCGGGCGGCGGCGGCCGGGGCGGCGTCCGAACTGGTCGCGACCGTCTGCGGCATGGTCCTGCGGAGTGGCCGATGCGGGTCCGAGCGGACCCCGGGGACGGGACGATCCGGGGTGGCGTTCGGCTCGTCGAAATGGTACCGCGTCGGTCGGTGGGGCGCCCCGAGGGCGCTGGTTCAGCCGGCGCCCGACCGCCCTTGCTCGGCGATCTCGGTCTCCAGCGCGGCCCGGATCCGGGCCAGGCGTGCGTGGTCGACGGGCAGCGGGTCCAGCAGGACGCCACTGCCGCCGCCCCAGCGGCGTGCGACGTCGAGCGGGCTCTCACCGCGCAGGACGGCCGTCGCCTGCACCGCGGCTCCGACGGCGACGGATTCGGTGGCCTCGGGGATCTGAATCGCCCGGCCGGTCAGCCGGCGCACCACCGCCCGCCATGTCTCGCCACGAGCGCCACCGCCGACCAGCAGCAGTGGCGCGGCCGGATCAAGGCCACCCACCGCCTCGCCGATCGCATCGAACGCCACCAGTAACGAAGCCACCGCTCCCTCGTAGGCGGCCATCAGGATCTGCTGGGGGGTCGTGGTATGCCGCAATCCGCCGATCGTGCCACTGGCCGCGGGGAGGTTGGGCGTGCGTTCGCCGTCGAAGTAGGGCAGGACCACCACGTTGCCGGCCGGCTCCACGTCGTCGCGATCGAGCCCGAGCCACGCCGCCACGCGGTCGACCGCGACGGTGCAGTTGAGCGTGGCCGCGAGCGGCAGGAATCGCCCGGTCGCGTCGGCGAATCCGGCGACGATGCCGCTCGGGTCGGCGGTCGGGCGCTCGGACACCGCGAAGATCGTGCCCGACGTGCCCAGGCTCATCGCCGCCTGGCCGACCGACAGGCCCAGACCGAGGGCCGCGGCCGCGTTGTCGCCGGTTCCCGGACCCACGACGGTCCCCCGCGCCAGCCCGAGCTCCGCGGCGGCCGCTGCCGTCACCGTGCCCGCCACATCCGTTGGGCCGACGATGGCCGGCAGGCGGTCGGCAGGCAGCGCGACCTCAGGCAGAGACAGGATCTCGTCCAGGTATCTGCCGGTCGTCGGCGACCACCAGCCCGTCCCGGAGACGTCGCTGCGATCGGTCGTGCCGCGGCCGGTGAGTCGTTCGGTCAGGTAGTCGTGCGGCAGCCGGATCGCTGCCGTGGCACGGGCGGTCTCCGGTTCGGTTCGCCGAAGCCAGGCCCACTTGCAGACCGTGAACGACGCGACCGGCCGGAGCCCGGTCAACCGCGCCCAGGTTTCGGCCCCGAGCCGATTCGTGAGCCGCTCGGCATCCTCGGCCGCGCGGGTGTCGTTCCAGAGGGTCGCCGGTCGGAGCGGGACGCCGTGGGTGTCGAGCACGACCAGGCCGTGCTGTTGTCCGGCGATCGCGATCGCGCCCACCTCGCCCGCCCGCCCGGTCGCGGCGAGGGCCGTGCGCAACGCCGACCACCACTCCCTCGGGTCGGACTCGCGCGCGCCGCCGGCGCCGGTCACGGTATGCGGCGCATGGCCCTGGGCGATCAGCCGCCCGCTGCCGGGATCGACGATGACGACCTTGGTCGCCTGCGTCGAGCTGTCGACGCCGGCCACGAGCGTTCCGATCCGCGTGTTCGCCGTCCGACCGGTCATCGACTCGCGGGTGCGGTGCTTTCCCGGATGATCAGCTCGGTGGCGAGCTCCACGCGTGTCTGTGACGGGTGCTCGCCACGGGCCAGGCGCAGGGCGAGTCGAGCGCCGGCCATGGCCATCTGGACGAGGGGTTGGCGGACCGTCGTCAGGGGTGGCCCGACCCAGGTCGCCACGGGCAGGTCGTCGAAGCCGACCACGCTGAGGTCCTCCGGGATGTGCAGCCGCGCTTCGCGAGCCGCCTGGTAGACGCCGAGTGCCTGCAGGTCGTTGCCGGCGAAGATGGCAGTCGGGGGGTCCGCCATGTTGAGGAGCGCGCGGCCTTCGGTGACTCCTTCCTGGACGTGGAAGTTGCCATACCGCACGAGGTTGGGATCGATCGCCACGTCCGCCTCGTCCATGGCGGCGCGATAGCCGTCCAGCCGGGCGCGGCTGCACAGGACCGTCTCCGGGCCGCCGATCACCCCGATCCGCCGGTGGCCGAGGCCGAGCAGGTGCCGTGTCGCCGCCAACCCGCCGTTCCAGTTCGTGGCGCCGATCGATGGGGTGTCGTGCAACGGCTCACCGGTCGGATCCACGACCACGAGCGGGATTCCCCGGGACTTCAGGAGCGCCCGCTGCCCTTCGCTCAGGTCGGTCAGCACGGCGATGACCCCGGTCGGGCGGCGGGCCAGGACGCCCTCGATCCAGCTTCGCCCGGGGGTGCGCCGTCCCTGCATCTCGGACAGCACCACCGCGAGGTCGTTCTCGCGGGCCACCTCCTCGACCCCCATGATGATCTCGAGCGCCCAGTCGCTTTCGAATTCGTGGAAGATCACCTCGAGGAGCGGTGCGGAGTGCACCGACTTGTGCGTCCGCTCGTACCCGTGCTCGCGGATGACCGCCTCGACCCGCTGGCGAGTCTCGAGCGCGACATCCGACCGGCCGTTGATCACCTTCGACACCGTCGGCGCGGAGACGCCCGCCTGGGCCGCGATGTGGGCGATCGTCGTCCGCCGTCGAGCGCCGGTCCGCCTCGTGGGTCGGCTCGCAGTCATCCACGAAGTGTACCGAAACTTTCGGGTTTGGCGCGCGGTATTTCGGGCGGTCTGCCGGGTGGGCGACGGGGTCGCGTGTGGCGTCCAACTTTCGCATCTTGACGGCTCCACCAACTGTGCGTAGAGTCAGTCTTCGAAAGCGATCGCCCATGTGAGCGAAACTTTCGAAGCGCTTGGAGAGCGGTCGATGCGGACCTGGACCGGGGACCCGATCGGCTTCTGGCGGGTAGCACGTTGATCGATGTACGTGCGCGTCATCTTCCCCGAGGCGATCTCGTCCCGCTAGGTACCTCCTCTACCCAGTGGGACGAGATCGTCCCCGTCTTCGACGCGATCGGCAGACCCGGCACCGGTCGCATCTCACGTCACGATCGTTCGGCGGTCCTCGTCGCCCGGACGATCTCAAGCGCGCGATCGAGCCGCAGGAGGAGCTTGCCGGAGGAGGCGCGCCGCGTCATGCACGATCGAGCCGACGTCAGGAGGAGCCAGGAATGACAGGAGGACAAGCGGTGACAACGCGTTTGCGATTGCTCGGTGCCATGAGCGTCATGGCCCTGCTGTTCGGTGCCTGTTCGGGGGGTGGCGCAACCACCGCCCCGTCAGTCGCCCCGTCCGTGGCGGCCCCGTCCGTTGCAGCCACCGAAGCCCCGTCTGAAGCACCTGCGTCGCAGGCCGCCGCGCCCGTCACGATCGAGTGGTGGCACATCTCCACCAGTGATCCGGGCAAAACGGTCTTCCAGGGGATCGCGGACGCCTACATGGCGGCCCATCCGAACGTGAAGATCAACATCACCATCCTCGAGAACGAGGCGTTCAAGACCAAGCTCACGACGTCGATGCAGTCGGGCCAGGTGCCTGACCTGTTCCAGTCGTGGGGCGGCGGCATCATGGCCGCGCAGGCCGACGCCGGCATGCTCAAGGACATCACGGCGGACGTCGCGTCCTGGAAGGACACGATCAACCCCGGCGCGTTGAGCATCTATGCGTACAAGGGCGTGCAGTACGGTATCCCGTGGGACATGGGGATGATCGGCGTCTGGTACAACAAGGCGCTCTTCACCAAGGCCGGCATTACGGCGCCGCCCGCGACGTGGGATGACTTCCTCGCCGACGTCAGCAAGCTCAAGGCGGCCAACATCGTCCCACTCGCCATCGCAGGCAAGGACATGTGGCCGTCCATGCACATCTGGACCTATCTCGCCCTCCGCAGTGGCGGTGGCGACGCGATGGCCAAGATGGTCCAGAGCGGCGATTGGAACACCGACGCCTGCAAGGCCGCCGGCGACCAGGTCGTCAAGCTCAACGCCCTGGACCCCTACCAGCCCGGCTACAAGGCGGCCACCTACGACAATGAGGCCGCGGCCGTCGGCAACGGCAAGGCGGCGATGGAAGTGATGGGCCAGTGGGCCCCCGCCGTCCAGGCGGCTGACAGCACCAGCAAGACTGGGCTCGGCAGCGACCTCGGATGGTTCCCGTTCCCGACCGTTTCAGGTGGAGCAGGCGCGCCGACCGACGGGGTCGGCGGCGGCAACGGCATTGCCGTCGGCAAGAACGCCTCGCCCGAGGCGCTCGACTTCCTCAAGTTCTTCAACAGCGTCGAGAACGCGACCAAGATCAACGCCGCGAACATCGGCCTGTCGCCGGTGATCGGAACCGAGAGCGCGATCACGGACCCGAACCTGCAGGCTGTCCTGGCCGGCCGTGGCGCGGCGACGTTCATGCAGCTCTATCTCGACCAGGCGACGTCGCCCGCCATGGGGACGGCGATCAACGAAGCGACCATCGCCCTGTTCGATGGCGCCTCGACCCCGGACAAGGTCTGCCAGGCCATCACCGACGCCGCGGCGACGCAGTAGGCTCGGCAGGCTGCAGACCACCGCCAGGCAATCAGAGCGAGCGTGGGCCGGCCCGATGCCGGCCCACGCGATTCAGCGGGGTAGGTGAGGACGGCGATGAGCGCAACCAGCGCCCGGCCACGAGTCGGAAGGAGGCTTCCGACGAAGTGGGTGACGATCGCCCTCTTTCTGTTGCCCGCGCTCGCGCTGTACCTGGTGTTCGTCCTGTTTCCCGTCGTCCAGGCGGCCCACTACAGCCTGTTCAAGTGGAACGGGCTGCAGCCGCTGACCGACTTCATCGGTCTCAAGAACTACCAGGTTGCACTGGCCAGCGACACCTTCATCACGGCCGTGTCGAACAACCTGCTCATCATCGTGCTCTCGCTCGGGGTGCAGATCCCGTTCTCACTGTCGCTGGCCGTGCTGCTCAACCGTCGCTTCCCGGGCCGAGCCGTCTTCCGGTTGATCTTCTTCCTGCCCTACGTCCTGTCGGAGGCGATCACCGGGGTCGTCTTTTCGCTCCTGCTGCAGCCGGGCGCGCTCGTGGATTCGAGCCTGAATGGCGTCGGCCTCGGGGGCCTCGTCCAGGATTGGCTCGGCGACTCGACGGTCGTGATGATCACCCTGTTCGTCATCATCTCGTGGAAGTACTTCGGGTTCCACATGATCCTGCTGATGGCCGGACTGCAGGGCATCCCGCACGAGATCGAGGAGGCGGCTCTCATGGACGGCGCCGGCCGCTGGCAGGCCTTCCGCTACATCACCCTGCCGCTGCTCGGACCGACCCTGCGAGTCTCGGTCTTCCTCTCGATGATCGGTGCGCTCCAGCTCTTCGACATGGTCTGGGTGATGACCGGTGGAGGTCCGCTGAACGCCTCGACCACGATGGCGATATCGATGTTCAAGGCGGGTTTCAAGAACACGCAGATGGGGTACGGAAGCGCGCTCGCCGTCATCCTCTTCGCGTTCGGCCTCGTCCTCGCCCTCGCCTACCAGCGCCTGGTGCTCCGTCGGGACGTCGATGGCGCGGTCACGGCGTTCGGGTAGCGCCATGAGAGCGACAATCTCCGCCCGGGAAGCCACATCGACGCGGGTCGCCGGCCGCCGCGCGACTCGACGCGTCCGCTTGAGCGTCTCCGGCTCCACCCGTTACGCGATCCTGGTCGTCGTGGCAGGCCTGATCCTCGTGCCGATCGGCTACGCGGTGCTCGGCGGCTTCAAGAGCAACGGCCAGCTCGTCGGCGATCCGGTCTCGGTCCTGCCGGATCCGTGGGTCTTCTCGAACTACTCCGACGTCCTGTTCGGGGCCAACGCCGCAGTCTTCTGGCGCGAGGCCGCCAACAGCCTGATCATCGCCGCGGTCGCCGTGGCCGCCACAGTCGGCCTGTCGTCGCTCGCGGCGTTCGTATTCGCGCGCATGGTCTTCCGCGGTCGCGAGGCGATCTACACGCTGTTCACGTTCGGGCTGCTCTTCCCGTCGGCGGTTGCGATCCTGCCGCTCTACATCCTCATCCGGCAGCTCGGGCTCGATGGGAATCTGCTTGGGGTGGCATTGCCGCAGGCCGCCTTCGCGCTGCCGCTGACGATCATCATCCTTCGCCCCTTCTTCCGGAGCATCCCGGTGGAGCTCGAGGACGCGGCGCGGATCGACGGCTGCAGCACCTTCGGGTTCTTCTGGCGGGTCCTGTTGCCCCTGGCGCGACCCGCGCTCGCCACGGTGAGCGTCCTGGCGATCGTCGGCACCTGGAACGCGTTCCTGCTTCCGCTGATCCTGCTCAACGGCGCAGATCAATGGACCCTTCCACTCGGCGTGATGAACTTCTCGAGCCAGTACGTGTCCGACCAGGCCCGGATCCTTGCGTTCACGGTCGTCGCGATTCTCCCCGCCGTGGTGTTCTATGCCGTGGCCGAGCGGCAGATCGTCAGCGGGTTGACCGCGGGCTCGGTCAAGGGATGACGACGACCGAGGCGCTCTATCGGGACGCCAGCCTGTCGATCGACGAGCGCGTGGGCGACCTGCTCCGGCGGATGACCCTTGAGGAGAAGGTCGCCCAACTGGGGTCCGTCTGGTCGTTCGAGATCGTCGGGATCGGGACGCTCAACCGCGAGCGCGCCCGGGCGCTCGTCGGCAACGGTGTTGGCCAGATCACCCGGCTGGCCGGAGCCACGAACCTGGGGGCCTGCGAGGTCGCCGCGCTGGCGAACGAGGTTCAGCGGTTCCTCATCGAGGAGACGAGGCTCGGCATTCCGGCGATCGTCCACGAGGAGTCGCTGCACGGCCTGGTCTCCCGCGATGCGCCGTGCTTCCAGCAGTCGATCGGCGCGGCGGCGTCCTGGGACGCGGGCGTCGTCCAGGCCATGGCGTCGACGATCCGCCGGCGCATGCTCGCGACCGGCGCCCGCCAGTCGCTGGCGCCCGTCCTAGACCTGACGCGCGACCCGCGCTGGGGGAGGATCGAGGAGACGTACGGTGAGGATCCCTACCTGGCCGCCGAGCTTGGCTGCGCGTACATCCGGGGCATCCAGGGGGAGCGGCTCTCGGATGGCGTGATCGCGACCGGGAAGCACATGGTGGGACACGGTCTGGCCGAGGGCGGGCTGAACCAGGCGCCGGCGCACATGGGCCCGCGCGAGATGCGCGACGAGCAGCTGTTCCCGTTCGAGGCCGCCGTGCGCGAGGCCGGCATCGCCAGCATCATGCCCGCCTACTGCGACGTCGACGGCGTGCCTTGCCATGCCTCGCACGAGCTCCTGACCGGGATCCTGCGCAACGAGTGGGGCTTCGACGGCATCGTCGCCTCGGACTACACCGGGGTCCAGATGCTGTCCACCCAACACAAGCTGAGCAGCGATCCGGCCGTAGCCGCGGCACTCGCGCTGCGGGCCGGCGTCGACGCCGAGCTGCCGAACACCGTCGTGTACGGTGAGCCACTCCTGCGGGCCCTGGCCGAGGGGCTGATCGATGAATCCATGATCGACGCGACCGTCGAGCGCGCCCTCCGCATGAAGTTCCGGCTCGGCCTGTTCGAGCACCCGTTCGTCGAACCGCCGTCCACCGAGCTGCTGGCGGCGCTGGCCGACGACGAGGCCCGGGTCGCGGGTGAGCTCGCCAGCCGGTCGCTGGTGCTCGTCGAGAATGACGGGGTCCTGCCGCTCCGTCCGGATCTCGCCCGGGTCGCGGTCATCGGCCCGATCGCCGCCAGCGCCCGGGAGCTGCTCGGCGACTACGCCCACCTGCTCCACATCGAAACGCTCCTGGAAATGCGCCACCAGGGGAACGCCTTCGGCTTCCCATTGACCGACGAGATCGTGCCCGCCGACGAGCTCGCCGGTCGCCCCACGATTCTCGATGGCGTCGTGGCGCGCCTGTCGAGCGCCGAGGTCCGCCACGCCCGCGGAACCGGGATCCACGACGGGACCGACGCTGAGATCGCGGCGGCCGTCGAGCTGGCCAGCTCGTCCGAGGTCGCGATCGTCGTCGTCGGCGAGCGATCCGGGTTGACCGACAGCGCCACGACCGGCGAGTTCCGCGATCGTCGCGACCTCGGGCTGATGGGTCGCCAGCAGGAGCTGCTCGAGGCGGTCGTCGCGACCGGCACCCCGGTCGTCCTCGTCGTCGTCAGCGGCCGGCCGCTCGCAATCGAATGGGCGGCGACGCACTGCGCGGCGATCCTGCTCGCCTGGGTGCCCGGCGAGGCCGGACCGCAGGCCATCGTGGCGGCATTGGCCGGTGACGAGAACCCCGGCGGCAAGCTGCCGATCTCGGTGCCGAGTCATGTCGGCCAGGTCCCGCTGTCCTATCGGCACCATCCGAGCGGCGGACGGTCCAACTGGAAGGGCGACTACGTGGATGGGCCCTCCGGCCCGCTGTGGCCCTTCGGTTTCGGGCGGTCGTACACCTCGTTCGAGCTGTCAAACCTGCGGCTCGACCGGGCGCAGCTGCCCACCGACGGCGGCGAGATCGTGGTGAGCGCCGACGTGGCCAACACCGGCGATCGCCCGGGCGACGAGGTCGTGCAGCTCTACGTTCGCGACTCGGAGGCGACCGTGGCCCGTCCGGTGCTCGAGCTGCGCGGGTTCCGTCGTGTCGGGCTGGCGCCGGGCGAGCGGCGCACGGTGTCGTTCCGCCTGGCCTCGGAGCAGTTCGCCTACGTCGGCGCCGACTACCGGCGGGTGGTCGAGCCGGGTATCGTCGAGGTGTTCGTCGGCAGCTCCTCGGACGATCTCCCGCTCGCCGCCCAATTCGAGCTCGTCGGGCCGACCGTCGCGCTGGTTGAGCGGCACCGCTATCTGACCGAGACCGCCCTTGACTGACGCCCGGGCCGTCATCGACCCGGCGCTCACCGTCGGGCGCGTCGACGAGCGCTTGTTCGGATCGTTCGTCGAGCACATGGGCCGGGCGATCTATGGCGGCATCTACGAGCCCGGGCACCCGAGCGCCGACCCGGACGGCTGGCGGCGGGACGTCCTGGATCTTGTCCGCGAGCTCGGCGTGACCGTGGTCCGCTATCCGGGCGGCAACTTCGTCTCGGGCTACGACTGGGAGGACGGCGTGGGGCCGCGCGGTGTGCGCCCGACCCGGCTCGACCTCGCCTGGCGCTCGATCGAGCCGAATACCGTTGGGACCGACGAGTTCATTGCCTGGTCACAGCTCGCAGGCGCCGAACCGATGCTCGCGGTCAACCTCGGCACGCGGGGGATCGATGCGGCCCGCAACCTGGTCGAGTACTGCAACGCTCCGACCGGTAGCCGCTATGCGGACTGGCGGGCTGCCAACGGCCACCCCGAGCCGCACGGCGTCCGCGTCTGGTGCCTGGGCAACGAGATGGATGGCCCCTGGCAGATCGGCCGGAAGTCCGCGACCGAGTATGGAACGCTCGCGCTCGAGGCCGGTCGGGCCATGCGCCTGGTCGATCCCACGATCGAGCTCGTCGTCTGCGGCAGCTCCGGTTCGAAGATGCCGACCTTCGGCACGTGGGAGGACACCGTCCTCGACATCGCCTGGGAGGTCGCCGACGACGTCTCGCTCCACAGCTACTACGACCGGGCCGAGTACCCCTCCGTCGACGACTACCTCGCCTGCTCGCTCGACCTCGAGCGGATGATCGAGACGGTCGCGGCCATCGGCGACGCCGTCGCCGGGCGCAAAGGGAGCCGCAGGCGGATCGGCCTCTCGGTGGATGAGTGGAACGTCTGGCACATGAGGGAGGACCGGGAACGAGAGGAGCAGGGTCCCGCGCGTCCGTTCCGCCGCGCACCGGCCCTGGCCGAAGATGAGCACGACCTCGCCGACGCCCTCGTGGTCGGCTGCCTGCTGATCACCCTCCTTCGCCACGCCGACCGGGTCCGGATCGCCTGCCTGGCGCAGCTGGTCAACGTGATCCCGGTGATCCGCACGCTCGACGGGGGGCCGGCCTGGCGCCAGACGTCATTCCATCCGTTCGCGGACGTGGCCAGGCACGGCCGCGGGACGGTGTTGCGATTCGAGCTGGACGGCCCCACCTACGCCGCGATCGGCGAAGGTCAGGTCGGGGCGATCGAGGCCGTCGCCGTCCACGACCCTGACGCCGGGTCGGTCACGCTGTTCGCGGTCAATCGCCTGGCGCGACCGCTGGCCTTCGACGCGAGTCTCCGTGACCTCGATGATCTCGTGGTCGCCGAGCATCGGGTCCTCGCCGATCCGGAGATCCGCGCCGCCAACACCGCCGCCCACCCGGACCGCGTCGTGCCGAGGCGCGCGCCAGGCGCCAGCGCGGGCGCTGGGCACCTGACGGCCACCCTTCCGGCGAGGTCCTGGAACGTCATCCGGCTCGCTCGAGCGCGGTCGTGACCATCGCCTGGGCCTCCTCGATGAGCCGCCCCAGGTGCTCCTCGCCGAGGAAGCTCTCGGCGTAGATCTTGTAGACGTTCTCCGTTCCGGACGGGCGGGCGGCGAACCAGCCGTGATCCGCCATCACCTTGAGCCCGCCGATCGCGGCGCCGTTGCCGGGCGCCGTGGTGAGGACGCCGGTGATGGGCTCGCCGGCAAGCGTCGAGGTCGCCACCTGGTCCGGGGAGAGCCGGGCGAGCGCGGCCTTCTGGGCGGGCGTCGCCGGCGCATCGATCCGCCGGTAGACCGGCGCCCCGAATCGCTCGGTCAACGCCTCGTACGCCTGGCCGGGATCGCGCCCGGTCCGGGCGGTCAGCTCGGCCGCCAGCAGGCACGGGATGATGCCGTCCTTGTCGGTCGTCCAGACCGTCCCGTCGCGGCGCAGGAACGAGGCGCCGGCGCTCTCCTCGCCGCCGAACCCGAGATCGCCGTCGAGAAGTCCCTGGACGAACCACTTGAAGCCTACCGGC
>JBGPIH010000077.1:0-14040 GCA_041484785.1 Candidatus Limnocylindria bacterium
CTCGCTCATCGCGGTCACCCGCAGCTCCGGCGGGAGCGTGGCCGGGTCGACGGCCAGCGAGTGGTAGCGGGCGGCCATGAACGCCGGCGGCATCCCCTCGAGGAGCCCGGCCCCGTCGTGGGTGACCTCTGTCGCCTCGCCGTGGACGAGCGTCGGCGCGCGGACGATCGAGGCGCCGAAAGCGGCGGCGATCGACTGCATGCCGAGACAGACGCCGAGCATCGGGATGCCGCGCTCCGCCGCGATCCGCACCGTGTCGACCGAAATGCCCGCGTGGTCCGGGTCGCCCGGCCCCGGCGAGATGACGATTCCGCGAAGATCCGAGTCCGGGTCGTCGGCCAGCTCCCGGATCCCGGCCGCATCGAGGGCGTCGTTTCGGACGACCCGAACGTCGGCCCCGGCGGCCTGAAGCGCCTGGACGAGGTTGAAGGTGAAGCTGTCGTAGTTGTCGATGACCAGGATCATGGACGGGCTCCGGAGGCGCGGTCGGCGACACTGGCGACTGCGCTCAGCGTCTCGTCGACGACGGTCCCGGATCGGGTCGGCTCCGGGACGCCGGCCGCCATGTCGATCGCGCGGCGAAGCGCCGCGGCCTTGTGCTCGGTCTCCTCGAATTCGCGCTCGGGGACGGATCCGGCGACGATCCCGGCCCCCGTGTGGACGTGGGCCTGGCCGTCCTTCAGCACGGCGCTCCGGATCGTGATCGCGGTGTCCAGGTTGCCGTCGTAGCCGAGGTAGCCGACCGCGCCGCCGTACAGGCCGCGTCGCTCACCTTCCGCGGCGGCGATGAGCTGCATGGCCCGGATCTTGGGCGCGCCCGACAGGGTTCCGGCCGGGAAGACCGACCGCAGCGCGTCCAGCGCGTCCAGCTCCGGCTTCAGGCGACCCTCGACATGGCTGACCAGGTGGAGCACGTGGCTGTAGCGCTCGACGTCCATGTACTTGCTGACGGTGACCGTGCCCGGGCGGGCCACCCGACCCAGGTCGTTGCGACCGAGGTCCACCAGCATCACATGTTCGGCCCGCTCCTTGGGGTCGCGCTGGAGCTCCTCCGCGAGCAGGGCGTCCTCCCGGGCGTTGGCGCCGCGCGGGCGCGTCCCGGCGATGGGATGGGTGGTCAGGCGGTCGCCCTCGACCTGGAGGAGGAGCTCCGGCGAAGCCCCCACGACTTCGTACCCGGGCGTTCGCACGAAGAAGAGATACGGGCTCGGGTTGACCCGGCGGAGCGCCCGGTAGAGACCGATCCCGTCCAGCGCGGCCCCGGTCGCCGGGTCCGCGGGCAGCTCGAACGACTGGCGCCGCGCCAGGACCACCTGGATCGCCTCGCCGGCGGCGATCGCGTCCTTGGCCACCTGGACGGCGTGGATGTACTCGTCGCGACCGAGGCTGGCCTCGATCGGGCCGCCCACCCCTCTGGGTGCCACACCCTCCTCGCGGGGGCGCGCGTGGACCCCGTTGATCTCGGCGATGCTCGGGCGCGAGGTGCGCTCGAGGGCCTCGAAGACGGCCGCTTCGGCGATCCGGTAGCGACCTTCGAGGTCCGGCGTCTCGGTGTGGAGCGACGCGATCGCCGACAGGGTATGGGTCAGGTGATCGAAGACGAGCACCAGGTCGGTTTCGATGAACGCCGCGATCGGGACGGCGACCGGATCGCGATCGGGGAGTGGAACGCTCGGCTCGAACGAGGCGATGGCGTCGTAGGCGAGGGCGCCGACGGCGCCGCCGGTGAACCGCGGCATGCCCTCGGTCGGCTGGATCCGGCGGCGCGGAACGAACGCGCGGATCGCGGCGAGCGGGTCGAAGGCCGGCAGGGTCTCGATCGGCAGGTCCGGAGCGTAGGCCGACACCGTGACTGGCCGGGTCTGGATCCGGGCGAGCCCGTCGCGCACCTCGAGGAGGCGCCGCGGACCGACGCCGAGGAACGAGTACCGTCCCAGCCGCTCGCCGCCCTCGACCGATTCGAGCAGGTAGGCCGGCCCGCCGTCGTCGAGTCGGAGGAAGGCCCCGATCGGTGTCTCGAGGTCGGCCGGGCGCGTCGCGCGCAGCAGGATCGTGTCGGCGCTGCCAGCCAGACGCCGGGTCTGCGCCAGGCTGATCGGATCGGCTGTGGTCATCGCGTGTGGCCTCGAGAATCAAGAACGACCAATCGTCTCCGGGACGAAAGGTCGTGCCTTCCGCGGTGCCACCCTCATTCGGCGTTGCCGCACTCTCGTGACCGATGGGCCCGGGGTTGCCCCGCACCGATCGGCGTTGCCCTCTATCGCTGGCCCTCTGCGCCGGAGCCTACTGGCGACCGCGGCTCGCGCCGCCCCGCGTTCGGTCCGGAGGCTCCCGGGTCCATTCCCTGCCGTCGTCGCTCCGGCTCGCACCATCCGCCGGATCTCTGGATCGACGCGCGACGGGTACTCGTCCCGTTCACAGCCCGTTCTTCGTGTTGGTCCGCGGAGTATGGGTCGAGGCGGCGCCGGTCGTCAAGGGCGGGCATCCGCGGGTAGTGCATCAGTTTGAATCGCGCGATGATCATTAGGGTCCGGAAGTCGGATGATCTCGGCCGCCCCTACGATGTCTGGGAGACGCCTATGCCGCGCATCTACGATGCCCATCTAAAGGCTGTCGTGTTTGCCTATGAGGCAGAAGCCGACGCGCTCACCGGCGCACGGGGCGGGGGGACGGGGTTTCTGGTCGGGACCCCATTCGTTGGCCCCGGCCCAGGCCCCGATCACCTTCACATTGTGACCAATGAGCACGTGGCTAGGACTTGTAGTTTCTTCCGTGGTAGCGGGCCTATCCCCGGATTGGTGAGAGTTCCCATCTATCACGTCAACGATTGGACAGCGCATCCGGCCGGAGATGATGTCTCTGTTGCGTACCTCGGCCTTGCGCCCGACGTACCCGCTCTTGCATACCAGAATATCCGGGACTTTCTGACCCCCGAAAGGTACAAGGAAGAACGGCTCGGTCCGGGCGATGAGGTCTACATGATCGGGCGATTCATCGGCCTAGACGAGGGGGCTGAGAACACGCCGACCGTGCGGTTCGGAACGCTCGCTATGCCCGATCCAGTGCGGGTCCCAAACAAATACCGAGGGTTGGACCAACTGAGCTTCATCGTCGAGATGCATTCTCAGAGTGGCTACAGCGGCTCGCCAGCGTACATCGTCGCATCGCGGATGGAGTTTGCTCCTGCTAAACCGACCCCAAGGCCACACTACGAGCGGCTCTTGGGGATTACGTGGGGTCACTACCCGCGGTTTCTTCAGCTTCTTGATCCTGAGACGGGCTTCCCCAAAGACGAGCAATGGGTGATCGCGGACAACTCCGGCATGGACGCCGTCGTGCCAGCGTGGACGATCCGCGAAGTGCTAATGGATGACGGATTGGTCCACGCCCGCGAACGAAACGAGCAGAGATGGCGGGGAACGGACCCTGACGGAGTCGTGCCCGACGCGGTTTCCTAACCCAGTAGAGCCGCGATCTCTTCGCAAGTCCAGACATGATCAGCAAGTCCCGCTGCCATCGCCGGAGTCCGGGGATACGGATTAGCGAGGCTCTTGTGGGGCCGAGCCCAGTTCATGTAGAAGAAGTGGAGCGATACGGCTGCGGCATGGTTCCGAAGCTTCTTTGAGAAGCCATTGGTCAGCCGAGTGAAGCGCCGGATGCCCATCCGCATCGTGAGGTTCTGCCGCTCGACATAGGACGTGCTGATCCGTGCCTCGTCCGGGTTGCCATTGATTACCCGGACCTCTTCGGAGAGGACGACCGGAGGGCTGAACCGGCGCTCTTCGTTCGGGTCCTGGCCGTACTGCTTGATGAGCATCGCGTAGTCAACGTCCTGGCCGAATGCTCGTTCGATGGCCTCGATGTACGGGCGGAAGCCGTCCGTCGTGATCTGGACGCGGTTCCGGAGTCGAGAGGCTAGGTCGGCCATCAGTTCGATGGCCGAGGAGGTATCCCGGTCGCCGACGACCCACGAGCACATCAGCTTCGTGTCGGGGTCGAGTGCGGTCCACGTCCAGGCATCGCCGATCCCCGGCTCGCCCTGGCGCTCTTCGGGGATGCTTTTCGCCTTCATGCCGACGAACGACCAAATCTCGTCGCACTCGATGCGCGTCGCCGGGAGGTTCTGCAGGTGCGTCTCCTCATAGGCCGAGCACGCCTCGCCCAGCTCCAAGAGGAGCTTCGTGATGGTGTTCAGCGCAAAGCCGGTGATGCGAACAGTCGAGCGAAGGGAGTTGCCCTCGACTAGGCAACGGATGATCTTCGCTCGCTCTGCTCGACTCAACCTGTTCATACTGCACATTCTACTTGAGCGTGTAAGCAATGTCAATAGGGAAGTTTTGGGGGTAGCTAGATCCACGTTCAGCGGGTATCCTTGCCGAACGCACGTTCTGCGAGGAGTCGGATGCCGAGCGATACGGTCACGCTGCGACTCAACGGCGAGGTCACGCTCTCCGACTTCTCCAAGGCCATGTCCGGGTTCAATGCCTTGATTAAGGCATTGACAGAAACCGTTGGTGGACCCATCGAATGGGTCATCGCTGATCTCGACTGGAGCAGCGCCATCACCACGGCCCAAGGTAAGGCTGAGGACCCGTCCCGTGTCGCTAGGGCGGTAGGGGCGTACGCGACCGTCGGGAAGGCTGCCGAGACCGACACTCCGATCCCCTATTCGAAGACTGTTCAGACTGCAACTGGGGCGATCCTCTCCGTACTCAATGGTGGCCCCCAGGGCGTCAACGCCATTGATTTCGAGACGGCCGAAACGGAATCGACGGTTCGCGTTCGTCCCGAGACGACGGCTAAGCTCGTGCGGGCCATTCAGCCGCGATTCGGCGCAGCGATCGGGCGCGTTCAAACGCTCACGAACCGAGGCTCGTTGCGATTCACGCTATATGACCTGCTGCATGACAAGGCGATCTCGTGCTATCTCGCGGAAGGCCGCGAGGCGAGCATGCGCGACGTTTGGGGGAAGATCGCGACGGTCGAGGGCGTGCTGACCCGTGATGAGGCGACCGGACGTGTCAAGTCGATTCGACAGGTAAGCCGGGTCACCCCCCAGGAGGAAGGGTCTCCCGATGGATACCTCGCGGCCCGAGGTGCCTCCCCCAGCTTGAGTGGGCTCTCTGCTATAGAGGCAATCCGGCGAGTCCGTGATGCCTGACGCTCGCAAGGCGTACGTGGATTCCTGCGTCTATCTCGCATACATCAACAACGACATTGCCAAGATGCCCGATATCGATGCTGTGTTCGCCGAGGCGGGCCGCAAAGAGATCGAACTCTGGACGTCCGTAGTTACGATCAGCGAGGTTGCGTTTGCAAAGGTCGAACAGGATGGCAAACTGCCTGACGAAGCAACGATGGCCCGCATCGACGCCTTGTGGTTGCCTCCGGCACCGACGAAGCTGATCGAGTTCTACGAAGCCATTGCGAGAGACGCCCGCGATGTCGTCCGATTGGCCTTGCCGGATGGGCGGAAGCCCCTGAAACCGATGGACGCGATCCACGTGGCTACTGCCAAACGTTGGGGGATAGAAACCATCTACACGTATGACGACGACATGATCGCGTGGGCGTCAGACCTCGGGATGACGATCATCTACCCACGTCCCGAAAAACCGGAGTTTCCGTGGGTCAACTTGAGTGCCATCGAGTCTGGGCCGCCCGCCTAGCGATCTCTACTCGGCGTTCGGCACTCAGGCTGTCGGCCCTGGCCCTCCCGCCCTTCGCACCACCGAGCTTGCCTAATGCAACGGCTGCGGGGTTCTTCGTGCGTGTATCTGGCTCTGGCTCAGCCTCGCCGTAGGCCATGTCGGCTACCATCTTGGCTAGCTGGTTCGGGTCGCGTGGCATCTTGCGCTTTTGCATGGCTCCGATTGTCGCTTGCCCGCCTAAGCATCGTCAAGGCGACCCGGATTCAAACTGATGCACTACCCATCCGCGGTGTAAGCATCCCAACGTCTGTGCTGAGCCCGGCCGGAACGAGGTGAGCCCATCCATCACGCTGCTGGTATCTGACATCAGCACGTGGAGAGGGGCTCGGGATGGAGTGTACGGTGCCGGTCGAGGTACGACTCGCGACGGAGCACGCCGACGTCGGCTCGCTTGAACGGACGGTGAGCGCGGCGCTGGCCGAGGTCGGCGTGCGACTGTGGCGCGAGCTCGTTGGCCGGCTCGAGGCGGCCCTCCCGACGCCGCTGGCGTGCGAGGCGTGCGGCGGGCCGGTGAAGGCGAACGGCCGGGCCCCGCGGCGGCTGGTCACGCTGTCGGGCGAGGTCGAACTCCGTCGGCGCCGGTACCGCTGCACCGGCTGCGGGCTCGAGACCGTCCCGCTCGATGCGGCGCTCGGCCTCGAGCCGCGGGTCCAGCACACGCTCGGCGTCCGCGAGCGCGGCCTGTGGCTGGTGACCGAGATGAGCTATCAGCGCGCCGTCGACACCGCGGCCGAGCTGCGCGGCTGGTCGATCGGGCGGGGCGAGCTCCACCGCTGGGTGGCCGACGAGGGTCGGGCGCTCGAAGCCGCCCGGGCGGTCGAGACCGAGACGATCCTGGGTGCCCATCCCGACCGGCGGACTCGACCCCGGCGCGGCGGCACGGTCTGGGTGAGCGCCGATGGGACGATGGTCCACGACCGGGCGACCGGGAGCGAGCTCGAGGTCAAGATCGGGCTCGTGTTCGACGGCGCCCGGCGGACCGGCCGCACCCGGCGAGCCCTGACCGGCCGGACGCTCGACGCGGGGACCGAGAGCTGGACCGCGTTCGCCGAGCGCTTCACCGCGCTGTGCACGCGCCTGGGCGTGTACGAGGCCGACCGGATCCTGTTCGTGTCCGACGGGGCGACTGCGATCCGCTGGATCCGCGAGCGGGCCTTCCCGAGCGCCATCGAGCTGCTCGACTGGTACCACCTCGTCGAGGCGCTCCGGCGGGCGATCGGCGACGAGCGGTCCGACCGCCTGGACCTTGCCCTTGCCCTCGCCGGGCCGGGCGACGCCGAGGGCCTCGCCGAGCTGCTCGCCGGCTGGGCGTACGACGAGGCCGGGCTCGATCTCGCCCGCGCCGACAAGCTGGCCGCGGTCAGGGGCTACGTCCTGGCCAACCGCCGCGCGATCGAGAACTATGCGATCGTGCCGCTCGCCTCCTCGGGCCCGATGGAGAAGGCGGTCGACATCGTCGTCGCCCGCCGCTTCAAGGCTCGCGGCATGAGCTGGTTCCGGCGCGGCGTGTCGGCCCTCGTTCGCCTCCGGCTCCTGCGCCTCAACGGCACCTGGGCCAGCTACTGGTCCGAGCGGTTCGCTGCCGCGCTCCGACCCTGGCCCTCGCCGGCCTGAGTCAGCACAGAAAATGGGATGCTTCCGGTGAGCCTCAGGCGACGATGATCTGGACGATCTCCTGCGAGGGGTCGAACACCTGCTCGGTGATCTCGGTGACGAACCCGTAGTCCATCGCCTCTTGAGCGTTCATGATCTTCTCGTTGAGCATGTCGCCCTTCACGTCGGCGAGCGGCTTGCCCGTCCGAGCCGCAAGGATGGAGGCGATGGTGTCCCGATCTCGCTCAAGGCCGGCGAGTCGACTCCGAAGATCCTTCTCGCTGATGTTGACGTCGGTGCCCGGAAACTGGGCCGCGACGCCATGGATCAGGAACCTGCCGTCAGGCACGCAGCGCCGACGATCACCGGCGCAGTAGATCACCGCGGCGATCGAGTCGACCTGCCCCACGTTGTGTGTGGTCACTTCGACACCGAGCCCTCGAAGGAAGTTGAACGCGGTCACGCCCCAGTAGATGTTGCCGCCAGGCGATGACAGCGCCACGAGAACCGACCGCGCGCCCTTCCCGACACGGTCCGACACGACCCGAATCAAGGGGGGCACTGTCTGCGGGCTGATCAGCCCGGCGAGATAGACCTGAACGTCGGCCATGCGTCGCCACATGGTAGTCCCCGGAAACGGCCTTCGGCGACTTCGCCGCCTGGGTTCGGGCCGAGACAGGACCCGGTGACTCAGCGGCTCAATCGGGATCGCCGGCCAGGATCAGTCGCTCGCGGGTGATGGAAGCGGCAGCCAGCGGACGGCCCAGTTGGTCCGCCAGGGCGGCCAGGACCTCCTGCGGTCGGCCTGTTCCGAGCTCCGGATGGATCTTCGTCCGGATGCGCAGCACGACCGGCGGTCCTGGTTCCGTGAGCCCGACATCGACCAGCAGCGGGCGCAGGTCATAGGCGACCTGGGAATCGCCCTTGATCCGGGCACGCGGGAGCCGACCGGCCTGGAGCAGGGCGGCTGCGGCCGCGGCGATCGCCCCGGGGTCCGCGGGACCGTCGACCACGAGCCTGTACTGCGCTCCGCTCACGCGTCCGGCCAGCGCCGGGGAGCCCACCCAGACGTCGTACACGTCGACCAGTCGCCATCCGGCGGGCAGGCCGCCGACCAGGGCCGCACGGACGCGCCAGACCGGGAGCATCTCGGTCAGCACGATCTCGGCAAGCTCGCGCTCGGCTGCCATGCCGAGCGGCAGGGGCGCTCCAAGCGCGACCCGGGCGCGTGATCGGCCGCCGGGCCGATGGAGTGGGAGCCCGGTCGTCTCGATCGCCTGCTCCCAGGCGTCGATCAACTCCCGGCCGGCCAGCGCCGGGGCATCGCCCAGGCGCTCGAGGACCAGCCGCCAGCGCTGCCGCGGGATCGCCTGGGGTTCCGCGATCGCCTCCGGGCCAGGGGCTGAACCGGGTTCCACGTCTGGTAGTCTGCGGCACGATGGACGAGCCCGCCGAGACGGCTCCCGAGGATCCGCTGGCGCGAGCCGCCGGATGGGCGGCGAGCCTTCCTCCGGCGCCGTTCGTCGATGCGTCCGGCCTTCACCGACGCTTCACGCCGCTCTCGCCTCGTGTCGCCGTCCTCATCGGCGCGGCCGTCCTGCTGACGATCCTCCTGATCGTCGCCCAGGACAGCGTCCGACCGTTCATCGTGGGCCTCCTGTTCGTCTACCTGCTCGATCCACCGGTGCGCTGGCTGGCTCGTCACGGCCTGCGGCGGTCGCTGGCCATCCTCGTGGTCTATGCGGGCACGGTCGTGGTGGTCGTGGAGCTCGTGCTGATCACGGTGACTCCGCTGATCAATGAGCTGCTGCGCTTCATCGCCGACTTCCCGACACTGGCGGCCGATCTCGACCGGCAGATCCAGAAGCTGAGCGAGCTCTACTCCAGGCTCCAGATCCCACCCGCGATCCGGGACTGGATCGACGGGATCCTGGCCGGGTTCGGCCAGCCAAGTACCGGGACCGTCTCGATCGACCTGTCGTTCCTGCTGCCGGTCCTGACCGGAGCCGGAAGCCTGATCGGGATCGTCTTCGGGTACCTCATCCTCCCGGGCTGGGTGGCCTACCTGCTCAACGACCGGGTCGTCCTGACCGCGCAGTTCGACCGGGCCCTCCCCGCGAGCTGGCGCTTCGACGTCTGGGCGGTGATCAGGACGATCGAGCGTGTCTTCGGCCAGTGGGTTCGCGGCCAGCTGATTCTCGGGACTGCGGTGGCGATCTTCACCTTCGTCGGCCTGCTGGTGGCCAGCACCCTGATCGACCCGATCTTCGGACGGTACGCCGTGCTGCTGTCGGTGATCGCGGGTGTCCTGGAGCTGATCCCGATCATCGGCCCGATCATCTCGGCCGTTCCGGCGGTCCTCCTGGCAGCGACCGTCGGTCCCGGCGTCGTCGTGGCTGCGCTCGTGCTCTACACGCTCGTCCAGCAGATCGAGAACAACTTCCTGGTGCCCAAGATCCAGGGCGACGCGGTGGAGCTCCATCCATCGCTGGTGATGTTTGCGATCCTCGTGGGCGGCTCGCTGGCCGGCCTGCTCGGGGCGATCCTGGCACTGCCGATGACCGCAGCCTTCCGCGACGTCGTCCGCTATCTCTTCCGCAGGCTCAGCCCGGATGAGCCGGAAGCGTTGGCGATCTCGCTGACCAACATCGGGATGGGGCCAGACGATGGCTGAACCGCTCGATGCCTACAAGGTCCTGCAGGTCGATCCCGAGGCTGAGGACGAGGTCATCCAGGCCGCCCACCGCCGACTGGCCCGCAAGTATCACCCGGACCTCGCGACCGGACCGGAGGCCGCCCTCAGGATGGCCGCGATCAATGCCGCCTGGGAGCTGGTCGGAGAACCCGCCGCGCGGGCGGTTTACGACCGGGCGCGAACGAGCTCGATCAGCAGGCCGGCGGGACCCGGCGGCGCACGGGCGTCTGCGCCGGCGCCTGGGCCGGGCCAACCGCGACCCACGACCCAGCAGCGTCCGGCTGGGGCGCCACCACCCGGCCGACCTTCGGGCAGCGTCCTCAACTTCGGACGCTACAGCGGGTGGTCGCTCGGCGAGATCGCCCGCCACGACCTGGAATACATCGAGTGGCTCGATCGCACGCCGATCGGGCGGACTTATCGCGAGGAGGTCGACACGATCCTGCGTTCGACCGGCCGCCGCAGCTCCGCGAGCACAGAGGCGACCGAGCGGCGCGGACTCTTCCGGCGGCGCTAGTCCCGGTTGGTGACGCTTCGGCCCCGCGTAGGATGGCGGGATGATCGGTACGGAGACGCCCGTCGCACTGCTGCTCCTGGTCGCCCTGCTCATCGCCATGCCGCTGATCGCGTTCATCTCCCGTCGCCTTCGGCTCCAATACACGGTAGCGATGGTCGTGGTTGGACTGGTCGTCTCGGTGCTTCCGTTGCGTGGCGATCTCGAGATCTCGCCCGCCCTGGCCGTGACGATCCTGCTGCCAGGCCTCGTGTTCGAGGCGGCCTACCGCCTCGACGCCTTGGAGCTCCGGCGGACGTTCGGCGGCGTCGCGCTGCTGGCCGTGCCAGGGGTGATCGTCACTGCCGCGGTCGTCGCCGTCGTTCTCCATCTGGCCACAGGCTTGCCGTTGGGCGAGTCGTTCATCGTCGGTGCGATCGTCTCGGCGACAGACCCGGTCGCCGTGGTGGCGACCATGCGTCAACTCAAGGCCCCGCCGAGGCTGGTCACCTTGATCGATGCCGAAAGCCTGTTCAACGACGGCACGGCGGTCCTTGTCTATGCGATCGCGCTGGGTGCCCTGGGCGGGCAGGGCAGCCTCTCAGATGACGCGCTCTCGTTCGTTGTCGGAATCGTTGCAAGCGTCGCCATCGGTGCAGCGGTTGGCCTGCTGATCGCTCGGGTCGCCGCGCTGACGACGGACCACCTGATCGAGCTGACGCTCACCCTCCTCGCCGCCTACGGAACGTATGTGCTGGCCGACCTGCTGCATCAATCCGGAATCATCTCGGTGGTCGTGGCCGGGATCGTGATCGGAACCTATGGCCGGCGGACCGGCTTCTCGGATCGAGCCCGGGAAGCCATCGACACGGTGTGGGAGTTCCTGGCCTTCGTGCTCACGGCGATCGCGTTCCTGTTGATCGGGCTGGCGATCCCGCTCGAGTCGCTCACCGACGCAGCCCTGCTCATCGCCTGGGGCGTCGTCGCCGTCCTGGTCGGGCGGGCCCTGGTGGTCTACGGGCTCCTGGGCGGCTCCTCGCGCCTCGCCCACCACCTGGGGATCGCGCCCTGGGTGCCCATCGCGTGGCTCCACGTCATGAACTGGACCGGCCTCCGGGGCGCCGTCGCGATGGCGCTGGCCCTTTCGCTCCCGAGCGACGTGCCGGATCGGACGCTCCTCCAGGGAACGACCTTCGGGATCGTGCTCTTCACCGTCCTCGTCCAGGGCACGACCGCGGAGCGTGTCATGGGTTGGGCCGGAGTGAAGTCGGACCCTGGCCCGGAACTGCCCGTCGCCGAGGTGGTCGCGGAGCTCGTCGACTAGCCGGGGAATCCACGCTGTCGGGCATATCGCGCTTGACGCGTCACCAGGCGGCGCGGGTCTGGCGGATATTGACGCTCTGCAGGATCCCGAGGCCGGCCGCCATGCTGACCAGCGAGGCTCCGCCGTGGGTCACGAAGGGGAGCGGGATCCCGGTGATCGGCATGATTCCCAGCACCATTCCGACGTTGACGATCAACTGGAACAGGATCATGGAAGCCAGACCGGCAGCGTACAGCGTGCCGAAGGGGTCCTTCGATCGCCAGCCCGCCACGAGGACTCGCCAGAGCAGCAGCACGAACAGGACGAACAGCACGACGCCGCCGATGAAGCCGAGCTCCTCGGCCAGCGTGGCAAAGACGAAGTCGGTCGCCTGGACCGGAAGGAAGCCGCCCTGGGTCTGGGTCCCGTTGGTCAGTCCTTTGCCGACAAGGCCGCCCGATCCGACCGCGATCTGGGCCTGGTGGAGCTGGAAGCCAGCGCCCTGGATATCCGGATTGGCATCCATGAAGGAGAGGAGTCGCTCCTTCTGGTAGTCGCGCAGCAGGTAGTTCCAGGCGGTCGGCACCATCGCGACCATGCCGACCCCCAGGATGCCGAGCCAACGCAGGCTCGCCCCAGACATCCAGAGCATTCCGGCGAGGATGGCGCCGAAGACGAGCGACGTCCCAAGGTCCGGCTGGAGCATCACGAGGGCGAGCGGCGGCCCGACCAGGATGCAAGCGCCAACGATCGACCCGAGCGAGTCGAGCCGGCTCTCACGCGAGGCGAGGTAGCTGGCGAGGACGACGATCATGAGGATCTTGGCGAGTTCACTGAACTGGAAGGTCAGCGGTCCGAGTGAGACCCAACGGGCCGAACCGCCGATCCCGTCACCGATCATGAGGGTCACGACGAGCAGGCCGAGCTGCAGGCCGTACATCGGCCAGGCCAGGGTCTTGAGCCAGCGGTAGTCGAAGACCGTCGCCACGACGAAGACGGCAACGGCGATGGCTGCCCACATGAGTCCGCGACTGAAGGTCGTATCGGCCCCGACGGTGACCGACCCGCTCTCGACGCTGTTCGTGTAGGCCATCGCCAGGCCGACCGCGACGAGGAGAGCGGCGTAGGTCATCAGCTGGAGGTCGAAGGCACGCCACGCGGCGCCGACAGACCTGGGCGCCCAATCGGTCACGCGCGCAGGTTCGGCTCGGATGACGCCCATCAGTTGCTCTGGTAGAAGTTGCTGCGCTGGAGGAGGTCGGTGAGCCGGTAATCCTTCTTGATCCCGAAGTGCATCTGCAGGTAGTACTTCACGATCTCGGTCGCCGCGTTGCCCTTGGTCCGTGAGTCGTACGCGAAGGCGAGGACCAGCAGCTGCGAGTCGTGATCGTCGAACGAGCCGTTGACCGGGTCCTTGGGCACGAACCCGACGAACCACGAGTGGAACGGCAGCCGGCCCTGCGAGTCTCGGGTGCCGAACTCCGCGGTGCCGGACTTGCCGGCGACCTTGATCGGCAGATCGACCAGATTGTAGGTATGGCGAACGACGACGACGTTACGGGCCGCGTTGCGCATCGTCTTCAGGACGCTGGCCGGGACATCGAGCTTGTGCAGGATCTTTGGCTTGAACGGCCGGACGACCTGGCCGTCGGGGCCCACGATGTCGTGGACGATCTGGGGCTGGTACAGGGTGCCGCCATTCGCGACGGCGGCGTAGGCGTTGATCAGCTGCATCGGGGTGACGACGTCGTAGCCCTGCCCGATGCCGGCCTGGTACGTCTCTCCCGGGAAGATCTGGGCGCCCAGCGTGTCCTGCTTCCATTGGTTCGTCGGGACGGTCCCTGAAACCTCGCCGGGCAGGTCGATCCCGGTCTTCTGCCCGAACCCATACTGCGCCGCCCAGTAGGCGAGCCGGTCGATCCCGAGCATCCCGGCAACCTGGAAGAAGTACGTGTCGCTCGAGTGCCCGAAGCCGCAATAGAAGTCGCACGGTCCGAAGCCGCGCCGATTCCAGTCATAGAACCTGGTGGTTCCGAGCGTCAGATAGGCCTTGGTCTGCAGCTGGGTGTCCGCGGTGATCTTCTTGTCGGCCAATCCGCCCGTGCCGGTGACCAGCTTGTACGTGGATCCGGGTGGGTAGTGGGCCTGGGTCGCGTGGTTGAGGAGCGGCTTGTCCGGGTCGGCGATGAGCTTCTGGTAGTCGGCGTTGCTGATGCCCCGAGCGAAGAGGTTGTCGTCATACGTC
>JBGPIH010000078.1:0-13828 GCA_041484785.1 Candidatus Limnocylindria bacterium
CGCCTTGGCCTCGACCGCCCAGCGGGCGCTCTTCGCCCCAGAAAGCGTCAGTAATGCCGGCGACCGTGATCGTCGGGCTCCAATGGGGCGATGAGGGCAAGGGCAAGATGACCGACTTCCTCGCCGAGCAGGTCGCCATGGTCGTGCGCTACCAGGGTGGCGATAACGCCGGCCACACGGTGGTCAAGGGCAGCGAGGTGTTCAAGCTTCGACTGACCCCTTCGGGCGTGCTCTACCCGCACATCACGTCGGTGATCGGCAACGGGGTCGTGGTCAACCCGGTGACCCTGATAGACGAGCTCGACATGCTCGCGTCGCGCGGCATCGACGTGGCCCGGGTGCGGGTGAGCCGGAGCGCGCACGTGATCATGCCGTACCACGTCGCCCTGGACCTCGGGAACGAGGCCCGGCTGGCCGACGCCAAGGTCGGGACGACCGGGCGGGGGATCGGGCCGGCCTACGGCGATCGAGCCTGGCGGGTCGGCCTGCGAATGGAGGACCTGCTGGACCCGGCCGTCGTCCGGGAACGATTGGGGCGTGTCCTGCCCGACAAGAACCTGCTGCTGGCCGCGATGGGCGGGGCCCGGTTCGAGCTCGAACCGCTCGTCGAGCTGGCGGTTGGATGGGGCGCCCGGCTTCGCCATCACCTCGACGACACGACCTGGCTGGTCCAGGGCGCCCTCGCCCGGGGCGAGCATGTCCTGCTCGAAGGCGCGCAGGGCACGCTCCTGGACCTGGACCATGGCAGCTACCCCTTCGTCACCTCCTCGAATCCCGTCGCCGGCGGCGCCTGCACCGGGGGCGGCATCGGTCCGCTCCAGGTCGATGAGGTGATCGGCGTGGTGAAGGCGTACTCGACGCGCGTGGGGTCAGGGCCGTATCCCACCGAGCTGCTCGACGAAATCGGTGCCGGGATCGCCAGGCGGGGCAACGAATTCGGGACGGTCACCGGACGGCCGCGGCGGGTCGGCTGGTTCGACGCGGTTCCGCTCCGGTACGCCGTCGCGGTCAACAGCGTCAGCTCGATCACCCTCAACAAGCTCGACATCCTGTCGGGGATCGAGACGATTCGTGTGTGTGTGGCCTACGAGATCGACGGACAGCGGGTCGAGACCTGGCCATCGAGCGGCGCCTCGCTGTCCCGCGCGACGCCGATCTACGAGGCATTCCCCGGCTGGGCCGAGCCGATCCACGACGTCCGTTCGCTGGCCGACCTGCCCGAGCACGCGCGGCGCTACGTCAGTGCCATCGAGGAGCACGCCGGCGTGCCGATCATCTTCGTGTCGGTGGGTCCGGAACGGACCCAGACGATCGAGCGTGCCTGGCGCCCGATGCGTCACCGGCCTGTGCTGCCGGCATGACGTCGATCGCGCCGACCCGGACCCTGATCGTGGGCAGCGGCGGGCGCGAGCACGCGCTGGCCTGGAAGCTGGCGTCGGAGCCCGGTGGCAACGAGATCGTCGTGGCGCCGGGCAACGACGCTATCGCCCGCGAGCCACGGGTCCGGCTCGTCGCCGGCGTCGATCCCCTCGATCCCGCGGCGGTCGTTGCCGTCGCTCGTCGCGAGGCCGTGGAGCTGGTCGTCATCGGCCCGGAAGCGTCCCTGGCCGCCGGCGTGACCGATGCGCTGCAGGATGCCGGGATCGCCGTCTTTGGGCCGACGCAGGCGGCCGCCAGGATCGAATCGAGCAAGGCGTTCTGCCATGAGATCGCGGATGCGGCCGGGGTCCCGATGGCCAGAGCCGGCACCTTCGGCGAGCCCGACGGAGCGCGTCGCTTCGCCGCCGAGCTGGCAGCCGATGGCCGCGGCGTCGTGGTCAAGGCCGACGGGCTCGCGGCGGGCAAGGGGGTCACGGTCTGCGACTCGCTGGCGGAGGCGGAACGCGCGATCGACGGGGTGCTCGGAGCCGGCGCTTCGGCGACCGTCGTCATCGAGGAGCGTCTGGTCGGCCGGGAGGCCAGCCTGATCGCACTCTGCGATGGCCGCGAGGCGGTCGCCCTGCCACCGGCTCGCGACTACAAGCGACTCCTCGACGGAGACGCCGGGCCGAACACGGGCGGGATGGGCGCCTACTCCCCGCTGCCCGATCTCACCGACGATGCAGCCTACGGGTTGCTCGACGCGTTCCACCGCCCCATCCTGGCCGAGCTTGCCCGGCGGAGCACACCGTTTCGCGGCGCCCTTTACGCGGGCCTCATGCTGACGCCGGGGGGGCCCGTGCTGCTCGAGTGCAATGCCCGGTTCGGCGACCCCGAAACCCAGGCGATCCTGCCGCGACTGGCGGTGGCACTTGGGCCGCTGCTCCTCGCCGCCGCCCGGCGGGACCTGAGGTCAGCGCTCACCGGCTGGCCGATCGCCCGCTCCGGCCTGCCGACCCTGCCCGGGGCGGCCGTGGCGATCGTCGTGGCGGCGGCCGGCTACCCGGGCCAGCCGCGAGCCGGCGACCGGATCGAGGGCCTGGACGATGCCGCCGGGACCGGCGCGCTCATCTTCCACGCCGGAACCGCGCGCACCGAGGATGGCACGTTCCGGACGACGGGTGGACGGGTCCTTTCCGTTGTCGGGCGTGGCCCGGATCTCGCGACGGCCCACGCCGCGGCCACGCTCGCTGCCGAGCGGATCCACGGGTCGGGACTGCAGCGTCGCCATGACATCGGGCTCGAGGCCGTCGCGGCCGGAGCCGGCCGGTGAGGCGCGCACCCCGATGATTCGCCGCTACACGCTCCTGGAGATGGGCGCGATCTGGTCGGAGCAGGCGCGCTTCGAGGCGATGCTCCGGGTGGAGCTGGCGGTCGCACGGGCGGAGGCGGCCCGCGGTCTCATCCCCTCCGACGTGCCGGCCGCGCTCGAGTCGCGCGCCCGGATCGACGTCGAGCGGATCGCCGAGATCGAGCGGACCACCGACCACGACGTGATCGCCTTCGTCAGCCAGGTCGCCGAATCGGTCGGGCCCGAGGGCCGCTTCCTGCATTTCGGGCTGACCAGCAGCGACGTCTTGGACACGGCCCTCGCGCTGCAGCTGCGGGCCGCCGGCTCGCGACTGCTGGCCGATGTCGATCGGCTGATGGCGGCCGTCATCGCCCGCGCCCGGGCCGAGGCCGACACCGTCATGATGGGCCGCACCCACTCGGTCCATGCCGAGCCGACGACCCTGGGCCTGAAGCTCGCCGGCTGGGCATTCGAGCTCGAACGGGGTCGCGTCCGTCTGGCGGCCGCGGTCGACGAGATCGCGACCGGGAAGATCTCGGGGCCGGTCGGGACGTACAGCCACCTGGCCCCCGACGTCGAAGCGGAGGTCCTCGCCGCGCTCGAGCTGCGGGTCGATCCCGTCAGCAGCCAGATCGTGCAGCGCGACCGTCACGCGGCGTTGCTGGTCGCGATGGCCGTGCTCGCGGGCTCGCTCGAGCGGTTCGCGACCGAGGTTCGGAACCTGCAGCACACCGAGATCGGCGAGCTCCAGGAACCGTTCAGGACCGGCCAGAAGGGCTCGTCGGCCATGCCCCACAAGCGCAATCCGATCCTGTCCGAGCGGATCGCCGGGCTGGCCCGGCTGGTTCGCGGCTACGCCCACACCGCGCTCGAGGACCAGCCGCTGTGGCACGAGCGCGACATCAGCCACAGCAGCGCCGAGCGGGTCATCCTGCCCGACGCCACGATCGTGCTCGACTACATGCTGGTGAAGATGACCGGCCTGGTCGAGGGGCTGATCGTCCGGCCGGAACGGATGCGCGACAACATTGCCCGGGGGCTTGGCCTGCACGCCTCGTCCCGGGTGCTGACCGTCCTGCTCGAGACCGGCCTGGCGCGCGAGGAGGCCTACGCGGTCGTGCAGCGCGCGGCACTCCGCGCGGCCGACGAGCGAATGCCGCTGCGCGACCTGCTGGCCGTGGATGCGCTGGTCGCCCAGCGCCTGTCGCTCGCCCAGCTCGACGGCTGCTTCGACGACGCCAGGTTCCTGGCGCACGCGCCGGCGGTGATCGCCCGGCTCGACACCCTGAGCGAGGCGCTCGCCGCCCGTGGGGCGACCTCGACGGCGACGGTGTCAAGTGCTGGCTGACGCCTACCTCCGCTCCGGCAAGGTGCGTGACCTGTATCGGATCAACGACGGTCGAGTGGTGCTGGTCGCCTCGGACCGTATCTCCGCGTTCGACGTCGTCCTGCCGACCCTGGTCCCCGACAAGGGCCGCGTCCTCACCGCGATCTCGCGATTCTGGTTCGCCGAGACGGCGTCGATGATCCCCAACCACCTGCTCGACACGGATCCCGCGGTCCTGGCGAACACGATGAAGATGGAGGTTCGGGCGGCCGGCCACGAGCCCCCCGACTTCGGATCGCTCGACCCGATCCGGGGCCGGATCATGATCTGCCGGCCGGCATCCGTCGTTCCGATCGAGGCGGTCGTCCGCGGCTACCTCGCCGGATCCGGCTGGAAGGAGTACCAGGAACGCGGGACCGTCTGCGGCGTCGCCCTGCCACCCGGTTTGCGCGAGAGCGACAGGCTGCCGGAGCCGATCTTCACACCGGCCACCAAGGCGGAGCAGGGCGAGCATGACCGGAACGTCAGCTTCGACGAGATGATCGAGCACATGGCAGCGCGCTGGGGCGGCCGCACGGATCTCGCCGGGCCGCCGGCCGAGCTGATCCGCGATTTCGCCTTGCGCCTCTACCGCTACGGCGCGGCCGTGGCGGCGCGGCGCGGGATCATCCTGGCCGACACGAAGTTCGAGTTCGGTCACGCCATGACCGGAGACGACGATGCGCCGATGGGACCGCCGGAAGAGCAGATCAAGCGCGGGCGTTCGCCAGGACGCCGGCCGGAGGTGTTCTCGGGGCTGGCCCACGACAACCTCATCCTGATCGACGAGGTGATGACCCCGGATTCCTCGCGATTCTGGGATGCCGCCACGTACGAGCCCGGCCGTGCCCAGGCGAGCTTCGACAAGCAGTTCGTCCGCGACTGGCTCGAGGCGCAGCCGTGGGACAAGACGGCGCCGGGGCCGGCGCTGCCACCCGATGTCGTGGACGGAACCCGTTCGCGCTACGTCGAGGCCTATGGGCGGATCACCGGCGCCAGCTTCGAGCGGTATCTCCAGGAGGACGTGATCGCGCCATGACGAGCTTCCGGTTCGCGGTCAACGTGACGCCCAAGCCCGGCATCCTCGACCCGCAGGGCCGCGCGGTCGAGGGCAGCCTCGGGCATCTCGGGATCGTCGGCGTGAGCGCCGTTCGAGTCGGGCGCCGGGTCGAGCTGACCGTGGACGGCGTCGACGAGCCGGTGGCGCGCGGCGTCGTCGACCAGCTCGCGCGCGAGCTGCTTTCCAACCCACTGATCGAGGCCTACACCATCGAGCCGATCGGTGCGACCTCGTCGACCACCAGCACCGACGCCGCGGGGGAGGGCTGACGTGCCGGTCCGGATCGGGGTCGTCGTCTTTCCCGGCAGCAACTGCGATCGCGACACGATCCATGCGCTGGACCTCGCGGGCGCCGAGCCGGTCGCCTTGTGGCACGAGCGGGCATCGCTCGAAGGCGTCGCGGCGGTCGTCCTGCCGGGCGGGTTCGCCTACGGCGATTACCTGCGCGCCGGGGTGATTGCGCGGTTCAGCCCGATCATGCGGGCCGTCGCGGCGTTCGCCAATGGGGGCGGCCTGGTCCTCGGAATCTGCAACGGCTTCCAGGTCCTGGCCGAGGCCGGTCTCGTGCCCGGCGCGCTCCTGCGCAACACCTCGCTGCGATTCGCCGGCCAGGAGGTGGCGATCGCGGCCGAGCGTGCGGATACGGCCTTCACGCACGCGCTGGGGGTCCGCCGGCCGCTGCGCATGCCGGTGGCCCATGGCGAAGGCTGCTACTACGCCGATGAGGCCGCGCTCGACCAGCTGGAGCGGAATCGCCAGGTCCTCTTCCGCTACGTCGACGCGTCCGGGGACAACGCCGGGCCCGGCAATCCAGCGAACCCGAATGGCTCGCTTCGCGCGATCGCCGGGGTCATCAACGCGGCCGGCAACGTGGCCGGGTTGATGCCGCACCCGGAGCGAGCCGCCGAGGCGATCCTCGGCTCGGACGACGGGATGGGCATCGTCCGCTCCCTGGTCGAGAGCGCGGCGAGGGTATCGGGCTCCGCGGCGCCGGCCGGGGTCGGGGCACGATGACCGTGGCCGACGTGGCCGTCGATCTGCTGCATCGCCGGCTCGGCGTGACCGACGAAGAGCTCGATGCGATCCGCGACCGGCTGGGCGGGCGCGACCCGAACGACCTCGAGCTCGCGATGTTCAGCGTGATGTGGAGCGAGCATTGCTCGTACAAGAGCTCGAAACCGCTGCTCCGGACCCTCCCGACCGAGGGTGAGGGCGTCGTCACCGGTCCGGGCGAGAACGCCGGGGTCATCTCGATCGGGGACGGGTTGGCCGTCGCCTTCAAGATCGAATCGCACAACCACCCGTCGGCGGTCGAGCCGTACCAGGGCGCCGCCACCGGTGTCGGCGGGATCCTCCGCGACATCTTCACGATGGGCGCGCGGCCGATCGCGATCCTCGACGCGCTGCGATTCGGCGATCCCGCCGATCCACGGACCCGCCACCTGGTCGACGGCGTCGTGCGCGGGGTCGGCGGCTACGGGAACTGCGTCGGCGTGCCGACCGTCGGCGGCGAGCTCGTGTTCGACCCGAGCTATGCCGGGAACCCGCTCGTCAACGTCATGGCGATCGGGTTGCTCCACGAGCGGCAGCTGACCCTCGCGTCCGCACCGGGGCCGGGCAATCTCGTGGTTCTGTACGGCTCGGCGACAGGGCGCGACGGGATCGGTGGGGCCTCCATCCTGGCCAGTGCGACCTTCACCCACGACGACCCGTCCAAGCGGCCCTCGGTGCAGGTCGGCGACCCGTTCGCCGAGAAGCTGCTCATCGAGGCATCGCTCGAGCTCATCGAACGCGGCCTGGTCGAAGGCCTCCAGGACCTGGGTGCCGGTGGGATCACCTGCGCGACCTCGGAGACGGCCGATCGGGCCGGAACCGGGATCGTGGTGGACCTCGACGCCGTCCCGCGCCGGGAGCCCGGCCTCGCCCCGTTCGAGGTCATGATCTCCGAGTCGCAGGAGCGGATGTGCGCCGCGGTTCGGCCCGACCGGTGGCTCGCCGTCCGCGACGTCTGCGACCGCTGGGGCCTGCCCGTCGCCATCATCGGCCGGGTGACCGACGACGGCGACATCGCCGTGGTCGAGGGTGGCCTGGGCCCGGATGGACGACCCGGCCCGGGGTCTCGCGAGCTGGCCCGCGTCCCGGCCGCGGCCATGACCAGCGACGCGATCGTTCACGAGCGGGTCGCGACGCCGCCGGTCCATCGACGCGGAGCGCCCGCGCCGGGCGCCCCGGCGGCGGTCAGCGATCGCCTGCCCGAGCGGGGGATGGATCCGGGCGCGGTGCTGCTGGCACTCCTCGGATCGGCCAACCTGTCCTCGCGCCGAACCGTCTACGAGCAGTACGACTCGACAGTCGGGGCGGACACGGTCGCCGGTCCGGGGCGAGGCGCCGCCGTGCTCCGGGTCAAGGGGACCCGGAAGGCGCTCGTCGCCTCGACCGACGGGAATCACGGCGTCGGGCTGGTCGATCCCTGGCTCGGCGCCGCGCTGTCGGTCGCCGAGGCGACCAGGAACGTGTCCATCACCGGCGCTCGTCCGCTCGGCGTGACGAACTGCCTGAACTACGGGGACCCGACTCGACCGGACGCGTTCTGGCAGTTGAGCGAGGGGGTCCGCGGGCTGGGCGACGCGTGTCGCGCCCTGGGCCTGCCGGTCACCGGCGGCAACGTCTCGCTGTACAACGAATGGCCCGGCGGGAGGATCGCGCCGACGCCGGAGATCGGTGTCGTGGGGCTGCTCGACGATGTCGCGACCCTGGTCGGTCCGGCGTTCGCCCACATCGGCGATTCGATCGTGCTGGTCGGCGACGCGACGCCGGGCCTGGCCGGGTCCGCCTACGCCGCCCTCGCCGGCGTGACCACGGACGACAACCCTCCGAACCTGGACCTGGCTCGCGAAGCCGCGCTGCAGGCCTTCGTGCGCGAGGCGATCGCCCGCGGGCTCGTGGTCTCCGCCCAGGACGTGTCCGGTGGCGGGCTGGCCGTTGCTCTCGCCGAATGCGCGATGTGGGGAGGCCTGGGCGCGCGGGTCCGGCTCAGCTTCGTGGGCTCGCCCGCGGTGGACCTGTTCGGCGAGAGCCCGTCGCGACTGATCGCGACAGCCGCCCCGACGCATGCCGCCGCACTCGTCCTCCTGGCTCGCCAGTACGGGCTGCCGGTCGAATCGATCGGCGCGGTCGGCGGAGACCGGCTGATCATCGAACCGGCGGCGTCGGCGGCGATCGGATCGTCCGAGGGCCGGGGCGGCCAGTTCGCCGATGTTCTCGAGGTCCCGATCGGCGAGCTCCGTCACGCCTGGGACGATGGGCTCGCCCGATCGCTCGGCTGGGAGAGCTGAGGATGTGTGGCGTCTTCGGGGCCGTGCTTCCGGGCGGCGAGCCGACCGACGCCGCGTCCATCGCCGCTCTCGGGCTGTTTGCCCTCCAGCACCGCGGCCAGGAGTCGGCCGGGCTCGCGGTCAGCGACGGCGAGCAGCTGATGCTCTACAAGGACCTCGGGATGATCAGCTCCGTGCTCGACGAACGCCGCCTTCCGAGTCTCCGCGGCCAGCTGGCGATCGCCCACTGCCGCTACTCGACGACCGGCTCGACGATCTGGGAGAACGCCCAGCCCACCTATCGCCTCGGGCCGCGCCGGGCGCTCGCCATCGGTCACAACGGCAACCTCGTCAACACCCGGGAGCTGCTCGCCCAGCTGCAGGGCGGGCGGACCCGCCTGCCGGCCTCGACCGACACCGAGCTGCTGACCGCCTTGCTCGCCGACGAGCCCGCCGCCGACACGGTGGAGGCCCTCCAACGGGTCCTGCCGCGGGTCCGCGGCGCCTACACCCTGGTGGTGCTCGACGCACGCCGGGTGATCGGCGTGCGCGATCCGTTCGGCTTCCGCCCGCTCGTGCTCGGCCGGCTGCCGCGAACCACGCTCGGTGGCCCGGACGACGGCCTGTGGGGCGACGACGACGACGCCACGACCGGCTGGTGCCTGTCGTCCGAGACCGCGGGCCTCGACATCGTTGGGGCCGAATACGTCCGCGACGTGGAACCGGGCGAGCTCGTGGTCCTGGAACCCGGCAAACCGCCGCGTTCGGTCCGGTTCGCGGAGGCGACGCCGGCACTGTGCGTGTTCGAGCTGATCTATTTCGCCCGCCCCGACTCGTACATGGAGGGACGGAACCTGTACGAGGCGCGCCGGCGAATGGGCATGCAGCTCGCCGCCGAACATCCGCAGGCCGCGGACCTCGTGATGCCGGTGCCGGACACGGGCGCGCCGGCGGCGGCCGGGTTCGCCGAGGCGTCGGGCATCCCGTATCGGGAGGGGATGTACCGCAACCGCTATGCCGGTCGGACCTTCATCCAACCGTCCGCCGGCCTGCGCCATCGGGGCGTCACGGTCAAGCTCAACCCGCTGCCCGCGGTCGTTGCCGGAAAGCGGCTGATCGTCGTGGACGACTCCATCGTGCGCGGGACGACGACCAAGCGGATCGTGGACCTCCTGCGCCGGGCCGGCGCGACCGAGGTTCACGTCCGGATCAGCGCCCCGCCGATCTACCATCCGTGCTTCTACGGCATCGATACCCAGGTCGAGACCGAGCTGATCGCAGCGACCCACAACGAGGCCGAGATCCGCGAGTTCATCGGTGCGGATTCGCTCGGCTACCTCTCGATCAGGGGTGTCCTCGCGGCGCTCGAGCTGCCCTACGAGCAGTTCTGCTTCGCCTGCTTCGACGGCCACTACCCGGAGCCCGTGCCGTACGACGCGGCGAGCCGCAAGTTCGTTCTCGAGGAGCCGTTCCTGGCCCAGGGCGCCCATGGCTGACACCCGACGGGCGTATCGCGCGGCCGGGGTCGACGTCGATGCCGGCGCGAGAGCCGTCGACCTGATCCGGGCCCACGTCGAATCGACGCGCCGGCCGGAGGTGCTGGGAGGCCTCGGTGGGTTCGGCGGTGCGTTCGCGATCCCGGCCGGGTATCGCGAGCCGCTCCTCGTGGCCTCGACCGACGGCGTGGGCACGAAGACCGCGATCGCGTCGGGCGTCGGCCGCTTCGACACCATCGGGATCGACCTCGTCGCCATGTGCGTCGACGACATCGCGTGCACCGGGGCCGAGCCGCTCGCGTTCCTCGACTACGTGGCGGTCGGCGAGCTCAACCCGGCGTCCGTGGCGGAGCTCGTGAGCGGGGTCGCCGCCGGTTGCCGGGAGGCCGGCTGCGCGATCGTCGGTGGTGAGACCGCCGAGCATCCGGGCCTGATGGCCGATGAAGCCTTCGACCTGGCGGGCACGGCCATCGGGGTCGTTGAACGCTCGCGGTTCATCGACGGATCCGCGGTACGGGCGGGCGACGCCATCGTGGGCCTCGCGTCGTCCGGCCTGCATGCCAACGGCTATTCGCTCGTCCGAGCGCTGGTCGCCGAGTGGGACCTCGATCTCGCCGGGCCGTACCAGGTGAGATTGCGCCGGTCGCTCGGGGATGCGGCCACGGAGGAGGCGCTGGCCGCGGCGCCGCAAGAGTCGATGGCAACGCTCGGCGAGGTGCTGCTCGCCCCGACCCGGATCTACGCGCGGATGCTCCTCGCGGTCCGCGAGGCGCTGGTCGGTCGAGGCTGGGACATCCATGGCCTCGCGCATATCACGGGCGGCGGCCTGCCCGGCAACGTCCCGAGGGCGCTGCCCGATGGCCTCGGGGCCCGCGTGGATCCGTCGCGCTGGGTGATGCCGTCGGTCATGCGCCTGGTCGGGGCATTGAGCGGCATGGACGACCAGGAGCTGCGTGCGACGTTCAATGGCGGGATCGGCATGATCGCGGTGCTGGCCCGGGACGCCGTACCGGCGGCCATTTCGGGCTTCGAGGGACACGGGGTAGGGGCGACCCTGATCGGCGAGGTCGTCGAGGCGACGTCGCTCGGCGGCGGGCGTTACGTCGAGGGACCCCTCGGCGGCGCGACGTGACCGGCCGGATTGCCATCGGGGTCTCGGGGCAGGGCTCCAACCTGCGGGCACTGGCCGCTGCCGCCGATCGTGGCGAGCTCGGCGGAGAGATCGCCCTCGTCTTCGCCGATCGAGCCTGTCCGGCTCTCGACTGGGCGGCCGAGCAGGGAATCGAGACCGCGCTCGTGCCCGGTGGCGACGACGCCACGCTGGCAGCGACGCTCGGGGCCGTGGCCCCGGACGCCATCGTGCTCGCCGGCTACATGCGGATCGTGGGTCCCGCCGTACTGGAGCGATTCACGGGCCGGATCCTGAACACGCATCCGTCGCTGCTGCCGGCGTTCCCGGGGGCACATGCCGTGCCGGACGCCCTGGCCCACGGCGCCAGCCTGACCGGCTGCACGGTCCACCTCGTGGACGCGACGCTCGACGGCGGCCCGATCCTCTCCCAGGAAGCGGTGGCGATCCTGCCCGGAGACGATCGGGAGACCCTCCATGCCCGGATCCAGGCGGTCGAGCACCGGCTCCTGCCGCGCGCGGTTGCGCTGTTGCTGGCCGGCTCCCTCGCCATCGGCCCCGATGGGCGGCGCGTCGTCGTGGATCTCGGGCGAGCCGACGACCTCCTGCCGGCGCCGCGCCGCGCCCTGCTCAGTGTCTCGGACAAGGCCGGCCTGGTCGCGTTCGCGACGGGCCTCGCCCGAGCCGGCTTCGAGCTCGTCTCGACCGGCGGCACGGCCCGTGTCCTGCGCGACGCCGGGCTTCCGGTGACCGACGTCGCGGCGGTGACCGGCTTCCCGGAGATGCTCGACGGCCGGGTCAAGACCCTCCACCCGCGGATCCACGGCGGGATCCTGGCCGATCGCCGCGTCGCCGACCATCGCCGCCAGCTGCTGGCCGCGGCGATCGCCCCGTTCGAGCTGGTCGTGGTCAACCTCTACCCGTTCGCGGCCGCCGCGGAGCGACCCGGGATCACGCTCGACGAGCTGGTCGAGGAGATCGACATCGGCGGGCCCTCGATGGTGCGGGCGGCCGCCAAGAATCACGCCAACGTGGCGATCGTCACCTCGCCGGCGCGTTATGACGCGGTGCTCGAAGCGATCGTCGGGGAGGGCGGCGTGGGCGAGGGACTGCGGGCCGCCCTCGCCGTGGAGGCGTTCCGCCATACGGCGGCTTACGACGCCCGGATCGCCGAGGTCCTCCCGGCGAGGATGAGCGCCGCCGGTGTGCCGCTCCCGGATGAGCCGGGCTTCCCTGGCGCGACAGACCCGTTTCCGGACACGCTCACCATTGCCCTCGACAAGGTGGAGGCCCTGCGCTACGGGGAGAACCCGCACCAGCCCGCCGCCCGCTACCGCCGGCCGGGTCGCACCGCCGCCGACGGTCCGTTCGCGATCGGCGCTCCGCCGCTCCAGGGCAAGCCCCTCTCTTACAACAACGTGCTGGACGCCTCAGCCGCGGATGCGCTCGGACGAGCCCTGCGCGGGCCCGGCGTGGTCATCGTCAAGCACACCAACCCGTGTGGCGCCGCCGAGCGGGTGACGCTCCTCGAGGCGTGGGAGGCCGCGCTCGCCGGGGACCCGGTCTCCGCGTTCGGCGGGGTCGTGGCCCTGACCCGGCCGGTCGACCGCGCCGTCGCGGAGGCGCTGACCACGGTCTTTCTGGAGGTCGTCGTCGCCCCCGGGTTCGACGAGGCCGGCCTGGCCGTTCTCGCCGGCAAGCCGAACCTCCGGCTGGTGGTGGATCCCGCGCTCGCCGGTGACGGACCCGCGCCCGTTCCCGATCCGGTCGGCTCGATCCGCTCGACCGGCGGGGCCGTCCTGGTCGGCGCTCCCGACGTCGCGCCGGACGATCCGGCGACCTGGACGGTTGCGACCCGGCGCGAACCCACGGCCGCCGAACGCCGCGACCTCGACCTCGCCTGGCGGCTCGTCAGGGGCGTCAGCTCGAACGCCATCGTGCTCGTGCAGGCTGGCCGCCTGATCGGGATGGGCTCGGGCCAGACATCCCGGGTGGACGCGGCGCGCGGGGCCATCGACAAGGCCAGGGCCTATGCCGGCGAGGCCGCCATCCGCGGTGCCTCGTGTGCCTCCGACGCCTTCTATCCCTTCCCGGACGCGGTCGAGATCTGCCTCGACGCGGGCGTGACGGCGTTCGTCCAGCCCGGCGGCTCCGTTCGCGACCCGCAGGTCATCGCGGCTGCGGACGTGGCGGGTGCCGCCATGCTCGTCACCGGCGTCCGCCACTTCCGCCACTGAACCAGCGCTGCGACTGGGCCGGCCCACATCGCCGGCGCGGCCACAGCGCCCGCATCCCCGCTGCTACCATCGCCGTCCCATGACCGACCGCGCGGAACGGCCCCGCTTCTACCTGACCACCTCGATCGCCTACGCGAACAACCAGCCGGGGGTCCACACCCTCTACGAGGTGATCGGCGCCGACGTCATCGCGCGCTGGCACCGGATGGCCGGTGACGAGACGCGCTTCCTGACCGGGACGGACGAGCACTCCATCAACATCGCCCAGAGCGCGCTCGACGAGGGGCGGACGCCGCGCGCGTTCGTTGACGAGAAGGTCGGCTACTTCAAGCAGGCCGAGGGCGCGCTCGGCATCAGCCCGGACCGGTTCATCCGCACGACGGACCCCGACCACGTCGACTCGGCGCAGGAGATGGTCCGCCGGGCCCACGCCAACGGCGACATCTACCTCGGCACCTACGAGGGCTGGTATTGCCCGAACGAGGGCTTCCGCAACGCGACCGACGTGGTCGAGAC
>JBGPIH010000079.1:0-13709 GCA_041484785.1 Candidatus Limnocylindria bacterium
ATATTACTGAGCGCCTGCGCGAGGCGGGCGCGGTCATCCTCGGCAAGACGAACATGGACGAGTTCGCGATGGGCTCGTCCACCGAGCACTCGGCGTTCGGGCCGACCGCCAATCCCTGGGCGCTCGACCGGGTCCCGGGCGGGAGCAGTGGGGGATCGGCCGTGGCCGTGGCCGCCTTCCACGCCCCGCTGGCGCTCGGCACCGACACCGGCGGCTCCATCCGGCAGCCGGCCGCCCTGTGCGGCATCGTCGGGATGAAGCCGACGTACGGCCGGGTCAGTCGCTACGGGATCGTCGCCTTCGCGAGCTCGCTCGACCAGATCGGGCCGTTCGCCCGGGACGCGCGCGACGCGGCCGTCCTGCTCCACGCCGTGGCCGGCCGGGACGATCGCGACTCGACCTCCTCGCCGAATCCGGTGCCGGCGAACCTCCTGACCCTGCCGGCGAGCGACGACGAGGCGGCCGCCATGCTGCGCGGGAAGCGGCTTGGCATGCCCCGCGAGTACTTCGTGGCCGGCATGGAGCCGGGCGTCGAGGCCCGGGTCCGCGAAGCCGTCGCGCAACTGGAGGCGGCCGGTGCCACGGTCGAAGAGGTCAGCCTGCCGCATACCGACTACGGCCTGGCGACGTACTACATCGTCGCCCCGGCCGAGGCGTCGGCCAACCTGGCCCGCTACGACGGCATCCGGTTCGGCCGGCAGGAGCGTGACGGCGACGTCCTGGCCAACTACCTGGCGACCCGTGGTGCCGGCTTCGGTGCGGAGGCCAAGCGCCGGATCATGCTCGGGACCTATGCCCTGTCGGCCGGCTACTACGATGCCTACTACCTGAAGGCCCAGAAGGTCCGAACGCTGATCAAGGGCGATTTCGATGCGCTGTGGGCGGACGGGTTCGACGCGCTCGTCGCGCCCACCTCCCCGACGGTCGCCTTCCCGCTCGGCGCGCGCCTGGCCGACCCCGTGGCCATGTACCTCTCGGACGCCTGCACGCTGCCGGTCAACATGGCCGGGCTGCCGGGCGTGTCCGTCCCGTGCGGGCTATCGGACGGGTTGCCGGTCGGGCTTCAGCTCATCGGGGCCCCGTGGTCGGAAGCCGAGCTGCTGGGCCTCGCCCGTGGCTACGAGGCGATCACGAGCGGCGCCGCCTGGCGATCGCTCGAGCCGGCCGAGCTCGGGCGCGCCGCCGATCCGGCGGCACCGACGCCGCGCCAACGAGCCGCGGCGATCGCGGGTCGGTAGCGAACGCCTCGGGTGCCTCCCGGGTTCAACGAGCAGCCGCCGCTCTGCCGATCGGCGCGGCGGCGGGTCGCGCTTTCGCCCGGCGGCTCCGATGCACTAGGCTTGGTGGATGACCACGACCGCGGACCACCAGGCCGCCAACCCGCCCGCCGTCCGACCGGCGCTCGCCGAGCGTGCCCTCGCCCGGCGGGTCCTGGACGTCCCGCCATCGGGAATCCGCCGCTTCTTCGACATCCTGGCCACGATGGACGACGTCATCAGCCTCGGGGTGGGGGAGCCGGACTTCGACACCCCGCGCGTGATCGTCGAGGCGGGCGTGGAGAGCCTGCGCGAGGGTCGGACGCACTACACCAGCAACTTCGGGACAATTGAGCTGCGCCGCGCCCTCTCGACGCACCTGGAGACCCGGTACGGCGTCCACTACGACCCGGCGACCGAGATCCTGGTCACGGTCGGGGCCTCCGAGGCGGTGGACCTCGCCCTGCGCGCCACCTGCGATCCGGGCGACGAGGTGATCCTCCACGAACCGTCGTACGTCTCGTACGTTCCCGCCGTCGTGTTCGCCGGGGGCGTGGTCCGCCACGTGGCCACGCGCTTCGAGGACGACTTCGCGCTGGATCCCGCGGCGGTGGAGGCGGCCATCACCCCGCGCACAAAGGCGATCTTCCTGGGCTACCCGTGCAATCCGACCGGGGCTGTCCTGCCCGATGCCGTGCAGGACGAGCTCGCGCGGATCGCGGTCGAGCACGACCTGCTCGTCTACAGCGACGAGATTTACGACCGTCTTGCCTATGGCACGTACCGCCACCGGGCGATGAGCGCGCTGCCCGGCATGCGCGAACGGACCATCCTGATGGGTGGCTTCTCGAAGGCCTACGCCATGACCGGCTGGCGAGTTGGCTACGTGGCGGCACCGGCCGCCATCCTCGAGGGGATCGTCAAGGTCCACCAGTACGCGATCATGACGGCGCCCACCATGTCCCAGGATGCGGCCCTCGTGGCGATCGTCGAGGGCGGGCCGGAGGTCGAACGCATGGTGGCCGAGTACGACCGGCGCCGACGCCTGCTGGTCGACGGGCTCAACGCGATCGGCCTGGACACCTTCGAGCCGCGCGGCGCCTTCTACGCCTTTCCCCGGATCACCTCGACCGGCCTCTCCGCCGACGCCTTCACCGAGCGCTTGCTGGCCGAGGAGCACGTCGCGGTCGTGCCGGGCGATGCGTTCGGACCGTCCGGCGCGGGTCACGTCCGGATGTGCTACGCGACGTCCTATGAGCAGCTGGAAGAGGCGCTCCGCCGGATCGGCCGGTTCGTGGCGCGCATCGGAGCCGCGACGACCTAGCCCGGGTGATCGAGCCACACGCTCCGGCAGCGACTCGAGCCGGCGGCGCGTGGAGGATCGCGCCGTCGGCTCGGGGAGATTCGATGCAGCAGGCCGTGCACGAGAGCTGAACGTTCAGACCAAGGGCCACGGCACCACCTCACCAGGCGGGGGCACGACACCGTCGATTCGTTGGGCCAGGGTCCGCAGGTCGGTTTCATCGACCAGCGGCCCGACGGCCTCGACCTCCCAGTACTCGACCAGCGCCACGGTCGAGGTTGGCGCGAGCTCGGTCAGCGGCCCCAGCAGCTCGAGCTCGAGAAAGCGGCCGCCGATGAAGATCTCGACGTTGCAGCCGAGGTCGGGGTGAGGCCGGCCGGGCAGCGGCCCGAACCGTCGGACGAGGACCGCCCCGTCACGGACGTAGCCGACCCAACCGGCATCGTTGAAGTAGCCGAGCTTCAGATCCGGGCCGGCTTGCGCGTCGAGCGTCAGCAGGCCATCCCGAGGCCGGAAGCGGGGGTCCTCCCAGGACGTGTACGGCCAGAGCACCAGCGTCCGGTTCGGGCGGACGTGGTGACCGGGCGTCGCCGCGCACTGCGGCAGGAGCACCGTCCCGCCGAGCGGCAGCTGTGTGATCGACCACGGGGCGAGCTCGATCGGCCGGTCGCCGACGTTGCGCAGCTCGTGGCGCACCTCCAGCCAGGAGCGCCCGGGCGGCAGGCGCAACGTCATCGAACGGACCAGCCCACTCGACGGCTCGGCCGCTCCGGTCAGGCGGATCCCGTGCGGCTCGAGGTCGACCTGGAGGCCGCTCCCATCCGGCACCGCCACGCGATCCGGATCCTCCGGCGCAAACCACAGGCGATGACCGCCCAGGAGCTCATAGCGGCCGTGTGGCGTCTCCCAGCCGATGTCCGGCGTCTCGGCCAGCAGGTTCCGCGACGATCCGGTCAGTCCGAGCCGGATGATCCGGGGACCGGCGGTCGCGAGCACGTCAACCCACAGGTGCTCGTTACCCAGTCGCCGTGTCGCGTGGCCGACATAGTCCATGCCGGTCGAGCTCCAGGTGTCTGCCGCCAGATCGGTCGCGCTCACGAGGGCACCGCGCTGGGCGCCTCCAGGAAGGCCTCGACGTGGATCTCGACTTCGGGTCCGGCCGGGAGCGGTGCGAGGCTGCCGTCGATCGGCCGGCCGTCGACGACGAGTCGAGTCAGCGAACGTGGTCCCGCGCCTGCCACCCCCGCGGGGTGGATCGCGATCCGGTACGTGGCCCCGCGGAACCGGCGCGTCACGCGGACCTCGCCCCAGTCCGCGGGCAGTTGCGGGTCGATCCGCAGGCCGTCGAGCTCCGGCCGGATGCCGAGGATCCACTGGGTCGCCGCCACGTAGTTCCAGGCCGCGGTGCCGGTCAGCCACGAGTTCTTCGCCTCGCCGTGGGTGGCGGCGTCAGGCCCGGCGATCATCTGCGCGTAGACATACGGCTCGCAGCGATGGATGTCCGAGATCGCCTCACGCGCCGACGGGTTGATCCGCAGGTAGTAGTCGAGGGCACCCTCACCGTTGCCGGCGATGGCCTCGGCGATCATCAGCCACGGGTTGGTGTGGCAGAAGATTCCGGCGTTCTCCTTGTAGCCGGGCGGGTACGACGAGATCTCGCCGAGGCGCAGCTGATAGGCCGAGAAGGCCGGACGCTGCAGGACGATCCCGTGCGGCGTTCCGAGCCGCTCGCGGACCGCCGCGAGCGCCCGTTTCGCTCGTCCGTCGGCGAGCCCGATTCCAGCCATGATGCAGATGCCCTGGGGCTCGATGAAGATCTGGCCCTCGTCATTCGCCGCCGAGCCGATCGGCTCGCCGTAGAAATCGTAGGCGCGCCGGAACCAGTCGCCGTCCCAGCCGTGGGCATCGACGGCCGCGACCATCCGGGTGGCGGCGGCGCGCAGGCGCTCGGCTTCGACGGAGTCAGACCGATGATCGGCGATCAAGGCCAGCTCGTTTGTGGCGAGCACGAAGAGGCCGGCGATGAACACCGACTCGGCGACCCCGCCCTCGCGATTCTGCGTGGTCTGGAACGACTCGCCGGGCGTGTCCGAGAAGCAGTTGAGGTTGAGGCAGTCGTTCCAGTCGGCTCGTCCGATGAGTGGCAGCCCGTGCGGCCCGAGCCGCGCGAGCGTGTAGTCGATGGCCCGCCGGAGGTGGTCGTCGAGGGGCTGCTCGCTTCCGAGTTCGTTGTCGTATGGGACCGGCTCGTCGAGGATGGCCAGGTCGCCGGTCTCCTTGACGTAGGCGGCGACGGCCAGAACAAGCCAGGCCGGATCGTCGTTGAAGCCCGAGCCGACCGCGTCGTTGCCGCGTTTGGTCAGCGGCTGGTACTGGTGGTAGGCACCGCCGCTCGGCAGCTGGGTCGCGGCGATCTCCAGGATCCGCTGGCGGGCTCGTCCGGGCACCATGTGGACGAATCCGAGAAGGTCCTGGTTCGAGTCCCGGAAGCCCATCCCGCGACCGATCCCGGACTCGAACAGCGACGCGGAGCGCGACAGGTTGAACGTGACCATGCACTGGTAGGCGTTCCAGACATTGACTGTCCGGTCGAGGTGCTCGTTGCCGGTCTCGACCTGGAGCGACCCCAGCAGCTGATCCCAGCAGCTGCCCAGCGCCGCGAACGCGCCGTCGACCGCCGTCGGCTCGAGGTAGCGGGCGATGACCGGGCGGATGCGCCGCTTGTCGATCGTCCCGGAGCCCGGTGGGTCGAACTTGGCGTTCGTGGGGTTCTCGGCGTAGCCGAGGACGAAGACGATCTCGCGGGTCTCCCCGGGAGCCAGCTCGAGCCGGACCTGGTGGGCGCCGATCGGCTGCCAGCCGTGGGCGATCGAGCCTGACGTCGCCCCGCGTTCGACGGCGATCGGCCGGTCCCAGCCGCGGTACGGACCGAGAAAGGCATCGCGCGAGGTGTCGAAGCCGGCGGACGACTCCGAGCAGGCGAAGAAGGCGAAGTGGTCGCGCCGTTCGCGGTACTCGGTCGTGTGGTAGATGACGCCGTCCTCGACCTCGACCTCGCCGATCGAGTAGTTGCGCTGGAAGTTCGTGGCATCGTCGTGGGCGTCCCACAGGCAGAACTCGACCGTCCCGAACAGGGACAGCCGGGCAGGCCCGGGTCGCTCGTTGGTGACGCGCGCGCGCCAGATCTCGAGCGTTTCGCCGGGCGGCACGAAGTATCGGATCTCGGCCCGGATCCCGGAGCGCCGCGAGGCGATCGTCGTGTAGCCCATCCCGTGGCGGCACTCGTAGTCGTCGAGCTCGCCAAGGGTCGGCTGCCAGGTTGGGCTCCAGTATGTCCCGTCATCGTCGTCTCGGAGGTACAGGTAGCGCCCGCCGAGGTCGAGTGGCGCGTTGTTGTAGCGGTAGCGAGTCAGCCGCCGCAGCCGTGCATCGCGATAGAACGAGTACCCGCCGGCCGTGTTCGAGATGATCCCGAAGTAGTCGTCGCTGCCCAGGTAGTTGATCCACGGCAGCGGGGTATCCGGTTGGGTGATGACGTATTCCCGGTGTTCGTCGTCGAATCGCCCGTAGCGCACGGTCTCCTACTTCTCGACGCCCGTGATGACGACGCCGCGCATGAAGGCGCGCTGGGCCAGGAAGAACACGACGACAGGGACGGCCATCGTCATGAGGGAGGCGGCCTGGATCAGGGTCGGCTGCGTCGAGTAGAGGGCGTTGTACTGCTGGATCGCGATCGACAGCGGCTGGAGCTCCGGCTTGGCAGCGAGGTACAGGAGTGGAATGAAGAAGTCATTCCAGGCGAAGAAGAAATGGAACAGGGTGACCGCGACGATGGCCGGAACGGACAACGGGAGGATGACCGAGCGAAGGATCCGGAACGGGCTCGCTCCGTCGATCATCGCGGCCTCATCGAGATCGCGCGGGATCGACATGAAGTACTGGCGCAGCAGGAAGACGTTGTAGGCATTGGCGAACAGGTGCGGGACGATCAGCGGCAGCCACGTTCCGGTCCAGCCCAGCCTGGTGAAGATCACGTAGGTCGGCAACAGGGTGACCTGGAACGGCAGGATGATTGTGGCGATCAGGATGATGAACAGGACGTTCTTGCCCGGGAACCGGAAGCGGGCGAACCCATAGGCCACGAGCGCCGAGGAGATGAGCGCGGCAAGGGTGCTCAGCACGGATATCGCCGCCGTATTGAAGAGCAGCCTCGGGAAGTTGAGCTGCGACCACGCCGTCGTGAAGTTCTTGATCTCGGGAGCGAAGGTCCATGCCTGGACGAGGGTCCGCCAGCGCCCCTGCCAGACGATCGGGGTCGCCGACGCGTCGGCCGGATCCACGAACGTACTCACCTCCCGGCCCTTCTCGACGAGCATGAGGTTGCGCGTCGTGCCGTCGATGGGGACCGCGTAGATCGGGTACTCCTCGCCCTGGTAGATCCCGGTGAGCGGTGACGCCGGATAGACCGGAGAACCCGGGGTGGATGCCTGTCCGGGCTGCTGGAACGCGGTCGTGACCATGTACAGCAGCGGCAGGAGGTAGGCGCTTACGAGGATGAGCGCGAACATCGTCAGCGACGCGCGGCCCAGGTAGCGCCGATAGCTCTTCGCGACCGGGCCACGGTCGGCGAACGACAACAGCTTCTGGACCGAGGTCACGGTCGTCACCCTTCACCTCCCGCGTAGTAGACGCGCCTGCGGGCGAAGGCGAACAGACACAGCGTCAGGATCATCACGATGACGAACAGGAGCCACGCGATGGCGGCCGCGTAACCCATGTGGTTGAACACGAAGGCCTCGCGGTAGAGGTCCAGGTTGATGAAGAGCGTGGCGTTGTCAGGGTCGCCGCGACCGTTCGTGATCGTGTAGGCCTGGGTGAAGTACTGGAACGTCACGACCAGCGAGATCACGAGGTTGTAGAGCAAGATCGGCGACATGAGCGGGATCGTGATCCGCCGGAACATGGTGCCGGCGCCCGCGCCGTCGATGCGGGCGGCTTCGTACAGCTCGGTCGGCACGGACTGCAGCCCGGCGAGGTTGATCAGCATGAAGTTGCCGATGCCCCACAGGCCGATCAGCGACAGGGCTGGGTAAACCCAGGCCTCGCTGTTGAGCCAGTCGGGGCCCGGGAGTCCCAGGAACCCGAGCATGTGGTTCAGCCAGCCGGTCTCGGGGTTGAGGAAGCCGATCCACACCAGCGTGCTTGCCACCAGCGGGATCTGCATCGGCATGTAGACGAGCGTCCGGAAGATATTCCGGCCGAGCAGCTTCGCGCTGTTCAGCATCAGCGCGAAGCCGAGACTGGCGACCATCGTCAGGGGGATGGCGATGATGGCGAAGCGGAACGTGACGATGAGCGACTTGATGACATTGGGGTCCGAGGCCATCCGCTCGTAGTTGTCGAGGCCGATGAAGCGGACGGCGCCCGGGTTGACCAGGTCGAAGTTGGTAAATGACAGGATGAGCGAGGCGATCATAGGCCCCGCCGTCAGCAGCACCAGCCCGATGAGCCACGGCCCGATGAACACGACTCCCCAGATCGCCTCGCGGCCGGTTGGGGTCGCGTACCAGCGGGGCCCCCCGATCCGTGTGGTTCGGACGGCCCCAGCCCTGGTCGTGTCGATGATCTCGTTGAACGGTCCCATTTCATCCTGGATCATGGCCCCCTCGGGTCGGGGAACCCGAGGGGGCAGGAAACGATGAACGGAGCCTAGGGGTTCACCTCGTCGAAAATGCCCTGGAGGGTGGTCTTCAACTTGGCCAGCTCGGCGTCAATGTCGACGCCGGCCGTGGTCCGGTACTTGTTCTGGAAGGCCTGCCATGCGGACTTGGCCTTCGCGTAGTTCGGGACCCAGGACTGGTGGTTGGGGACGTCCGGGAAGGCAAGCATTGCCTGCGGCACAGACCAATCGAGCTTGACGCCTGGGAAGTTGGCTTCGGTGGCCTTGAAGAACGCGTCCTGCTGGGCGGGATTCGCGGGGAAGGCCCCATACAGCGTGAGCAGCTCTGACGATCCCACGAGGGCCGTGAGGGCCTTGAAGGCCGCGTCCGGGACCTTCGTGGACTTGAGCAGGCTGAAGGTGTCGGCATGCAGCTTGGCGGTGATGACGCCGTTGTACGACGGCGCGATCGCGAAGCCGAATTGCTTGATCTTGGGCTTGGCCGGCGCGGCCGGGTAGATGCAGCAGGTGAACCAGCTGTGCGACTCGTTCATCGCCAGGTTGCCCGACTCGAACTCATTGCCCTTGTCGAGCAGGTCGCTGTTGATCTGGTTCGCGCTCGGGATGAAATGATCCTTCCAGACGCCGTCGTTGTACCACTTCTCACCGATGGAAACCTGCTCCGGGATCTGCGCGCTCTTGCCATCAGAGGCGAGGAAGGAGCTCGCTCCGAACAGGGCCGTCTCGGCCAGCGGGCTGTTGTCGGCATACTGCATGTCGAAACCCCACTGGACGACGTTCGCGGGATCGAAGCTGGCGCTCGTGGCGTCGTTGCCATTCTTGTCGACGGTGAGCTGCATGGCCAGCTTGCGGACTGCGTCCATGTCCCACGGCTTGCCCTGGTACAGGTCACCGACCTTGGTCGGCGGGTACGGCAGGCCGGCCTCGTCGAACAGGTCCTTGTTGAAGTACATGAAGGACGGGTAGGTCGCGAACGGGACGCCGACCGTGGCGTTGTTCTCGCCCAGCTTGAAGAAATCGACCAGCTTGGGGTCGACTCCGGGCACGCTGTAGCCCGTCGAGGCGATGAGCGGCGCAAGGTCGAGCAACTGGTCGCGGAACAGGTTGAGGCCTTCGACGCCCACTGGCCCGATGATGTCCGGCGCGTTGCCGGCGGCGATCTGGGTCTTGAGGATGCTCGCGGCCACGTTGTTGTTATAGATCTCGAGCGAGATGTAGACGTCCTTCTGCGACGCGTTGAACGCGTCAACGAAGGTGGCCTCCGCCTGGAGCTGCTGGGGCTGAGCGCCGGCCCCGAGGCCGACGAACCAGCTGACCACGACGCCGCCGTTCGGGCCGGGCGCGTTCGGAGGCAGCGGGGCAGGGGTGATGGCGGCCAGGGACGGGGCCGGCGTGACGGCGGCGACGGACGGTGCCTCGCTCGGGGCCGCCACGCTGGGGGACGGTGTCGAAGCTGTGGCGCCACAGGCGCCCGCGACGATCGCTACGACTCCGACGAGGGCAAGCAACGCCTTCGGTGCGGATCTATCAGCATGCATCGTGTTCGATTCCTCCTCTTGCGCGAGATCAACTGCGATCTCCACCTCTCATCGAGGCCAGAACAGATGAGGCATCACCCGGTGGGTGGATGCCGCCGGTTGCCGGCCGGCTCAGGGCGGAGGCCTCCCGGCGCTCGAGGCGCGCTTCACCAGGTCGGTGGCCAGGATCACGCGCCGGATGACCCGGTCTGTGCCTTCGACCGCTTCGACGAGGAGGCGGGCCACTTCGCGGCCCATCTCCTCGATGGGTTGGTGGACGCTGGTCAACTGGGGATTGGTTGAGGTGGCGACGGGCGAGTCGTCGTAGCCGACGACGGCGACGTCCCGGGGCACGCGTCGTCCGGCCACGGCCAGGGCCGACAGCGCGCCGGCCGCCATCAGGTCAGAGGCGGCGAAGACGGCATCGATGTCCGGCCGCGCCGCCAGCAGCTGGACCATCGCCTCTGCGCCACTGGTCTGGGTGAAGTCGCCGCATGCCTCGAGGTCGGGGTCGGCGGGCAACCCGGCCTCGGCGATGGCATCGCGATAGCCGGCCAGCCGATCGATCCCGGGAGGCATGTCCGATGGACCGGCAATCGTCGCGATCACCCGGCGGCCACCGGCGATCAGGTGCTCGACCGCGCTCCGGGCGCCCTGCCGGTTGTCCACGTCGACGTAGCTCGCCGAGATGCCCCGTTGGGGGCGACCCACCAGGACCAACGGGATGCCGGCCCCGGAGAGGCGCGAGGGGAGGGGATCATCGCCATGGAGGCTGATCAGGACCGCGCCGTCGACGTGGCCCGCCGCAACGTAGTCGCCGGTCCGGCGGACGTCGGCCGGCGAATTCGGCATGAGCAGGACGAGTTGCAGGTCTCGGGCCGTCAGTTCCATGCTGATCCCGCGCAGGACGCGCGGGAAGAACGGGTCGCTGAAGAGGCGGCCGGTCGGTTCGGTGATGACCACCGCGAATGACTCGCTGCGGCGGGTGACGAGGGAACGGGCGGCGCGATTGGGGACGTAGCCGAGCTGCTCGATCGCGGCCTCGACGTCGCGCCGGACACCCGGGCTGACGCGGGGAGAGCCGTTGACCACCCGCGACACCGTGGCCCGCGAGACGCCCGCCAGCGAGGCGACACCCTCCAGGGTGGAACCGTTGCGACGGTCGCGAACGTTGCCTTGCGTCACTCGCTTGGTTCCTCTTTGTGAGAGCGCTCTCACACTCTCAGGAGGAGAATAACAGCCCTTGTCAAGAGAGCGCTCTCAGCATCGTGCGGTTGCAGTTCGGGTTCCAGGCGGGCCGTCACACGGCACGCCTCAGGAGCGGGTTCGTATGCGAAACTAGCGCGCATGAGCTCGCACAGTCCCGGGGCGGCCGCGACCGCATCGCGTCCACCCGGTGCCCTGGACCGATACGAGGCGGTCATCGGCATCGAGGTCCACTGCCAGCTCAAGACCGCGTCGAAGATGTTCTGCGGCTGCTCCACGGACTACGACGGCGCGCCTCCGAACAGCCGGACCTGCCCTGTCTGTCTCGGGCTTCCGGGCGCGCTGCCGACGATCAACCAGCGCGCGGTGGAGCACGTCCTGGCGACGGGCGCGGCGATCGAGGCGACGGCACCGGCGGCGACGCGCTGGGATCGCAAGAACTACTTCTACCCGGACCTTCCGAAGGGGTATCAGATCAGCCAGTACCAGCTGCCGCTGGCGTCGCTCGGCCGGCTCACCGTGGACACCTCGGACGGACCGTTCACCGTGGCGATCACCCGGGCCCACCTCGAGGAGGACACCGCAAAGCTCGTCCACGGCACGGACCCGGGCGGCCGCAAGGTCAGCCTCGTCGACTTCAACCGCTCAGGGGCGCCGCTCATGGAGATCGTCACCGAGCCGGACATCCGGACGGCGGAGCAGGCCCGTCGATATGCCGAGGAACTCCAGCTGCTGTTGCGCTCGATCGGTGCGTCGGATGCCGACATGGAACGTGGCCAGCTGCGGGTCGAAGCCAATGTCTCGCTCCGGCCGCGCGGGACGGAACCGTTCGGGACGCGCGTCGAGGTCAAGAACATGAACTCGTTTCGCGCGGTGGAGCGGGCGATCGAGTTCGAGATCGAGCGCCAGGCCGCGACGCTCGACGCCGGCGAGGCGGTCGTCCAGGAGACACGCGGCTGGTCGGAGGAGCGCGGCGAGACGTACCGGATGCGGATCAAGGAGACGTCGGACGACTATCGCTATTTCCCCGAGCCGGATCTTCCGCCGCTGCACCTGGATCCGGCCTGGCTCGGCGCCATCCGGGCGAGCCTTCCCGAGCTGCCGGCCGCCCGTCGCGCCCGCTACCGGGAAGCCCTCGGACTGAGTCCATACGATGCGGCCGTGCTGGTCGCCGATCCCGACGCGGTCCGGCTGTTCGAGGAGACCCTGGGCGCGGATCCGGGCCTCGAGGCGAAGCCCGTGGCGAATTGGGTCGTCGGCGAATACCTCGGCCTGCGCAACGCGGCCGCCGAGCCGGTCACGGTGATGGCGTCGCAGCTGGCCGCCGTCGTGCGCGAGGTCCTCGATGGATCCATCACCCGCGCCCAGGGTCGCGAGGTCCTCGCCCTGCACGCCTCGAGCGGCGCGTCGGCCGCCTCGATCATCGCCGACCGAGGGTTCCGCCAGATCTCCGATCTCGATGCCCTCGCCTCGGCGGTCGATCGGGTCCTGGCCAAGAACCCGGCGGCGGTCGCCGATTATCGAGCCGGGAAGGCGCAGGTGGTGGGCTTCCTCGTCGGCCAGGTCATGAAGGCGACGCGCGGCCAGGCGAACGCGGCGCTCGTGCAGTCCGCGGTCCGCAAGCGGCTTGCCGCGGACGAGGGTGAGGGGAGCTGATCCGGTGAGCGTGGTGAGCATCGCCCTGTGGCTCGCGGGCGTGGCCCTGATCGGCGTCGGGTACCTCCGCGGCAGGGCGCCATGGGCGCGCTACCGGATGCTCAAGGCCCAGGACGAGAACGTCGCTCGCTACGCGGCGTGGCGGGGCGGTATCCGTGACGACGGCAAGACGGGCGCTTCGATTGCGATGGCGGTGCTGCGGCGACAAGCGCAGTCGGCCGGCCTGATCGCGATCGCCGGCTTCGTCCTCGTCTTCCTGGGCTTCTTCGTTCGGTAGACCCGGTCAGCTCGAGCCTCGCGGCCCGCTGGCCGCGACTTGTTCGCCCAGGTTCATCGGCAGTCACCGGTTTCGGATGCCCCGGCGCATCGTTTTCCGATCATCCACGCTCGCCGACCCGCCCGAATCGACAGAGGTGAGGGGTCGCTCACCACGAATTGCTGCGTCCCGATGCGTTGTTGCATCAAACGTGCCCCCGGCCCCCGCCGTGAGGTCGAGGGTTCCTCAACCTATCGCCCGACCAGCCTCCGCCACTCGATGGCGGTGCAACGGTCCATCACCACGCTCATGCCGGCATCGTGCGCGATCTTCGCCGCCTCCCAGTTGACCACCCCCAGCTGGAGCCACAGGCAGGCTGCCCCGGCTGCGACCGCCTCGCGAGCATGGGGAACGCACGCCTCCGAACGCCGGAAGACATCGACCAGGTCGAACGGCCCGGCTGCCTGCGCCGCCTCGCCAATCGAACGGAAGGCGGGGATCCCGAGCACGTCCCGCTCGTTCGGGTTGATCGGCACGCATTCGAATCCCTGGTGGACCAGGTAGCGGAAGACCCCGAACGACGGTCGCCCCGGGTTCGAAGAGGCGCCAACGACGGCGATCCGGCGGGTCGCCCGCAGGACCCCCTCGATCCCGGCATCGTCGAGCACCGGTACGGGCGCGCGACCTTCGTGCAGGTCGAGCAGCGCGGCGGCTCGGTCGCGCTCCTCGCGCGTCAGGTCGCGGCCTCGCGTTCGTAGGGCTGGCCGTCCGCGGCCGGCGGAATGCTCCGGCCGACGACTCCGGCAAGGATCACGATCGTCACGAGGTACGGCAG
>JBGPIH010000080.1:0-13656 GCA_041484785.1 Candidatus Limnocylindria bacterium
CCACGCGCATCCGCAGGTCGTCGCGGCGATCAAGGAGCAGGCTGCCGAGCTGATCCACTTCAGCGCCTCGGATTTCTACCTTCCGATCTACCCCGAGGTCTGCCGCGAACTGGCTCGCATCGCGCCCATTTCGGGGCGCCTCCGCGTCTACCTCGGCAACTCCGGGACGGAAGTCGTGGAGGCCGCCATCAAGCTGGCTCGATTTGCCACCCGACGGCCGTACGTGGTCGCCTTCCTCGGCGCCTTCCATGGACGGACCTATGGGTCGATCTCTCTATCGGCCTCGAAGGCGAAGTACCACGCTGGCTTCGGGCCGCTTCTGCCGGGCATCTTCCACGCCCCGTTCGGGCGGGTCGATGACCTGCGCTGGTTCGACGAGGTTCTGTTCGACAAGCTCGCCCCGGCCAATGAGGTCGCGGCGATCATCGTCGAGCCGATCCAGGGCGAGGGTGGCTACGTCGTACCCGAGGTCGGCTTCCTCCAGGGCCTTCGCCAGATCTGCGACGAGCACGGGATCCTGTTGATCGCCGACGAGATCCAGTCGGGTGCCGGACGGACCGGCAAGATGTGGGCCGTCGAGCACTGGGGTGTCGAGCCTGACATCCTGCTGGCCGCCAAGGGCATCGCATCGGGCATGACCCTGGGCGCGCTGATCGCACGAGCCGAGATGCTTGAGACCTGGGGTCGCGGCGCGCATGGCTCCACCTACGGCGGCAACCCGGTCGCCTGTGCCGCGACGCTGGCGACCATCGAACTCCTGGAGGGCGGCCTGGTTGAGAATGCGGCCGTGCGCGGGAAGCAGGCCATGACCGGCTTGACCGCGCTCTGGCGCCGGTTCCCGGCGCTCATCCGGGACGTCCGCGGCAAGGGCCTGATGCTCGGGATCGAATTCGACACGCCGGAACACGCGGAAGAGGTCCAGTGGGAGGCCTACCAGATGGGCCTGCTGGTGCTCGAATGCGGCAAGTCGAGCGTTCGAATGTCGCCGGCGCTGACCGTGTCCGCCGCCGAGATGGACACGGCCTTGCGGATCTTCGCGGAGTCGGTTGCGGCGGTGGCCGGCGAGCACGGCGAGATCCTGGTCGCGGCGATGGCCGCAGGCGCAATCAACGAGGTCGAGGAGGCGATCTGAGCGCGCAGATGCGTCGCGGCGGATGAGGTCAGATCGTCAGGACGACCTTTCCGAATGGCCGATCTTCGATGAGGTGACGGGTCGCCTCGCCCGCCTCCGCAAGCGGAAACGTCCGGTCTATGGCGGGCTTGACCGTACCGTCAGCGAGCAGCGGCAAGACCGTCGCCCAGGCCGCGGCGTACGCCTCGGGCGGCTGGAAGTAGATGTTGAACCCCTCGACGCTGGTCGATCCGCCGGCGCCAAGCGCGCTCCAGATGAGCGTGAGCGAGTTCACGGCAAGGTCCGTTCCGGCCGGATAACCCATCTGAACCACTCGACCTCCGGGCGAAACTGACTTCAACGCCTCGCCCGTGATCGAACCGCCGATCGAATCGAGCGCGATCTGCACGCCTTTGCCGTCCGTAAGCCGCATGACCCCTTCGCTGAGCGATTCGGTCGAGAGATCGATGACATCGGCATACCCCAGGCTCCGGGCCTTCTCTGCCTTCTCCGTCCGCCCGGCTGATGTGATCACGCGGCCGGCACCCTGCGCCTTCGCGAGCTGGATCGCGGCGTTCCCGACCGAGCCTCCAACGCCCGGGATGAGCAGCGTCATCCCTGGCGTGAACCGGACGCCGTGCATCAGGGCCAGCTGCGCTGCCACGTAGGCGACTGGGACAGCGGCAGCCTCGACGTCAGTGAGGTTGTCCGGGACCTTCGTCGCTTCGGTCGGCCCTGCTGTCACGTATTCCTGCCAGGTGCCGGACCGAGCGAAGCCGTACGCTCCCATGAGCATCACCCTCGAACCCGTTGGGAGCGAATCTGACCCGCTCCCAACCACCACGCCCGCGCCTTCGTTGCCCGGGACGAGCCCGGGGGCTACCTGGGGGACCCAGCCTCGTCGAACCGTGTTGTCGAATGGATTCACCGCGGCAGCCGACATGCTGACGACGACCTCGCCAGGTCCGGGATCGGGTTCGGGGACATCAACCACGTGGAGGACGTCGTAGTCCCCGTACTCGTCAAAGCGAACAGCGCGCACGGCGGGCACCTCCTCTGCTCGTGGTCCACGGGCGGTGTTCGCTCAGCGACCGACAAGCCGCCTGGCGAACGGCACGAGTATAGGTCGGCACCTCACCAACGGCCGACGGGCACGCGAGTCAGGGCTGTCCAGATCGAAACACCGGGGCGCCCCATGACCGCGGCCGCGTCGGCCGTTCCGTCCGCGACGACTCCTTGGCTACGCTTCCTGCGTCGCCGGGTTCTCCTTCGGTTGGTAGAAGGCCCCGAGGTTGAAGCCGTAGACGATGTGCCACAGGTAGACGGCCAGCAGCCATTTCCACCAGTCGGCGCCCAGGTTGGTCATGAAGATGCCCGCGCTCTGGCCCGGGCCGGCGAGATTCGGAAAGAGATTGATCCACCACACCGCGCTGAGGGTGCCCAGGATCAGACCCCAGATGATCGCTTTGATGATGTTGCCGCGAACCGTGTTCGCGATCGGCAGCAGCGGGTGGATCCCGAAGGCGTAGATCAGCGCGAAGGCGACGCCCTGGGCGTAATGGACCGCCGCCCCGAAGGCGGTCAGGATGACCGGGTCCGACATCCCCTTCGGGTCCATCGCGGAGTTCCCGAACACGAGGAACCCGTTGAGCAGGTTGAAGTTCAGGTCGGGCAACCCGATGCCGTGATACCACATGCCCAGGTTCGTGGTCACGTGCGTGGCCACGAGGCCGGCCACGATGGCCACAACGAGCCGGTGCCGCGTGACGTAGCTTCGCCAGTCGTCGATGAACGATGTGCCCACGGGCTACCTCCCTCTCCTGGAAACGATTTCGCAGGCTCCGAGACGTCGCACATCATTCGCACAATGTGACGCGATGCGAACAACCGGGCGCTCTGCGAACAGACAGGCGCATGGTAGACCCTGCGTCAACCGGGTTTCGGGCTCGAGTTCCCAGCCGCACCCCGATCAGGTGATCCGCAGGATCGCCTCGCCGAGCTGGCGCAGATTGCGGACCTCGAAGACGCCGTCGAGGGACGACCGATAGACGTCGACGATCGAGTCGGTCGTATTCCAGTCGGCGTCCGGCTCAGGATTCAGGAGGTAGACACGGCGAGCTCGATCGTGCATCCGGCGCAAAGCGGTTGCTTCCGGCTCGCGATGGTTGGAGCGCGCATCGCCGGTGACGATGATCGTCGATCGCGAGTCCAGGGCGTGGCCGTGCCGATCCCAGAAGCGTTCGAAGACGGCGCCATAGTCGGAATGGCCGTCGTCGGCGATCACGTCGGCGCGGTACAGCACGTGGCGGACCTCGAGGAATGACGCGACGTCACGGAGGTGGTCGGTGACCTCATCGATCCCGTCGACGAAGGCGAACGAGCGCATCCGGCTGAACTCGGCACTCATCGCCTGGAGGAGCGTCAGCGTGAAGGAGGCGAACTCCGCGACTGAGCCCGACACGTCGCACAGCAGGTAGAGGTCAGGCCGGGCGATCTTCGGTCGGCGATAGACCGGGTCGAGCGGAACCCCGCCGGACGAGAGTGAGCGGCGGACCGTCCGGCGAACGTCGAGCCGGCCACGATTGCGCCGCCGCCGGCGACGGGCCATCTTCGTCGCCAGCACCCTGGCCAGAGGCCGGATCGCCTCGCGCATCGCCGCAAGCTGGCGTGGCGAGGCCCCCAGGAAATCGATCTCGTCGGTCGCCACGAGGTCCAGCGAGCGGATCGTTTCATCGATACCGCGAGACGCGGCCAGTTGATCGCGAAGCTGGCTCGCGAGGAGCTGCTTGAATGCCTCGATTCGCTCGGCCAGCTCGCCTCGCAAGGCTCGCTCGTCGAGCCCGTCGTCACCGACCTCGGCGCGAGCCGCTGCGAGCATCTGGCTCATCAACTTCGAGAGCTCGAGGGAACGGAGGATCCGGTACATGAAGTAGCGCTCGGTGGCATCTGGCTGGCCGCCGATCCCGCCATACTGGCCGATCGCCATCTCGGCCAGGGCGCGCAGCGCATCGGGGTCACCGCGGCGGATCGCCTCCATGATCTGGGAGAGGAGATCGCTCGCTCCCTCCCGGTCCTGCTCGTCGCCGGCCAGTCGGTCCAGGCTGGTCGAGATCTCGCGGCCGGAGGTTCCCATGGCCGCGCGCGGTCCCGTCGGGTCGAGGGCTGACGAGCCCGACCCCGATCGAACCGGAAAGCGCAGGTCGAACACGAGGTCGAACGTCCGAAGATCATCGGAGCTCTTGACCAGCGTCGTGGCGAGTGCTGCACGGAGCCCTTCACGATCCTCGATCTCGATCGTCCGAAGCGCCTGGGTTGCGTCGATGACCTCCGAGGCGGAGATCCTGAGTCCGGCGTCCCGTAGATTCGCGACCAGCGCCAACAACGGTCGCAGCAGGACGGCGCCACCCTCGGCGGCGGGGAAGGATTGCAGGCTCATCGTCTTGGACTGTACGGTAGGCGAACCGTCTTTCGCAGGGCGAACACTGGAGCATCGGCCATCGCCAACGTTGTGACGCCCGCCTTCGACCCCACAAGACCACCTCCCCGAAGGCTGGTTCGGTTGGGGGTCGTCTTCGACGGCCGGACGAACACCGCCGCCGTGTCGCCGCTGGCCCGGATGTGCGAACGAGCCGGGATCGACACCGTGTGGATCGCGGACCCTTTTGCCGGCACTGCCCTTTCCGGCGACTTGGATGCCTGGCTGATGGCCGCAGACCTGCTCCGCACCTTGAGCACCAGCTCAGTCGGAGTGATGATCGACAGCCGGCGCGGCACCGCCGATTTGATCGAGCTCGTGGCAAACCGGATGCACCAGGGTCCAGGAGGCAGGAAGCGTCTCGAGCTCAACCTGCCCGACTCGGGCGGCGAGCCGCGGGACGCCCAACGCTTGCGCGACGAGCTGTCCGCGGTCGGCATCGACGTCCGTCTGTCAGCCCTGGCGAGATCGGGCACCGAGCTTGGGTCGCTCCTTGGCATGACCGACGACATCGTCCTGTCCGCCTGGCAGACTCCCGATCTCGAGACGGCGGCGGACGAGGCCAGGGCCGCCGCGATGGACGCGGGCCGCGACCCGGCATCGCTCGGCGTTGCTGCCCTCGTCCCGGTCTCCGTTGGCAGGACCGACGCCGAGGCAGCGGCGCGAGCAGGGATGGACCCGGACTTCACGCGATTCGGGCACCCTGCCGAGATCGGCATCTTCGGGACGCTCGAGGAATGTCAGGATCGCGTCATTGCCCTTGCCCATGCCGGAATCACGGATCTCCGCTGCGTGTTGCCGGCGACGCCCGATGTGCATGACGTCATCGCCCAGCTGACGGCGATCTCGATGGGCACCGTCGACGTGCTCCTGCCCGGCTCGCTTCGCTCCCCCGCGCCACCCCCGCCCGAGGGTTGGGGAGGGCGACCGGACCGGCCGCCCTCCCGCCGTGTGAGCGACGGGTCGCGCAGGCGCCGCTGATTCCCGGGGGCGCTTCAGCTGCCGCCGGGCGACGACTCAGTGGCGGATGGTGAGGGCGCTGACGCGGCGGGCCGTCTCGACGACGAGCGGAACGAAATCCGATCGGAGCGTGGCGCCATCCACCCGCCCGGCGTGGGCGCACAGGCTGAGCGCGGCGCTCACGCGTCCGGAGGCGTCGAGAATTGGCGCCGCGACCGATGACAGTCCTTCCTCGAGCTGCTGATCCACCACCGCGAAGCCCTCGCGCCGCACCTCGTCGAGGATGTTGCGAAGCTCTACTTCGTCGACGACCGTCTGTTCGGTGTAGCGCGCCATCGCCCGGCGAGCGAAGTACGCCTCCAGCTCCGGCTCGGGCAGGAATGCCAGCAGGACCCGGCCTTTCGATGTGGCGTGAGCGGGCAATCGCGAGCCAACGGCGATCGCCAGCGTCATGAGCCGGCGGGTCTGACTCCGGGCGACGTACAGGATGTCGGTGTCGTCGAGGACGGCGATCGAGGCCGATTCCCCGGTGCGTTCGGTGAGCGATTCGAGATAGGGTCGTGCGAACGTCCACGGGTCACGCTCGAGGGAGAACGGCTTGACGAGCTCGAGGACGGTCCTCGACAGCGTGAACTCGCGGCGATCGGCATCGACATACCCGAGGTCGGCCAGGGTGAGCAGGACGCGCCTGGCGGTCGCCCGGGTCAGGCCAGCGCGTTCGGCGACCTCGCTGATCGTGAGCGCCGGGTGCTCCGGCGTGAACGAGCGCAGGACGGCGAGTCCCCGTTCGAGCGACTGCAGCCGCTCGCTTCGGGGGGCCTCCGCGATTCCGTCTCCGCTGCGTCTTGACATGGATTCGGCTCCGAGTCGATACTTCGTGCGCTGGCCGTACGGCTGTTCGCCATGCGTACACAGCTCCGAAACTGCGCTCATCGTACCCGATTGCGCCGCCGATCTGAATCCGCCCGAGAACCAGGAGGCATGGCCGATGACCAAGACGTACAAGACCCGGTTCGGATCGTTGGCCGATTTTGAGAAGGGCACGATCGACATCATCGATGACGACCCGAAGCGATATGCCTTCTCGAACGTCTTCGAGGTCGCGTCGGCTGCCCGCCCTTACGAGAAGGTCGCGGTCGGCAAGAATCGCCAGTATGTCATCGAGGCCATCCGTGCCGAAGGGACATCGGAATGGCGAACCGCCCCGCACGACGAGTTCGCGCTGGTCATGGACGGCGAGGTCGAGATCCGCCTCCAGAAGCTCGGTCCCGACGACATGGCGCCGACCGCCGAGCGCGGCTCGAACGCCCTGACGGGCGACCCCAGCGGCCCGCCGATGGGTCGCGTCGTCGCACGCCGCGGCCACATGACGCTGCTGCCCGTGGGTGCCGCGTACCAGTTCCGCGCCGAGCGGCCCGCGGTCGTCCTCCTGCAGACGCAGGAGGGGCCAGACACGACCTATCGATGGGCCGACATCATCCAGACCAACCCCAGACCGTCTGGCGAACCAGGAGACCCTCGATGAGCATCACGGCACCGACCGATGTCAAGGCAGGCAAGCCGAATCCCGACGGGTACCGCGCGTTCCGGCTCGGCGAGTTCAAGTTCAGCCGCGACGAATACTTCGTCTACGTCGAATGGCCGACCGGCAAGCACGTCATGTCGGCCGACGCGTTCCTCAAGGCCCTTCAGCGTGACGTTGCCTGGCAATTCTTCTATGGGATCGTGAACTTCGACGGAGTGGTCGGGACGGTCAACCACTACGGAACGGTTGACCTGTTCGCGGGACGCTACAACGACGTCTACCGCAAGGCTGAGCTCGACCACCTCGAGAATTTCGACACGTCGCTGATCAAGGCGACCTTCGAGCAAATGCTCGACGACTGGACGAACGAGGGCTTCGATCCCTTCGCCGCACCGAGCGAAACCGGCTCGGCCTTCGGGATCAAGAACGGCGACAACCGGCCTGCGATCACCCGACACCGGGTGACCGCACAGCGGATGGTCAGCGTGCCCGGCGACGAAGCCCTGCGCAACGACGAGAACGGCCATCCGGTCAACCGGCATTTCCTCGACGTTCCCCAGGACGAGCCTGAGAAGCATCCGGAACCGGGCTTCGAGGACCAGGTCAGCTCATTCAACCTGTTCGCCTACCTGTCCCGCTCGCAGGTCACCTGGAACCCGTCGGTCGTATCGGTCTGCGGCGACAGCCTGTACTGCCCAACCACGGAGGAGTACATCCTCCCGATCATCCACGGCAACGACCGGGTCGAGTGGTTCATCCAGCTGTCAGACGAACTGATCTGGCAGGTCGAGGACCGCGACTCCGGGTCGGCACGGGCGAAGGTCACGATGCGGGCCGGCGACGTCGCCGCGATGCCGGCGGACATTCGACATCAGGGCTACGCGCCGAAGCGGGCCATGTTGCTGGTCTGGGAGAACGCCGATCCCGCTCTGCCGGGGCTTATCTCGAGCGGCCAGCTGCCGTCAGTGCCGGTCGAGCTCTGATCCGGTCGCGCCTGGGCCGCGGGGCCTTGCTGAGCGTTCGATGACCTTGACCGAGGGTGGGTCCGCAGTCGGGGTTCGCGACCGCCTGTTCATCGGCGGGGCGTTCGTCGATGCCGTCGACGGGTCGACCTTTGAGACGGTCAACCCACACGACGGCTCGGTGATCGCACGGGTCGCCAGGGCCGGACCGGCCGATGTCGATCGTGCCGTCGCGGCGGCCTTCGCGGCTTTTCCGGCGTGGACCGGGCTGGCCGCCGCGGCGCGCGGCAGGGTCCTCCTTCGACTGGCCGACAGCATCGAGGCCCATGTCGACGAGCTCGCCCGCCTGGAGAGCCTGGACACGGGTCATCCAATCCGCGACAGCCGGAACCTCGACGTCGTTCGAACCGCGGCGACCTTTCGGTACTTCGGCGGCATGGCTGACAAGCTCCAGGGCGATGTCATTCCGGTCGAGCCGGGGTTCCTGAATTACGTCCTCCGCGAGCCGCTCGGAGTCGTGGGTGCGATCGTTCCCTGGAACTTCCCGCTGATGTTCTGCAGCTGGAAGATGGGTCCGGCCCTGTCGGCCGGAAACACGGTCGTCCTCAAGCCGGCGGAGCTGACGCCGCTGAGTGCGCTCCGCATCGGGGAGCTGATGGCCGAGGCCGGGATTCCCCCTGGCGTCGTCAACATCATCCCGGGGCCGGGCCGGACCGCGGGCGATCATCTGGCCCGACATCGCGACGTCCGCAAGATCGCATTCACCGGCTCAACGGCGGTCGGTCGGACGATCGTCGCGGCGTCGGCCGGCAATCTCAAGCGCGTCCAGCTCGAGCTTGGCGGCAAGGGCGCGAACATCGTGTTCGCCGACGCCGATCTCGCGGCCGCAGTGAATGGCTCGGCGTTCGCGATCTTCCACAACCAGGGCCAGGCGTGTATCGCCGGCTCGAGGCTGATCCTCCACGAATCCATCGCCGACGAGTTCCTGCGGCGGTTCATAGAGCTCGCTGAATCGATCCGACTCGGCGATCCGCTCGACCCGGCGACGGAGATGGGCCCGCTCACGTCGGCCGGGCACCGCGACCGAGTGCTGTCCTACGTGGAGATCGCCAAGGCCGACGGCGGCGAGATCCTGACCGGTGGAACCGCGCCAACGGACCCGGTGCTCGCCCGCGGCTTCTACATGCGTCCGACCGTCGTTCGCGCGGACTCGTCATCGCGGGTCTGCCGCGAGGAGGTCTTCGGGCCATTCGTCTCGGTGACCACGTTCCGAAGCGATGAGGAGGCGATTGCGATCGCGAATGACGTCGACTACGGCCTCGGGGGCGGGCTCTGGACGCGCGACCTGTCGCGAGCTCACGCGGTCGCCGGCCGGATCCGCGCCGGAATGGTATGGGTCAACAGCTACAAGCGGGTGAACCCGGGGTCACCGTTCGGCGGGACAGCCCAGTCTGGCTACGGGCGCGAGATGGGGTTCGAGGCCATGCGCGAGTACACCGAGCCGAAGTCGATCTGGATCAACGTCGACGCAACCATCCCGCCGTTCTATCAGAGGCCGTAGAGGAGCCGCGACATGGCGATCGCCAAGCCCATGACCGACACCGAGCGCAAGGCACTCGCGCTCGAATACCTGAGGGCGTTCGACAATGCCGGCGTGACGCCGTCCGGTGGCAGCATCCTGGACTTGTTCGCGGAAGACGCTCGGGTCTATTTCCCGAAGTGGGGTGTTGCGACTGGCCGGGATGCCATCGGGCGGATGTTCGGAGACGTCGGGGCCACGCTCAAGTCGATCCTCCATGACTACGACGCATTCAACTACGTGATGACGGGCACGGACACCTTCGCGGTCGAGGGCACCAGCGTCGGAGAGCATCGCGACGGACCGTGGAAGGCCGGCGAACCGGAGCACGGGGCGGGGCGTTGGTGCGATGTCTTCGAGGTCCACGACGGCAAGATCCAGCGCTGCTTCATCTATCTCGATCCCGACTATGCGGGCCGCGACACGGATCGCTATCACTGGCTGGTCGACGGAGCCTGACGGCGAGGCGATGGATCCGTTCATCTACGACGCCCTGCCGGGACGGGTCGTCTTTGGCGAGGGCGCGTTCGAGCGTCTTCCCGACGAGCTCGACCGGCTGGGAGCCCGCCGGATTCTCCTGATCGCAGATCGATCCGGTCGCTCGTGGGGAGACAAGCTCGTCACCTGGATCGGCGATCGGATCGTGGGACAGATCGGAGATGTCCGACCGCACGTCCCGGTCGATGACGCCGAACGCGCCCGCCGGCTTGCCAGGTCGACCCAGGCGACGACGATCCTGACCATTGGTGGTGGGTCGGCGACTGGCCTCGGAAAGGCGGTCGCGCTCGACGTACCGATCCCGATCCTCGCCGTTCCCACGACATACGCCGGCTCGGAGATGACGCCGATCTGGGGCCTGACGAGCGGCTCGCGGAAAGAGACCGGTCGGGACCCCGCCGTGCAGCCGCGGACCGTGGTCTACGACCCGATCCTGACGATCAGCCTTCCGCCGTCGATCTCCGGGCCGTCGGGCATGAACGCCCTCGCCCATTGCGCCGAGGCCCTCTATGCGGAAGGCGCCAACCCGATCACATCGCTCATGGCGGAACAGGGCATCAGGGTCCTCGCCCGCGGTTTGCCGATCGTGGTCGCCGATCCTGGCGACCTGGCCGGACGCGGCGACGTGCTCGGTGGAGCCTATCTTGCAGGCGCCGCCTTTGCCGCTGCGGGCAGCGGCATCCATCACAAGATCTGCCACGTTCTGGGTGGGGCGTACGACCTGCCGCATGCCGAGATGCACTCCATCGTCCTGCCATATGCGCTGGCTCATGTCCTCCGGACTCAGCCGACCGCGATCGAACGGATCGCCGCCGCGCTCGGCAGCCCCGATGTCCCGGGTGCTGTCTTCGATCTTGGACGCACGATCGGCGCGCCAGCCGGCCTGGGCGAGATCGGAATGAAGATGGAGCGCCTGGACGATGCTGCCGGTCTGATCGCCGCGGCGACGGCAGGGACGCAGCTCGAGATCGCCGAACGGGAGGTACGTGCCCTGCTTGATGACGCCTTCGCGGGACGCCGGCCCGAGACCCGCCAAGCCGCGGCACGGTCCGTTATCGCGTAGCCAGCCGTCGTCGCGAATCGATTCCCGGTCGCCCTGTTCGGCATCGGACGTCGATTGATCCTCGGTTCGGTCGACGCGGACACGTCGCGGACAACCAACACTCCAGCCGGAGAGGGACAATGACGGACGCGATGACGACCGCAGGCAGCAGCGCAGCGCCGCCCCAGACCGACCACCGGGAATCCGGGTTCGGCTCGCCCGACGATGTGGTGACCAGGCTGCGCGAGGAGGCGTATCTCGCCGACGGACGGATCGGGATGACTGTGTTCCTCGCGGACCGTCTCCAGAAACCCGTCCTGCTCGAAGGACCGGCCGGTGTGGGCAAGACGGAGCTCGCGCGGTCCGTCGCGCTCGCCACCGGCGCCCGGCTGATCCGACTCCAGTGCTACGAGGGACTCGACGAGTCGAAGGCGCTCTACGAGTGGAACTACAAGAAGCAGCTGTTGCGGATCCAGGCCGACGATCGGCGCGAGTCGTGGTCCGAGCTCGAGGAGGACATCTTCTCCGAGGCATTCCTGCTGGATCGCCCGCTCCTCGCCGCCATCCGCTCTGCGGAGCCCGTCGTCCTCCTGATCGACGAGGTCGACCGGGTCGAGGTCGAGGCGGAGGCGCTCATGCTCGAGGTTCTGTCCGACTTCCAGGTGACGATTCCCGAACTGGGGACCATCGCCGCGACTCGGCGACCGATGGTCTTCCTGACGTCGAACGGCACCCGCGATCTGTCAGAGGCGCTCAAGCGGCGCTGTCTCTACCTGCACCTTGGGTATCCGTCGGCCGAGCGCGAGCGCGATATTCTTCTCGCCCGCGTACCGGACCTGTCCGCGGCGCTTGCCGAGCAGGTTGCCCGACTCGTTCGGACCATCCGCGACCTCGACCTCAAGAAGCGCCCGTCGATCTCCGAATCGATCGACTGGGCTCGGACCCTCATCGTTCTAGGCATTGCCTCCATCAAGGCTGATGAGGCGCCGGAGACCCTCAACGTCCTGCTGAAGTACGAGACCGATATCGAAAAGACGCGCCGGGCCCTGCTCGGGATTCCTCCAGTTGAGGAAGCGACCGGGCCGGTGCACAGCGACCTGTTCCGACACGGTGAGGCACGGCCCAAGTGACGGCCAGTCAATCATTGCCCGACCCCAGGACCCGGAAGGAACGCCTCATTAGGGCGATGCCGCGGATCGTCGCGGCGATTCACGAGTTAGCCACCGAACTCGACCTGCAGAACGACGAGCTCCTGGCGGCGCTCGAGTTCCTCAGCGAGGTCGCTCGTGCGGACGAGCTCGTCCTCCTGTCGGACGTCCTGGGCCTGTCAAGGCTCGTCGACGACGCGACGCATCGGGGCGTCGAGGGCACGAGCTCCAACGTGCTCGGTCCGTTCTATCGGCCTGGCGCACCGCTCATCCCCAACCCAGGATCGATCGTCTCCCCGCGGTCGGTCGGCGAGCCGCTTGTCATCCGTGGCCGAATCACGGACGCGCTCGACGGATCGCCCATTCCTGGAGCGACGGTCGATGTCCCGCAGGCGGACAGCGAGGGGCGCTATTCCAACGAGGACGATCGGCTTGAGCAGTGGAACCTGAGGGGCCGCCAGTCTGCAAGGGACGATGGTCGCTACGAGATCGCGACCATCCGGCCACGGCACTACACGATCAAGGACGACGGGCCCGTCGGGCGGCTGCTGACGGAGCTCGGTCGCCACCCGTGGCGGCCGGCCCACATCCATCTGCTGATCAGCGCGGCTGGCCGGCGCTCGCTGATCACCCAGGTCTACGTGGCCGGCGGGCCTTACCTCGACGACGACACGATCGCGGGCGTCAAGGAGGAGCTGGTCGCCGCCGTCGTGGACGGCCGGATCTCGTTCGACATCGGGCTCGCTCGGGAACCCGCCGCTGAGCCCTCTCAATCGTGACCTCGAAGGTCGCCTCGATGGCGGACGCGATCGCCGATCTCGTGCGCGACGGCGACACCGTGGCCATCGAGGGTTTCACCCACCTGATCTCGTTCGCAGCCGGCCACGAGATCATCCGCCAGGGCAAGCGCGACCTCACGCTGGCCCGACTCACGCCGGACGTCATCTACGACCAGATGATCGCGGCCGGCGTGGCCCGCAAGCTGATCTTCTCGTGGCTGGGCAACCCCGGGGTGGGCGGGCTGGGCGCGATCCGGCGCCGGATCGAGGGTGAGATCCCGGACCAGGCACTCGAGCTGGAGGAATACAGCCACTTCGGGATGGTCGGTCGGTATACGGCCGGCGCGATGAACCTGCCGTTCTTCCCGCTCCGGAGCTACTTCGAGACGGACCTGCCGGTGGCCAATCCCCTGATCAGGCCGATCGTGTCGCCATACGGCGACGGGACGATCTACGCGGTCCCGCCGCTTCGGCCAGACGTCACGATCGTCCACGCCCAGCGCGCCTCGGCCGGTGGCGACACCCAGGTCTGGGGCCTGCTGGGCTGCCAGAAGGAGGCGGCGTTCGCCGCCGATCG
>JBGPIH010000081.1:0-13473 GCA_041484785.1 Candidatus Limnocylindria bacterium
GAAGTGCTCCCGGATGTAGGCCCCACCAGCCACCGAGAACTTCTGGAACTCGCCGTCGAGCGTCTCGTTCATCTTCTGGACGAGCACGCCGTCGACGTCGCGAGCCAGGAGCTCATCCCACTCTCGGCCCCAGATCACCTTGATCACGTGCCAACCGGCGCCGCGGAAGGCCGCCTCGAGCTCCTGGATGATCTTGCCGTTGCCGCGGACGGGGCCGTCGAGTCGCTGGAGGTTGCAGTTGACCACGAAGGTCAGGTTGTCCAGATCCTCTCGTGACGCGACGCGGAGTGCACCGAGCGATTCCGGTTCATCGGTCTCGCCGTCACCCAGGAACGCCCAGACCCGTGAACCCGACGTGTCCAGCAGTCCGCGATGCTGGAGGTAGCGGTTGTAGCGAGCCTGGTAGATCGCGCTGATCGGACCGAGGCCCATCGAAACGGTCGGGAACTCCCAGAACTCGGGCATCAGGCGCGGATGCGGGTAGGAGCTCAGGCCCTGCCCGGGGACGGTCTCGCGCCGGAAGTGGTCGAGCTGCTCGACGCTGAGCCGGCCCTCCAGGAACGCCCGGGCGTAGATCCCGGGTGCGGCGTGCCCCTGGTAGAAGATCTGGTCGCCATTCCCCTCGCCGTCCTTGCCCCGGAAGAAGTGATTGAAGCCCACTTCGTAGAGCGTGGCGGCGGACGCGTACGTCGCCAGGTGGCCGCCGATGCCCGGGAACCGGTTGTTGGCGCGAAGGACCATCGCGACGGCATTCCAGCGGATCAACCGGCGAATCCGCCGCTCCATCTCCTCGTCGCCCGGGAAGTACGGCTCCTGCTCAGGGCTGATCGTGTTGATGTAGCGGGTCTGGGTCAGGGGCGGCAGGCCGATCTGGAGCTGGCGGGCACGCTTGAGGAGCTTGTAGATGAGGAATCTGGCCCGCGTCTCGCCCTCCTGGGCAACGACCTGGTCCAGCGACGTCAGCCAGTCTTCCGTTTCGGAGGGATCGATATCGGGGAGTTGCTGCTTGAATTCGTCGAAGTACATGGGTTCCACAGGGTAGCCCATCTCCTGGCCGATGGGACGATGCGAGATGGTCGCGGGACGGCGCCACGGAACCCGGCGCGCGGTGGGTGTCAGCGCGCTGCGGTAGGCTCCGGACCATGCAGCCGTACGGCCCGCACACCGCCCTGATCGTCGTGGACGTCCAGAACGACTTCGCCGATCCCGCGGGATCGCTGAGCGTGCCCGGCGCCGAGGCCGTCGTCGTCGCGGTCAATCGCGAGATTGCCCTCGCCCTCGACGGCGGAGCGATCGTCGTTGCGACCCAGGACTGGCATCCCGAGCACACACCCCACTTTGCGAGGGACGGCGGACCGTGGCCGGTCCACTGCGTCGCCGGGACGTGGGGCGCCGCATTCCACCCAGGGCTGGCGCTGCCAGCGGACGCTCGGCGGGTCCGCAAGGGGGCGAATGGCGAGGATGGCTATTCCGGCTTCACGATGCGCGACCCGCGCACCGGGGAGACGACGCCGACCGAGCTCGAGGGCATCCTTCGCGGCGCCGGCGTCGGAGCCGTCTCGGTCGTCGGCCTGGCCACCGACTACTGCGTGAAGGCGACGGCGCTCGACGCGGCCCGGCTCGGCTTCCGAACCGCGGTCCTGGCGGCTGCGGTCGCCGCGGTCGACGTGCAGCCCGGTGACGGGGATCGGGCCCTGGCGGAGCTCCGGACCGCCGGCGTCGAGGTCGATGACGGCGCTTGGCTCGGGTCGTCGCCGCCATGATCCGGCGCCTGCTCCAGGTCACCCTGGTGGGCCTGGCCATCGGCTGGGTCCTGGACCGCCTCCTCGACGATCGCGCCGGGGGTCGCGCCCCGGACCCGATCCACTCGGAGATCGAGATCGATGCTCCGATCGAACGTGTCTGGCAGGTCCTCGCCGACGTCGAGGGTCAGCCCCGCTGGATGCACGACATGAAGGCGGTCCGGATCCTGACGCCCGGTCCGGTCGGTATCGGCACGCGCGGAGAGGCCGACGTCCGCATCTTCGGGCTGGGCACCGTCGATCCCATCACGATCACGGCGTTCGAGGCTCCGCGCCGGTTCGCGATCCGCCACGAGGGCACCTTCAGCGGCGAGGGCCTCATCCAGCTGGCGCCGGGCCCCGGCGACGGGACGACCGTCGTGTCCTGGGACGAGCGGATCCAGCCCCCGTTCGTGCCGCGCCTCGGCGCCCTCCTCCTGGCGCCGATCCTCGGGCCGATCTTCGCGGCCGACCTCGGCCGCCTGCGCGACCTGGTCGAGAGCGCGCCGGAGCGGTCCTGACGACCGCCGTGGAGATCCACCTGGTCGACGCCACCTACGAGCTCTTCCGCGCCCACTTCGCCCCTCGTCCGCCGGTCCTGGGCCGGGACGGGATCGTGCTGTCCGGTGTCTCCGGCCTGGTCGAGCAGCTCCTCTACCTCCTTCGCGAGGAAGGAGCCACGCACGTCGGCTGTGCCACCGACCGGGTGATCGAATCCTTCCGCAACGACCTCTACCCTGGCTACAAATCGTCGGACGGCATGCCGCCGGAGCTCCTGGCCCAGTTCCCGATCGCAGAGGCAGCCGTCGACGCGCTCGGAATCGTCCTGTGGCCGATGGTCGAGTTCGAAGCGGACGACGCGATCGCCGCGGCCACGGTGCGTTTCGCCGAGGACGCAAACGTCGAGCGGATCCTCATCTGCACGCCGGACAAGGACATGGCCCAGCTCGTCCGCGACCAGCGGATCGTGCTCTGGGATCGGCGTCGCGGGCTGGTCTACGACGACGCCGGCGTGCGTGCGAAATGGGGTGTGGCGCCGACCTCGATCCCCGATTACCTCGCGGTGGTTGGCGATTCGTCGGACGGCTACCCGGGGCTGCCCGGCTGGGGCTCCAAGTCGGCGGCCGCCGTGTTGCTTCGCTACGGGCACCTCGAGGACGTTCCCAAACATGCCTCGGCCTGGGAGGTTCCCGGCCTGGGCGGCAGCCGCGCCATCGGGCTGGCGGCGACGCTGCGGGAGCACTGGAGCGAGGCGATGCTCTACCGCGATCTGGCCCGCCTGCGGACCGCCGAGGACGGCGTCCAGATCCGCCAGCACGACCCGGCCGAGCTCCGCTGGGACGGCGCCCCGCAGGCCGAATGGGAGTCCTTCTGCGAGGAATGGGGACTCGAGCGGCTCCGTCGACGGCCCCACCGCTGGCTGGCCGAGGACTGATCGGGCCTCAGCGGACCAGGGCCAGGAGCGCTTCATGATGCACCGGCGGCGCGGCCAGGATGCCGATCGAGCGCGGTTCGCGGGCGAGGTGGAACCAGGGGCCGCCGTCCATCGCCGTCACGCGGGCACCGCCACGCTCGGCGATCAGGCCCGCCGCGGCGACGTCCCAGGCAGAGAGCCCGCCCTGCTGCACGAACGCGTCGAATCGCCCATGGCCCACGTAGGCGAGGGCCAGGGCCGCCGAACCCATGGAGCGCGAAATGCGGACCTGCTTGCGGACGTTCCGTGTGCGCGTGACCGACGACCGGCCGTTCAACGCCATCGAGATCACGAAGTCGGACAGCTTCTCCTTCTCCGAGGCGTGGATCGGCCGCCCGTCGAGCAGCGCCGGCCCATCGGCGGTCGCCCCGAACCACTCGTTGCGAGTGGGGTCCACGATCACCCCGACGGCGGGCGCCCCATCCACGACCAGCCCGATCGAGACGCAGAAGACGGGGATTCCGTTCGCGTAGTTCACCGTGCCGTCGAGCGGATCGACGATCCAGACCCGGCCCCGTCCGGAGGTCGGCGCCTCGCCGGCGACGGCCCGGTGCTCGCCGGTCTCCTCGGCCAGGATCGCGTCATCCGGGTAGCGCGCCTGGATCGCGTCCACGATGAGCGCCTCCGACAGATGGTCGGCCTCGGTGACCACGTCGCGCGCACTCTTGTAGTCGATCTGCTCGAGCTTCTCGTAGTGATCCATCAGGAGGAGACCGGCCCGGCAGGCGAGGTCCCGCGCGAATGCGAGATCGTCCGCGGCCGCCGTCACGGGGCGCTGCATTCGACCGCGAAGTCGCGCACGGTGGAGCCGAGCTCGACCACCCGCTTGGTGAACGACAGGGTCTCGCCGGGCCGGACCTGGGGGCTGAGGAGGAACCCGTCGCGTCCGCCATTGCGGTCGGCGGGATCCGAGACGCGGCAGGTCGTCCGGCCGACGCTGGTGCCGCGATTCGTCACCTGTAGCGTGATCGCCAGCGCACCGTCGTCCGGCACGGCCGACACGACCCGGCCGTCGAACGGGCCCACGCCCGTCACCGCGAGGTGTCCCGCGATCGCGAGCGCAATGACCGCAACGGCCACCCCGGCCAGGGCGAGGCCGTGGACCTGGGAGGACGACGAGTCGCGCAGCCCGAGCGGGTTGCAGCGCTCGCACAGCCCCACGTCGAGCGGGACCGGAGCCCCGCACCGGACGCACGGATGGGTCAGCTCGGGGGCGGCGGTCGTCCGGGCGGTCACGCCGGTGATGGTGCCATGAACGGCGAGGAGAGGCCGGGAGTCGCGCGGTCGAGCGCTCGCGGGGCGCCGGACCCGCGCCTCACCAGCGCGCGGTCGCCGCGACGAGCGCGTCCACGTCCTCGGTCGTCCGGGCCAGGACGATGGCGCCGTCGGCGCCGGCCTCACGCCAGCGCGCCCAGGTCTCGCGTGGCTCGAGGACCCACGGGCTCGCGGCGATCGACTCGTCGCTCAGCCAATCGCCCTGGAAGCCGACGATGACGAGCTGATCCTCGCGTCGACGCCCGGTCGCCGCGAGCGATTCGAGATAGGCCGGCAGATGCGCCTCGAAGTTGACCTCGAAGGCCGTCCAGCCATCCGCGATCCGGCCCGCCAGGCGGGCGCCGCCGATCGTCTCGCCACCAAGCACGATGGGCGGCGGCGGCAGCGGCAGCGGGAAGGCGAAGGCGGCATCGAGCGGGTAGAACGGTGACGGCCGGGTGACCGGCCCACCGCGCCACAGCGCACGCAGGACAGCCACCGCCTCCTCGAGGCGGGCGACCCGTTCGGGCGCATCCGGGAAGTCGATCCCGTAGGCCTGGTGCTCCCTGGGTGCCCCGCCGATGCCGACGCCGAGGATAAGCCGGCCGCCGCTCGCGATCTGGAGCGTGGCGGCCATCCGGGCGAGCAACGCCGGATGGCGGTTCATGACGTTGACCACGAACGGTCCGACGGTCGCCCGCGACGTGCACGCGGCCGCCATGGACAGGATCGTCCAGTTCTCGACGACCGGGACCATCTTGTCGCCGCGGCCCATGAAGTGGTCCCAGGCCCAGAGGCCCGCGTATCCCGCCGTGTCGAGGCGCCGGGCACTCTCGAGCCACCATCGCGGCTCGGCCCGGATCGTCCGGATGCACACCCCGATCGGCAGCCGGCCGGACGCGTCGGGCACCGTCACAGGCCGGTCTCGAACAGGCGGACGTCCTCGGCTGCCATGGCGTGCCCGTCGCCGCGCGTCGGCTCGAGGGCGGAGCGCGCGCCGAGCGCATCGAGGTCGGCCGGGAAGCGCCCGATGAGATCGAGGACGACCCCCTGGATCCGCTCGGCGTTCTGCTGGAAGACCTCGAGCACGCTCATGGCGTCGACGGCTTCCGTCCCCTCGTGGACGCCGGCGTCGTAATCGGTGATGAGACTGATGTTGACGACCGCCATCCCGAGCTCCCGGCACAGCCAGGCCTCGGGATACTGGGTCATGTTGATCACTTCCCAGCCGGCATCGCTGAACCACTTCGACTCGGCCTTGGTCGAGAAGCGTGGGCCACCGATGACCACGACCGTGCCCCGCTCGTGGACCTCGATGCCGTGATCGCGGATCGTCTCGATCGCCAGCCGGCGGAGGACCGGGTCGTAGATCTCGGCTGACGACAGATGGGTCACGATGGGGCCGTCGTAGAAGGTATCGACGCGGTTGCGCGTGCGGTCCACGAACTGGTCGCAGACCACGAAGTCGCCCGGCTTGACCGCCAGCTGGAGCGAGCCCGCGGCGCACGGCGAGATGACCGCCTGGACCCCGAGCGAGCGCATCGCCCAGACGTTCGCCCGGTAGTTGATCCGGTGCGGCGGGATCGTGTGACGCCGGCCGTGACGTGGCAGGAAGGCGACGCGCCGCCCGGCGACCGCGGCCAGGAAGAACGAATCGGACGGTGGTCCGTACGGCGTGTCCACCTTGATCTCACGGACCTCGTCGAGGAGCGAGTAGAACCCGGAGCCGCCGAACACGCCGATCTCCGCTGCATCCAAGGTGGTCGCCACGGGTTCCTCCGTCACGTGCGTGTGCGCCGGGCCGTCCAGCCCGGCGATCGGATGGATTCTAGGCGGCGCGGCCGGAGCGGGCTACGATGAGGTCATGAACAACGGCCGGACCAGCTCCCTGGTGCTCGGGGTCGTCATCGTGGCGATCGGGCTCTGGTACTTCGCGGACCGAACCCTCGGGCTGGACATGCCGCGGGTCAACTGGAGCCAGCTCTGGCCGCTCGCCCTCGTCGCGCTCGGGATCTGGATCATCGCCGGGCCCTACCTCCGGCGTCGCTGACCGGCGATGCCGGACGATTGGGGCCAGGGCGACGGCTCCGCGACCGACCGCGCGTGGCTCGCCGACTGGCGCCGCCGGATCGCCGCGCTCTACGCCGAGGTCCGGGCGATGGCCGAGACGGACCCGGCCCTCGCCCACTCGCACTGGCGCGCCATCCGCGAACGCCTGTATCGGGAGCATCCCCAGTCCCCCGTGCCGGCCGAGGCTCGCGGGCGATTCCGGGCGGCCCACTTCGAGCACGATCCGAGGCTTCGCTTCGAGGTCGTCGTGGAGCCGGCGCCCCCACCGGCGCCGGGCGCGTTCGCCCTCGCACTCCCCAATTCCGGGGAGGACACCTTGTCGTTCAGTCGAGTCGGGCGCGTTGCCATCCCGTTCGAGGACGGCCCGAGGAGCCTGTCGGTCTTCTGGATGGCCGGCTACGCCGGCGGCCTGTTCATCCCGTTTCGTGACGCCACCAACGGCGAGGAGACCTACGGAGCCGGCCGCTACCTGGCGGATGGCGCGAAGAGCGCCGACCTCGGCGGGGACCCGGCCAGGAACACGCTGTTCCTGGACTTCAACTTCGCGTTCCAGCCGTCGTGCGCGTTCGACCCGCGCTGGGCCTGTCCGCTGGCGCCTCCGGAGAACCGGCTCGACCTCCCGATTCGCGCCGGTGAACGGCTCGCCTGACGCGGCGAGGCCGCTGCCTCGCGTACCATCGCGAGCATGACCGAGACTTCGACGCGCCAGTCCGTCCTGCCCGACAGCGTCCGGGCATTTCTCGACGCGAACCGGTTCGCCACGATCGCGACCAGCGATCCGGATGGCGCGCCGCGCCTGGCCGTGCTCTGGTACCGGCTCGACGGGGACGAGATCGTGCTCAACAGCCGGGTCGGCAGACGCTGGCCGACGAACCTCGAACGCGACCCACGCCTCTCCATCGCCGTCACCGATGCCGCCGACGGGTACCGCTGGATCGGCATGACCGGGACGGCCCGGGTGGTCGCGGACCAGGCCACGGCCCAGGCCGACATCGCCGAGATGGCTCGCCGCTATCACGCGGACGAGCCGGACGAGGCCGAGCGGCTGATCCGGGACGAGTTCGAGCGCCAGCTGCGGGTCAGCTTCCGGGTGACGCCGCTCGCCGTCCACGACCACCTGGACTAGGCGATGCCGCGGGTGGTCGAGCTCGCGGGCGGGGTCGGAGGCGCCAAGCTGGCCGACGGGCTGCTCGCGGAGGTCGGCGGGGACCTGACGGTCGTGGTCAACACCGGCGACGACCTCGAGCTCCATGGCCTGGCCGTCTGGCCCGATCACGACACCGTCGCCTACACCCTTGCCGGGCTCGAGGACACCGAGCGCGGCTGGGGGCTCGCGAACGAGACCTGGGCGGTGATGGACAGGCTCGCGGCGCTCGGCGACGAGACCTGGTTCCGCCTTGGCGATCGAGATCTGGCGACCCACCTCTGGCGCTCCGACCGATTGCGCGAGGACGCCCGGCCGACCGCCGTCGCCATCGACCTCGCGCGGCGGATGGGGATCGCCGCGACGATCCTGCCGATGACCGACGGCGAGGTGCGGACCGAGGTCCGGACCGACGACGGATGGCTCGAGTTCCAGGAGTACTTCGTCCATCGCCGCCAGGGGCCGGAGGTCCGCGACGTCCGCTTCCGTGGCGCCGCCGAGGCTCGCGTGACAGCGGAGGTCCTCGCCGCCCTCGGCGCGGCCGAGCTGATCGTCATCGCCCCGTCCAATCCCATCGTGTCGGTTGGCCCGATCCTGGCGGTCGGGGGGATGCGGGAGGCGCTGGAGGCCGCCCGGGGCCGCGGCGTGCCGATCGTCGCGGTCAGCGGGATCGTCGGCGGGCGCGCGCTGAGAGGACCCGCAGATCGGATGCTCGCGTCCCTCGGGCACGAGTCGAGCGCCCTCGGCGTCGCCCGGCTCTACCTGGGCCTGTGTCACGGATTCGTGCTCGACGACCAGGATGCCGGACTGCGGCCGGCGATCGAGGCGCTCGGCCTGGCGACGCTCGTGACCGATTCGATCATGACCGACGACCCGTCGCGCGCCCGCCTCGCCGCGGAGGTCGTGGCCTTCGGATGCTCCCTTCGTCCGGCGCGCCCATGACGCCGGCCACGGCCCGGCTGGATCCTGCGGGAACCTGGGCGATCATCCCGGTCCGAGGTCTCGAGCGAGCCAAGTCGCGCCTGGCCGGTCCGCTCGACGCGGAGGAGCGGCGCGACCTGGTCAGCCGATTGCTGCAGCGCGCGATCGGGGCCGCGACGGGCAGCGCGCGGATCGCGGGCACCATCGTCGTCAGCTCCGACCCCGCCGCCCTCCAGCTCGCCCGAGCCGCCGGCGCCGCGACGGTGACGGACCTGGGCACCGGGCTGAATCCCGCCCTCGAGCTCGCCCGGACCGAGGCACAGGCCCGCGGCGCGACGGCCGTTGTCGTCCTGCCGGCCGACCTGCCATGGCTCGAGCGCGAGACGCTGGACGGGGTCCTCGAGGCAGCCGCCGGGGCCGGCGCCGGATCGCGGGCCAGTGCTGCCCTCGTCGCCCTCGTGCCGGACCGGCACGGAACGGGCACCAACGTCCTGGTCCTGGCACCACCCGAAGCAATCGACTTCGCCTTTGGCCCGGGGAGTCGCGCCCGGCACGCCGCCGAGGCGGCAGCCGCAGGGGCGGCCTACGTCGAGCTCGGCGGGCCGCTCGACATGGACCTCGACACCGCCGAGGACCTCGTGCTCGTCGAGCGACTCGCTCCGGAGACCATCGATGTCGGTTGAGGCGGGCCGGCACGTCGAGATCCTCGCGCTCGCCGGCCTGCCCGAGATCCGGTCCGGCGACGATCTCGCGACCCTGATCGGCGATGCCCTGGCCTCGACGGCGGGCGTCCTGCCGCTCCGCGACGACGACGTGCTCGTGGTCACCCAGAAGGTCGTGTCGAAGGCGGAAGGCGCTGTGGTCGACCTGGCGGCGGTCGAGCCACGCCCCGAAGCCGTCGACTTCGCGGCGCGCTGGGATCGCGATCCACGCCAGATCGAGGTGGTGCTCCGAGAGGCCCGCCGGATCGTTCGGATGGCCAATGGCGTGCTCATCACCGAGACACCCCACGGCTTCGTCTGCGCCAACGGAGGCGTCGACGCCTCCAATGTGGGGCCTGATTCCGGGTCGATCGTCACCCTGCTCCCGGTCGATCCCGATGCGTCAGCCGCCCGCATCCGGGCGGGCCTCCGGTCCCGCTTCGGCCAGGATCTCCCGGTCGTCATCTCGGACAGCTTCGGGCGTCCGTGGCGCTGGGGGATCGTCGACGTCGCGATCGGCATGTCCGGCCTCGCTCCGCTGGACGACCTGCGCGGCACGGCCGACGCCGACGGACGGATCATGCGGTCCACGGTCCGCGCGGTCGCCGACGAGCTCGCCTCCGCGGCGGAGCTGGTCCTGGGCAAGACCGCCGGCCAGCCGGTCGCGCTGGTCCGGGGCGCGCGCTTCCGCCGCTCGGAATCGACGATCCGCGAAGCGTTGATCCCGCCGGAGGACGACCTGTTCCGCTGAGGCCGCGGCCCCCCGAATCGGCGTCGATCGGCTTGCTGGTACGCTCCGCCAACCATGAAGCTCGGCGTCCAGATCAGCTCGTTCACCTGGCCCGGCGGGGCCGAGGCGATCGGACCCACCCTCGCGCGGATCGTCCGCCAGGCCGACGACGTCGGCTTCGATTCCATCTGGGTGATGGACCATTTCTTCCAGATCCGCGGCGTCGGTCGAGTCGAGGAGCCGATGCTGGAGGGCTGGACGACGCTCGGGTTCATGGCCGCCCATTCCCGGCGGGCGCGCCTCGGCCTGATGGTCGGCGGCGTCCACTACCGCAACCCGGGCCTCTGGATCAAGGCCGCGACCACGCTGGATGTCCTGTCCGGCGGGCGGGCCTGGCTGGGCATCGGGGCAGCCTGGAACGAGGAGGAGTCGAATGGCCTCGGCTTCCCGTTCCCGCCGCTGTCCGAGCGCTTCGAGATGCTCGAGGAGACACTCCAGATCGGCGAGCAGCTCTGGTCGGGCGACCGCGGAACCGAGGGCAGCTTCGAGGGGCACCACTTCCGGGCGACCCGACTCCTCAACTCGCCCCAGTCGATCAGCCGGCCGCGGGTGCCGATCATGATCGGCGGCGGCGGCGAGAAGAAGACGCTCCGCCTCGTCGCCCAATACGGCGACGCCTGCAACGTCTTCGGCACACCCGAGACGATCGCCCGCAAGTACGCGATCCTCGACGCCCATTGCGCCGCGGTCGGGCGCGATCCGACGGAGATCGAGCGCTCGACGCTCCAGAACGTCCGGATCAGGTCCGACGGAGCGCGTGGCGCAGTTACCCCAGCCGAGGTCGTCCAGCGCTTCGGCGAGCTCTCGGATGCCGGCGCGGAGCACATCATCGTGTCGGTCCCCGACATCCACGATCCCGAGCATCTCGAGCGCATCGGCCGGGACGTGCTGCCGCAGGTCCGGACCTTCTGACCATACCCCCAGGGAGTATCGCTTCCATGGTACGATGCAGGCCATGACAGACAACGATCAAGGCGCCGCCGGGACGCCAAACCCGTTCGGCGGCTTCAGCATTGCCCTGCTCGACGATGCCCCCGGGCCGGCGACCGCCACCGGTGGCCCGACGACCATCCGGAGCGCCGAGGACCGGGTCGACGCCAAGGTCGTGATCGTGGGATCGGGACCGGCCGGCCTGACGGCGGCCATCTACGCGGCCCGCGCCGACCTCCAACCGGTCGTCCTGGCCGGATCGGCGCCCGGCGGCCAGCTGATGCTGACCAGCGACGTCGAGAACTATCCGGGCTTCGTCGAGCCCGTCCAGGGCCCGGACCTGATGGCCGCGATGCGCGGACAGGCGGAGCGAGTCGGCGCCCGATTCGTGGACGTCGACATCGAGCGGGTGGACTTCTCGGGCCGGCCGTTCCGGATCTGGGCACGCGGCACCGAGTACCGGGCCCAGGCGGTCATCATCGCCACGGGTGCATCGGCGCTGTGGCTCGGCCTCGACAGCGAGACCCGACTCCGGGGGCGCGGCGTCTCCGCCTGCGCCACCTGTGACGGGTTCTTCTTCCGCGACCGCGAGATCGCCGTGGTCGGGGGCGGCGATACGGCGTTCGAAGAGGCGACCTACCTGACCCGGTTCGCGACGAAGGTCCACCTGTTCCATCGGCGCGACACCTTCCGCGCGTCGAAGATCATGATCGACCGGGCGGTGGCCCATCCCAAGATCGAGATCCACCCGAACACCAGGGTCGAGGAGATCCTGGGCGACGGCAAGGTGAACGGCATCCGCCTGCTCGACACGGCCACCGGCCGCCAGACCGAGATGCCGATCGACGGGGTGTTCATCGCCATCGGCTACAAGCCGAACACGGACGCGTTCCGCGACTGGCTCGAGGTCGACAGCGCCGGCTATCTCGTCGTCCACGACGAGACCGGCTCCAGGATCGACGGCGTCTTCATCGCCGGCGACGTCCACGATCACCGCTATCGCCAGGCCGTCACCGCCGCCGCCGACGGATGCAAGGCGGCCATCGACGCGGAACGCTGGCTGGAGGCGCAGGGCATCACCGAGGCCGCGACCTCCACCGCCTGGTAGGAGTGACCGAATCCGGGCGCTTCGCCCTTCTCCCGAGGCTGGGCATCGAGCCGTCGCTGGGAAGCCTCGTGCGCGACGCCCTCGAGCGCACCGTCGGAGCGGCTGAACGACGCTCTCCGGGTGACGTGACCGCCCTCGACGCCGGCTGTGGCCGGGTGTCGGCGTTGCGTGCCTTTCGACCCCGGATCGCCCGACTGGTGGGAGCCGACATCCACCAGCCGGCGTCGCCGCTCCCCCATCTCGACGAGTTCGCGATCGTCGATCTATGTGGTCCCGCTGCGGCCTTTCCCGACGGGACGTTCGACCTGATCCTGTCGAGCTTCACGCTCGAGCATTTCGCCGACCCGGCGGCCGCCCTGGCCAACCTCCGGCGCTGGCTGCGACCGGGCGGCGCGCTGGTCGCCAGCACGGTCAACCGGCGGCACCCGTTCGTGGCGGCCTACCTGGGCCTGCCCGACGCTCCACGCCGGGCGATCCAGCCGCTGGTCAAGGCCACCGCGACGGACGCACACCCGCTGGTCGGTGCCTGCAACGACCCCGCGACGGTTCGGCGGATGCTGGCCGAGGCCGGTTTCGTCGACATCCGGCTCACGACCGTGGGCCACCTCGCCCGAGCCTGGGGTCGCCACTGGCCGACGTTCGCCCTCGGCCTGGTCGGCGACCTGCTGACCGCCACCGCTCCGTCTCGACGCTCGACGATCGTGGTCCTCGCCAGCGCGCCCGCGGGGGTCGAGGCGTGAGCTTCCCGCGGGGCCGGACACGCACCGCGACCGGCGGCGCCGCCGGCGGCGGGGGCGACGGCGGGGGCGGCAGAGGCGGCGGTCGCGGCATGGGGGGCGGTCCATTCGGACGCGCGATCCCGGATTTCACCCCGGTGCCGCCGGAGCGTCGCGGCCAGACCATCGGGCGGATCGTCCGCTTCTTCCGGCCCTACCGGCGGCAGGTCGCGGTCGTCCTGGTCGCAATCCTGGCCACGAGCTTCATCGGCCTGATCAACCCGATCCTGCTCAAGCTCCTGATCGACATCGCCATCCCCCAGCGCGACTTCGGGCTGCTCAACCTGTTCGTCGGCCTGATGATCGTGCTGCCGATCGTGTCCGGCCTGATCGGCATCGGCCAGACCTACCTGAACAACGTCATCGGCCAGAGCGTGATCCAGGACCTGCGCGGCGAGCTCTACGCTCATCTGCAGCGGAGGCCGCTGCGCTGCTTTACGGCGACGCGGCCCGGCGTGATCCAGAGCCGGTTGGCCACCGACGTTGGCGGCGTCCAGTCGGTCGTCACCGACACGGCCAGCTCC
>JBGPIH010000082.1:0-13375 GCA_041484785.1 Candidatus Limnocylindria bacterium
ACCGCGAGTACATCTGGATCTCGAACGACGAGCTGGGTGGGTTCACGATCAACGGCCACGGCTTCCCGGCCACCGTGCCCGTCCTCGCCGCGGTCGGCGAAACGGTCCGGGTCCGCTTCATGAACGAGGGAATCATGATGCACCCGTGGCACCTCCACGGGATGCCGATGCGGGTCGTCGCTCGCGACGGCTGGGATCTCGGCAGCGCGGCGTTCACCTGCGACACGCTCGGGGTCAACCCGGGCGAGCGCTACGACGTCCTGATCAACGCGAAGACCGCCGGCGTGTGGGCCTTCCACTGCCACATCCTGCCGCACGCGGAAGCCGCCAACGGTATGTTCGGAATGGTCAACACGCTGATCGTGGTGCCCCAGAAGGCCCACGTGGACGCGATCGTGGCGGCCGTCCTCGCCTGAACGCCCGGGAACGGGGTCAGTTCGGGAGCCGTCGGCTCCGTCCCGGAGTCGAGACCTCGACCAGCCGGCGGCGCAGATAGGTTTGCTCCGCCCCGTTGGTCGTGAGGGCGACCGCGCGGCGGTAGGCGGCCGCGGCCTCGGTCCGCCGGTCCAGGCGGCGGAGCAGGTCGGCCCGGGCGGCGTGCAGGTACGGGTAACGGTCCAGCTCCCCGGACGCGGCGATGCCGTCCATCATCGCCAGGCCGACCGCGGGTCCGTCGGCCATCGCGACCGCGACCGCCAGGTTCAGCTCGACGACCGGTGACGGCGCCATGGCGGCGAGCGCCCGGTACAGCGCCGCGATCTGGCCCCAGTCCGTGGCGGCCGGCGTGAGGGCCTCGTCATGGAGCGCGGCGATGGCCGCCTGGACCTGGTACGGACCCGGGCGACCCATTCGCAGCGCACGCTCGACCAGCGCCTGGCCTTCGGCGATTCGTTCGCGATCCCAGCGCGACCGATCCTGATCGTCGAGCAGGACCAGCTCGCCGTCCCCACCGACCCGTGCCTCGCGCCGCGCGTCGTGCAGGAGCATGAGGGCCAGCAGGCCGAGGATCTCGGGCTCGTCGGGCAGCAGCCGATCCACGAGGCGGGCCAGGCGGATCGCCTCCGCGCTCAGCTCGCGCCGGACGAGCGCATCGCCCGAGGTGGCGGCGTAGCCCTCGTTGAACACGAGGTAGAGCACGTGCAGGACGCCCGCCAGCCGCTCCGGGAGCAGGTCGGCCGGGGGCACGCGGTAGGGAATGCCGGCCGCGCGGATCTTTCGTTTCGCACGGACCAGGCGCTGCGCGAGGGTCGGCTCGGGCAGGAGGAAGGCGCGCGCGATCTCCGGCGTGGTCAACCCGCCGAGCACCCGCAGGGTGAGGGCGACGCGGGCGTCCATCGCGAGCGCCGGATGGCAGCACGTGAAGATCAGCCGCAATCGGTCATCCGCAATGGCCATGGCGTCCTCCGCCGGTTCCGGATCGATGGCGCGCAGCTCGGATTCGGTCGTGGCGTCCCGGGCGAGCACGTCGATCTTCTCGCTCAGTCGCTTGCGCCGGCGCAGCCGGTCGATTGCCCGGTTGCGGGCGGTCGTCGTGATCCACGCCCCCGGGTTGTCCGGCACGCCTCGCGCCGGCCATGTCTCGAGCGCGGCGATGAACGCATCCTGGACGGCCTCCTCGGCGAGATCGAAGTCGCCGAGAACGCGGATCAGCGTGGCGATCGCCCGGCCCTGCTCGTCGCGGAACAGGCGGTCGACGAGCTGATGGGCGGCCTCGGGCGGTTCCCGGCTGGGCAACGGCGCTCGATGGCTGAGCGGCTGCGCCGCTCAGCCTCCCGCCTGCGAGGCGTCGGCCGTCGCGTACGGGACGTCGAAGACCGGACGGATCTCGATCGAGCCGCGGGTCGCGCCGGGGATCATCGCGGCAAACCGGATCGCCTCGTCCAGGTCGGCGGCCTCGACGAGGTAGAAGCCCCCGAGCGCTTCCTTGGTCTCGGCGAACGGACCGTCGGTGGTCAGCGTCTTGCCGTCCCGCACGCGAACCGTGGTCGCGGTGGCGGTCGGCTCGAGCGCCTCGCCGCCCTTCATGGCGCCCCGATCGCGAAGGAACGCGGTGAGCGTCTCATACGCGCCGAACTCGGCGGCCATGAGATCCTCCGGGACCTCTTCGGAACGTTCCTGGCCGTAGATCAGGAGCGCGTACTGCATCCTCCGTCTCCTCACTGGCTGGGATCGGACGTCGCACGTCCGCTGTGATCACGACGAACGGCGACCCATCGGTTCGACAGGCTCGTCGAGAAACCGGCCGGCGGAGGTCGGCAGCTCCGCTTCCGGGCTCGACGCGGCTTCTGCGCCGCGGCGCGCCATCTCCGCCTCGAGGAGCGGCCCGAGCGCCTCGATGCCCTGCTGGAAGAGCGGGCCAAGCTGCGGCAGCAGGGCCTCCAGGAAGGTCCGGTCCCTGGCCGAGCGGGGCCGCTCGATGCGCATGCTGACGTGGGTCCCGGCCGACGTCGCGACGAGGGTGTCCGTGCTCCGAATCTTCGGCGCATTCGGGATCGGCATCTGCCAGCGCAGGGTGAAGTACTCCGGTGGCCGCCAATCGAGGATCTCCTCGACGATCGCGTCCTTGCCGTGCACGCAGTGGTTGGTCGTGCCGACACCACGGCGGCCGCTCGCCGTCTGCTCGATGACCTCGCTCACACCGGCTTGCCAGCGCGGCCGGCGGGCCGGCGATGTCAGGTACTCCCAGGCGAGCGCGGGGGGCGCCGGCAGGTCGAATTCCAGGGTGGCCATGGCCGCCCCGGGCTCGACCATCACCCGGGTCCGCTCCTGGTCGGCCGCCCAGGCAGCGCCGAGGTCCTCGACCCAGCCGACGACCTCGCCGATGTGGTCGTAAGTCTCGCGATGCTCCAGCAGGCCGAGGCTCGCCGGATCGATACCCGCCGCACGAAGGCAGCCCTCGGTATAGAGCGCGTAGGCGGCGACCCCGGTCCGTTCGGTGACCTCGTTCTTGAGCAGCCGATGGGCCAGGATCACCTCGCTGCCGACGAGCTCCTCGCGGCCGGCCATCCGCTGCCGGACGATCGTGCCGTGGTGGGCAAGGACCTTGAGATCGAGCGCCGGCATCCGCATGCACGCGTTGCAGTCGCAGGTCGAGGCCTGGCTGATGTCGCGAAGCCGCCGGCGAAACGCGAAATACGTGCGCTCGACCGTGTCCAACAGGGCGGAAGCGTCGACGGTCGGGGTGAAGGCGTAGGTGAAGGCCGCATCTCCCTCGAGCTTGGCCAGGCGGAAGTTGGGCCGGAGCGAGCCGACCACCGTGTCCATCAGGTCCGCCAGGATGTCCTGCGCGTGGTCGAGCTCGACACCGGCGAGGTAGCTCGTGTAGCCGCTGATGTCGGCGATGACGAGGCAGGCTGGCTCCGGCTGGTTGAGCATGGGTGGCATCATCCCCCGACCCCGGACGGCTGTCGAGCGCTATCGTGTCGCCCATGGCTACGGAGAAGGAGACGCTCCAGATCGGCGGTCGGGAGGTGACCGTCACGAATCCGGCCAAGGTCTACTTCCCCCAGACCGGTCACACCAAGCTCGACGTGGTCCGCTACTACCTGGCCGTCGCGGACGGTGCGCTTCGCGGCGCCGGCGGCCGGCCCATGGCGCTCAAGCGATTCGTCGACGGCGCCGCGGGACAGCCGTTCTTCCAGAAACGGGCCCCGGACAACCGGCCGCCCTGGATCCGGATCGCGACGCTGACCTTCCCGTCCGGCCGCACCGCGGACGAGATCGTCATCGACGACGCAGCAGGCCTGGCCTGGGTCGTGAATCTCGGGTGCATCGACCTCAACCCGCATCCCGTTCGAGCCGAGGACCTCGACCACCCCGACGAGCTCCGGGTCGACCTCGATCCCGTGCCGGGCGTCCCGTGGTCGGCGATCCGCGAGGTCGCCCTGGCGGCCCGGGAGGCGCTCGAGGCCGTCGGGCTGGTCGGCTGGCCCAAGACGTCGGGCTCCCGCGGCATCCACGTCAACGTGCGGATCGAGCCGCGCTGGACGTTCCCGGAGGTCCGCCGCGCCGCGCTGGCGCTGGCGAGGGACGTGGAACGACGCGTACCGACGCTGGCCACCTCCAAGTGGTGGAAGGAGGAGCGCCACGGGGTCTTCCTCGACTACAACCAGAACGCGAAGGACCGGACGGTCGCCTCGGCCTACTCGATCCGGCCGCTGCCCGACGCCAGGGTCTCCACGCCGCTCGCCTGGGACGAGGTCCCGACCGTCGAAGCCGAGGCCTTCACGATCGACACCGTGCCGGATCGATACGCGGCCATCGGCGACCCGGGGGCCGGGATCGACGGTTCGGTCGGCTCGCTCGAGGCGCTCCTGGAGCTGAGCCGCCGGCACGAGGCGGAGGGCCAGGGTGACGCGCCGTGGCCGCCGAACTACGCGAAGCAGGAGGGCGAGCCGCCGCGCGTCCAGCCATCCCGGCAGCGGCGGGCCGCAGCCGAGTACGCGCGCGGGCGCGGCGAAGGGGGTGGGCCTCCGCCGGAGGTCGCGAAGGCGCGCCGGGCGGCCGTCGAGCAGGGCGATCCGAACGCCGGGCTGCCGAGCGAGTGGGCCGGATCCCGGCCGACCCCGACCGGGCGACGCAAGACGACCATCCCGGTCGTCGAGATCGCCCGGGCCGAGCACAAGGACGAGGCGCTCGCCGGCCTCGAGCGCTGGAAGGCGCGCCACCCGGCCGCCGCCGGGGCGCTGGAGCCCGCGGACGTGCTGGTCGACTCGATGCGCGGCCGATCGACCACCTGGACGCGGATCCGGGTCAATCTCATCCACGTGGCCGAGGCGGATCGGCCCGGCCAGGAGCCGCTCGAGGTCGACTTCGACCCGTGGGCCGGCTACGAGTGGCCGGACCGCTCCGGGATGCTCGAACGCGCTAGCCGGGAGCGCCCGTCGCGGCCACGACGGCCCGGGTGAGCCGGTCCGTCCTGAGGGCGTCCGCGTAGCTCGACAGGAGCCGGCCCGGATCGCCGGCATCGAGCGCGTCCAGGAATGCCGCCGCCTGGGTCTCGTAGGGGTCGCGCTCGCTCCGAAGGCTGCGCACCTCGCGGCCGTCGTCGAACGAGACGTGCCAGTCGCCCTGGTCGCCGTCGGGGTCCTTGCGCAGGGTCGTGAGCAGGCCGTCCGACGCGAGCTCGACCTCGATCGAAGCCGACGCGAGCCGGTGGGCGCTGGCGAACGAGCCGACCGCGCCGCTGGCGAACCGCAGCACGGCGGCCGCGGCGTCGGCGACGTCGCCCGGCCGTTCGGCGTGGTCGTCCCGGACCGAGGCCGCTCCAACGACCTCGGCCTCCCCGATCACGTACCGGGCCAGGTCGTACATGTGGGTCGCCTGCTCGATCACCTGCCCGCCGCCCTGCTCGACCAGCGACCACCAGGCCGGGGGCGGCGTCGCGCCGAGCCAGCGGGCCACCATCATCCGGGGCGGCCGCTCCGCCAGCCGGTCGCGCAGCTCGGCCATGAAGTCCAGGGCGCGAAGGTGATAGCCGACCGCCACGATCAGGCCGGCGCGCTCGATGGCGCCGGCAAGCCGGGCCGGGCCGGCCGCGTCGCTCGCCGCCAGCGGCTTCTCGGTCAGGAACGGGATCCGGGCCTCGACCAGCCGCTCGCCGATCGCGACGGCCCGGTGGGGCGGGACGCAGACGTAGACCGCGTCGGGACGCGCCGACCCCAGCATCCGGTCCAGGTCGTCGTACGCCGCGCCGCCCCACGCATTGGCCACGGCCGCCGCACCCTCGACAGTGCGCGAGACCACGCCGACGAGCTCCGTCCGGCCGAGACGCTCGAGCGCCGCGAGATGCTGGCGCGCGATCCAGCCAGCGCCGACCAGCCCCAGCCTGACGGTCAACGGTCCCCGCCGAAGATCCGCGAAAGCTCGAACGGAGCGGTGGCCTCGAGCTGGTCGTAGCGGCACGCCTGCGGCGGCTTGTCCGGGCGCCAGCGCTTGAACGTGGTCGCGTGGCGGAACCGGGTTCCCTGGAGGTGGTCGTAGGCGACTTCGGCGACCCGCTCGGGCCGGAGCGGCTCCCAGGACAGGTCCTTGCCCCGGTTCCAGCGAGACGTCGCCCCGGGCACGCGCTGGCCGCTAGCCTCGAGCTCGGCGGCCCACTCGGCCCAACCCGACCAGGGATGGCCGTTCATCGCGTCGTCGCGCAAGGGCGCGAGCTCGGCCACCAGGGTCGCCCGCCGGTCCCAGCTGAACGACGACGTGATGCCGACATGGCTCAGGGTCCCCGCCTCGTCATACAGGCCGAGCAGGAGCGATCCGATGTGCGTCCCCGGCCCGTTCTTGTGCCAGCGGAAGCCGGCGACCACGCAGTCCGCCGTGCGCTGGTGCTTGATCTTGAGCATCGCCCGCTTCCCCGGCTGGTATCGGCCGTCGAGCCGCTTGGCGATCACCCCGTCGAGGCCCGCGCCCTCGAAGCGATCGAACCAGTCGGCCGCTGTCGCCCGATCCCGGGTCGCCGGCGTCAGGTGGATCGGCGGCTTCGCATCGCGGAGCAGCCCCTCGAGCCGCGCCCGCCGCTCGCCCTGCGGCACTGCGCGCAGGTCCTCGTCATCGAGCGCCAGCAGGTCCCAGGCCACGAAGCTCGCCGGTGACGTGTCGGCGAGCATCCTGACCCGCGATTCGGCGGGGTGGATGCGCAGCAGCAGAGCTTCGAAATCGAGCGTTCCGTCGCGCGCGATGACGATCTCGCCGTCCAGCACGCAACGGTCGGGCAAGGCGGCCCGCAGTGGCGCCGCGAGCTCCGGGAAGTAGCGGTCCAGCGGCTTGAGGTCGCGGGACTGCGTGTACACCTCGTCGCCGTCGCGGAAGACCAGCGCCCGGAAGCCGTCCCACTTGGGCTCGAACAGCCAGCCATCGTCGGCGGGCAAGTCGTCCACGGCCTTGGCCAGCATCGGCTCGAGCGGCGGCTGGAACGGAAGCCGGAGTGCCACGCCGCGAGTGTACTCGGGGAACCGGGCCGCCCGGCCGGGCGTCTCCGCGATGCCGTCCGACCGTTCGGTCGTGGCGAGCCCACGGAGGGCCGATCAGATGCGCACCATCCGTCTTCTTATCCCGATGATCGCTCTCGCGCTGATCGTCGGTGCCTGCGCCAGCAGCGCTTCGGCGCCGCGTGAGGGAGTCTCCACGGTCGGCGGGCCGGTCCCGGCCGGCGGGGCGGACTTCTCGAGTGTCGACGGGGTCAAGGCAGCTCCGAGTGCGGCGCCCGCCGCCGCGGATCAGGGGGGCGGGACCACCTCGGACGTTGGGGCGATCGGCGCCCGCGACGACGCCAGGATCATCCGGACCGGCTCGATCGATCTCGAGGTCAGCGACGTCCCCAAGGCGCTGCGGACCGCCCGCGACGGGATCGTCGCCCTGGGCGGGTACGTCGGCGCCTCCAATACCAGCAACGATGGCGACCAGCCGACGGCCGAGATCACCTATCGCATCCCGGCGGACCGCTGGGAAGGCGCCCTCGACCTCCTGCGTGGGCTCAACGGCCTCACGACCAAGGTGGTCACCGAGCACACCGAGGCGGTCGAGGTGACCGGCCAGGTCATCGACCTGCAGGCCCGGATCAAGAACCTCCAGGCCAGCGAGGTCGCCCTCCAGGGGATCGCCGAGCGAGCCACCAAGGTCAGCGACGTCCTCGAGGTCCAGGCCCAGCTCACCGACGTCCGCGGCCAGATCGAGGAGTTGACCGCGCAGCTGAAGGACCTGAACGACCGAGCGAGCTACGCGACCCTCACGGCGCGGTTCACGGTCCCGGTGGTGGCCACCACGGCCGCCGCGAAGGGCTGGGAGCCGGGAGCGGTCGTCGATGAGGCGGCGGCCAGCATGATCTCCATGCTCCAGTCGCTCGCCAACGCCGGGATCTGGTTCCTGATCGTCTGGCTGCCGATCCTGATCGTGCTCGGCGGCCTCACCGCGATCGGCCTGTGGATGGCGCGGCGCGCCGGGCTCGGTCGCCGGCGCGGCGCGATCCTTCCGCCTCCGCCGCCGAGCGAGCCACTGGCCAGCGGCAGCTAGGCCGGGGCAGCCGGCACGGCGCGCCGCGGCACACCGAACCGGCGCGCCGAGCCGGCGCGGCGCATGGCACGATGCGCCGATGACCGAGCAGGCCGAACGCTACGACCGGGTCGCCGCCGGCTATGCGCGCTGGTGGGCCCCGGTGCTGGCGCCGGCGGTCGAGAGGCTGCTGGACCGCTCGGGGAGCCTCGTCGCTGACGGGGCCTCGCGCCTGATCGACATCGGCACCGGGACCGGCCAGCTGGCCCTGGGTGCGCTGGCGCGCTGGCCGGGTGTGTCGGTCGTCGCGGTCGACGCATCCGCCGGCATGCGGGCGATGGCCGATGCGAACGCCGCGGAACGGCTGGCGGCCCGCGATCGAGCGCGATACCGCTCCGCGGTCGCCTTCGCCGACGCGATGCCGTTCCCCGATGGCGCCTTCGACCTGGCGCTCTCGTCGTTCGTCTTCCAGCTCGTGCCGAATCGGGCTCGCGCGCTGCGGGAGGCGCGCCGGGTGCTGCGCCCGGGCGGGTCGCTCGCCTACGTGTCGTGGCTCGCCGATGACCGGGCGTTCCAACCGGACGTGGTCTTCGACGATGTGCTGGACGACCTGGGGATCGGCGCCCGCGAGGCGGACGTCCCGTCGGGCGACCTGCCATCGGTCGAGCGCGCGGCCCGCGAGCTTCGACGCGCAGGGTTCGCCGGCGTCGTCGCCGAGTCCGGGCGACTCGAGCACCGCTTCACGGTGGACGGCTACATCGCCTTCCTGACCGAGTTCGACGAGGACACCCTGTTCGATGAACTGGACCCGGAGCTGCGCGGCCGCCTGTTGTCCGAGTTGCGAACGCGGCTCAGCCGGCTGCGGACCGACCAGCTGACGATGCGCTTTCCGATCGTGTACGCGGTTGGGCGCCGGTCGCGGGGCTGAGGCGATCGGCCGGGGTTCAGCCCTCGGCTGGGCCGCCGGTCTCGGCGCCGGGCTCCGTCGTCGGCTCCTCGGCGGCTCCTTCGCCCTCGACCTCGGCAACCTCGGCGACCACCGGCTCCTCCTCGACGCGCGGCGGCTGGACCTTGGCGATGATCTCGTCGCCATCGGTCAGCAGCGTGACGTCGGCCGGGATGACCAGGTCCCGGACGTGCACGGTCGTGTCAAAGTCCGCGATCGAGGCCACCGAGTACTCGATGAGCTGCGGCAGGTGATCCGGCAGGGCGCGCACCCGGACCGATTCCATCGGGTGCAGCAGGGTTCCGCCATGGACCGTGACCGCCGGTGATTCGCCGGTCGCCACGAGCGGCACGTCGACCGTCAGCTCCTCGGTCATCCTGACCAGGAAGAGGTCGACGTGGAGCGGGCGCCGGTTGACCGGGTGAACCTGCACGCCATAGACGAGCACCGGCCGCGGCTTCTCGCCGTCGACCGACAGGTCCACCAGCGCGTTCGGGCCGGTGTGGCGGCGGAGCTGCTCGAACTCGTGGGTGTCGATTGAGACGTTGTCGGATGCGACGCCATGGCCGTACACGACCGCGGGCAGCCGGCCGGCCTGGCGGAGATGGGCGACCTTCTTGCCGGTCAGCTCACGGTGTTCGGCGGCAAGCGTCGCGCGGGCGGTGGCCATGATGGGAACCTCTGGTTCAAGTCTCGTCGTGGTGACGGGCCGCGGCTCGCCGGCGGGGCCGGAGTGGCGAGGCGCCCGGAAGCGCGCATACCTTACCACGAGGTCGCGCGAGAGCCCGACGACACGGGGAGCCCCTGGCCGCCGGGGCCCGACGCCCCGGCCGGGGCCCCGGTGTAGCATCGCCGCGTGTCCGCCACCATCCTGATCGTCGAAGACGAGCACGCGGTCGCCCGCGGCATCCAGTACGCGCTCCAGCAGGAGGGCTACGAGGTCGCCATCGCACGCTCCGGCGAGGAGGGCCTGGACATCGCCACCCACCAGGCCCCCGACCTCGTGGTGCTGGACGTCCGGCTTCCGGGCATCGACGGCTTCGAGGTCCTGCGCCGCCTCCGCGCGAGCGGGGCGAAGATGCCAGTGCTGGTCCTGACGGCGCGTGACGACGAGGTCGACAAGGTCATCGGCCTGGAGCTCGGGGCGGACGACTACCTGACCAAGCCGTTCGGCCTGCGCGAGCTCATGAGCCGGATCAAGGCGCTCCTCCGCCGCTCGTACGGCGACCTGTCCGATGCCGCCGGCGGCCGGGTGATCCGGCACGGCGACCTGCTCATCGACCTGGAACGACGACGGGTCCAGCGCGGGACGCGCCGGGTCAGCCTGACCCCGACCGAATTCGAGATCCTGCGGCACCTCGCATCGCGCCCGGGCCGCGTCTACACGCGCAGCGAGCTGCTCGAGCTGTTGCGCGACTACGAAGCGCTCGACCAGGACGAGAAGACGATCAACGTGCACGTGAGCCACCTGCGCGACAAGATCGAGGACGACCCGACGTCGCCGACCTTCGTCCTGACGGTTCGAGGTGTCGGCTACGCCTTTGCCGAGCGCTGACGGCGCCGGCGACCGAACGACCGGCGTGTGGCGCCTGCCGCGCCTGCCGCGCCGGATTCGCCGGAGGCTGCCCAGGACCTTCCAGGGCCGCCTGACGATCGCGTTCATCGCGGTCATCGCCCTCATCCTGGTGCTGGTCACGGTGCTGGTTCTCAACCGCCTCGACGACTACTTCTCGCGCCAGCAGACGACCGACCTCGAACAGCGCTCGCAGACCGTCAGCAGCTACGTGCAGAGCCTGGCCCGCGTGGCCGCCGCGGGCAACCCGGTGGTCGGGGTCGACAACCAGGTCGATCCGGCGGTGATCGACGCGCTGTCGGATCCCGACGTCCAGCGCGTCATCGCCGATCGGTTGGGCCAGGCCGACGTCACGATCCAGTTCGGCCGGCTGGAGTCCTCGGGGGAGCAGCTCGTCCCGGCTCCGGCGGCAGACCATCCGATCCAGATCGCGCTCGAGGCGCCGGCGGCCGCCGGCCAGACCCAGGAACGCAGTGCCGTCGTGTCCAGCTGGTACCCGGCCGGCACCCTCTTCCAGCCGTACGCCATCAAGGTCACCCTGGCGAACCCATACACCTTCCGGGCAGCGGCGCTGGCCAACCTGACCGGCCTGCTTGCCGCGATCGCCCTCTTCGCGCTCGCCCTGAGCGTGGTTGTCTCGGCAGCCATGGCCCGACGATTCACGACCCCGCTGCGGCGCCTGACCGAGGCATCCCGGGGCCTCGCCGAGGGTGACCTGGGCCGGCGCGTACCGTCGGGCCAGGTCCGGGCCGGGTCATCCGAGCTGGCCGAGCTGGCCGTCCAGTTCAACGCCATGGCCGACCGGCTCGAGGAGAGCGTCGAGATCATCCGCCGCGATCGCGACCGCAGCCGCGACTTCCTGGCCGACGTCTCCCACGAGCTGCGCACGCCCCTGGCTGCCCTGCGCACCTTCAACGAGCTGCTTCGTGAGGGCGCCGCCGAGGACCCCGCCGCGCGAGCCGAGTTCATCGAGTCGAGCGGCCAGCAGATCGAGCGCCTCGACTGGCTGGCCCAGAACCTGCTCGAGCTGTCCAAGCTCGACTCGGGGCTGGTCCTGCTGGACCTGCGCCCCGACGACCTGCGGGCGGCCGTCGAGTCGGCGGTCGAACAGAACGCGTCCGCGGCCGAGCGGCGTGGGGTCAACCTGACCCTCCAGCTGCCCGACGCGCCCATCCGGATCCGTCACGACCCCCAGCGGATTGGGCAGGTCGTGGCCAACCTGGTCGCCAACGCGGTCAAGTTCACCGGGCGCGGCGGGGCGGTCACGGTCGACGTCGTCGCGTCGCCGGAGGGCGCGCGGATCGACGTGGTCGACACGGGCGTGGGCATCGATGCGACCGAGCTGCCCCACATCTTCGACCGCTTCTATCGCGGCTCACGCGCCAACGAAGCCCGGGGGAGCGGGAGCGGGCTGGGTCTCGCGATCGTCCATTCGATCGTCGACATGCACGGCGGTCGCGTCGCGGTCGAGAGCCGCGTGGGGGCCGGGTCCCGCTTCACGGTCACGCTGCCGCGCGATCCGCGCCTGGTGGCCGGAACGCCGGCGGCGGAGCGTGCCGACGTGGCCTCGGCGGCCGAGGCAGACGCCCGCGCAGCCCAGAACGCCAAGATGCAGGAAACTTCACCGTCCGAACGCTCGCAGGTGAATCCGAAACCCGCACCCTGAGACCACATTGAACGTCCCCAACGCGGCCGTCACGGCCGCCACCCGCGAGGAACTCGACCACCATGGATGAAGACCGCCAGCTCGACGCCCCCGACGAACCGCCGGCCACCGAGCGCTTCGCCGTTCCGGCAGCCGAACCGGCCCCCACCGAAGATGTGCCGGCCGCCGGCACGCCCCCGTCGATGGACGCGGCGCCGGCCGAGGCCGTCGCCCCGGTCGATCGCTACGCGCCGGCCCCGGAGCCGCGACCCGACTGGACGCGCGACCTCGCCGGCCCGGCCACCACCACCCCCGAGCGCTGGTACGAACCCGCCGCCGTCACCGAGCCCGTCGTCCCCGCAGCGAGCCCGCGCCGCGGTCGCTCGGGCATCGGCACCGTGCTCGGGGCGTCGCTCCTCTCCGCGGTCCTCGCGTCGGGCGGCACGGTCCTGGCCCTCGGGGCGAGCGGCGCCCTCGATCGGCCGGTCGTGGCTCCGGCCACCGCCCCCCAGGGAACGAACGTCGCCGCACCCCAACCTGTCGCCATCGACGAATCCTCGGCGACGATCAGCGTGGCCGCCAAGGTCAGTCCGGCGGTCGTCCGGATCACGGTCACCGGCGCCTCGGGCGCGGGCGACCTCGGCGTCATTCCGGCCACCGGGGTGGGTTCGGGCGTCATCTTCAACAGCAGCGGCTGGATCCTGACCAATCACCACGTCGTGGAGGGCGGCGAGAAGTTCGACGTCGAGCTCAAGGACGGCCGGGTGCTCAGCGGGACCGTCTACGGGATCGATACGCTGACCGACCTGGCGATCGTCAAGGTCGACGCCACGGACCTGCCGACCGCCGCGATCGGCGAGTCGGACGCGCTGCAGGTTGGCCAGCTCGTCGTGGCGATCGGAAGCCCGCTGGGCACCTATTCGAACTCGGTGACGAGCGGGATCGTGTCGGCCAAGGGCCGTTCGATCACGACCGACGGCAACCAGTCCCTGACCAACCTGATCCAGACGGATGCCGCGATCAACCCCGGCAACTCGGGCGGCCCGCTGCTCGACGCCGAGGGCAACGTGGTCGGCATCAACACGGCGATCGCGAGCAACAGCAACGGGATCGGCTTCGCCATCCCGATCGACATCGCCCGACCGATCATGGCGCAGGCCGTGGCCGGCCAGAAGCTGACCCGCCCGTACCTGGGCATCCGGTTCGTCAGCATCACCCGCCAGCT
>JBGPIH010000083.1:0-13307 GCA_041484785.1 Candidatus Limnocylindria bacterium
ATCGGCTGAACTCGTACAGGACCCGAACCGTCACCTTCGGCGGTGGATCCGCCGGGTAGACGATGCCGGCAACCCCGGCGAGACCGTCCACGCGAACCCCGTCGCAGCGAACCTGGTCGCGAATCGGGAATCCCGTCGGCCCAGTGGAACGCGGCTGGAGCAGACGAATGGCGACGGACCTGGGCCCGCCCTCGAGCGGTTCGGCCGTTCCCACGACCACGCCGGATCGGCCTGCGAAGCGGGCGAAGGCCCGTGCGGCAAGCAGCATGGGCGACAGCTCGCGAACCGGTCCGGGGCGCAACTCGACGTGCCAGCTTCGGTCGTGCAGGCCGGTGCCATCAGCCCACGCAACGCTGAGCCGGTAGACCCCGGGAGGCCATGCTCCTCCGCTCGGTGCCCGGTAGAGGACGTGCGGCGGCGTGGTCGCTGCGTCGAACTCGTCCCCGACCAGCTCCGGTTCGATGCTGAGCGGCTCGGGCGCGAGGCGCTCCACGTGCGAGTCCTGGACCACGGATCCTCGCGACAGGATCACGCCGAGCCCGGTCGCGGCCGGAAGGAGCACTGACGAGACAAAGGATCGGGGCGCGCGTCCCGTCCCCGGATCGACGTTCAGCCAGGCTTCGGTCTCGTCGAGCCGAGGGCCAGACTGGCTCGGCAACGGGATCGAGACCCCGCCGGCGGTTGCGAAGAGTCCGATCGGCAGACCCGGCAGGGCGCCGCCCGCAGGATCGACGAGATCGTCTCGCGCGGCCGGGAGCTCCGCCCGATCGGGCACGATCTCGAACCGGTTCGGGAGCGTGAAGCCGAACCGGCGGATGCCGCCGTCGGCCAGGACGTCGACCCGGTATCTGCCCGCGTCCCAGTTCCGGACGGAGCCGTCACCATTCGCCAAGCGGTACAGGAATGCCCCACCGGACGGACTCGGATCCACGGCCAGCGTGTCGATCCACTCGAGCCGATCGGGATGAACCAGCCAGATCCGGACGTCGAGCGGGGCATGCGCCGCCGGGAACGTGATCCCGATGGCGACGACGGTCCGGTCATTCGGTTCGATGTCAACCGTGGGGAAGCCCACAGGATCGTCGGGCAGCGCGTCCCAGTGCTCCGCGAATTGCTGATCCGAGGCCGGCGCCAACAGGCCGGACGGTGCAGCGACGATCGCCCTGATCCCCCACCCGTCGTGCACCCGGAGGGCCCCGCGAACCCGGTCCCAGGACGCCAACGACGCGGTGCTCGGCGGCAAGCCCGGCTGCCGAGGCGCCGGAACCGCGGTCGCGTGCGGCCCGCTGAGCGAGTCAGGCGGGCGAGGTGATGGCGACGCATCCACGAACGCCTGGCCCTGTTCGGAGGTCGCCGGATCGGCTCCGGCGTTCCACGGCTTGGTCACGGCGGCTGCGAGCCCGAGCACGACGACCAGGGTGGCGATCGCGACCGGATCGATCCGTCGTCGACGTGGACGGAGCTTGACCGGCTCGAACTCGACGCTCACCGGCGCGGCAGGTTCAGCCCGCGAGCGGGACGACCCGACCCCCCGAGTCGATCGTCGCCTGGCGGCGCAGCCGCTTCAGCTCGGCCCCCGGGACCTGGTCGCGGGCGTGGTAGCTCGAGCGGACCAGCGGACCCGATTCGACGTGCTTGAAGCCGAGCGCGAGCGCCTCATCCTTCATCGCGGCGAACTCGTCGGGGTGGTAGTAGCGCTCCAGCGGGAGGTGCTGGAGCGACGGCCGCAGGTACTGGCCGATCGTCAGGATGTCGCAGTCGACCTCTCGCAGGGCGACGAACGCCTCGCGCAGCTCGTCGCGCTCCTCGCCCAGCCCGACCATCAGCGAGCTCTTGGTGTGGACCGGACAGCCGATGTCGTTGGCCATGGCCCTGGCGTGCTCCAGGACGCCGAGGCTCCGATCCCAGCGGGCACGCCTTCGCACCGGCTTCTGGAGGCGTCGAACGGTCTCGAGATTGTGGTTGAGGATGTCCGGGCGGGCGTCCATGACCACGCGGAGCGCAGCCTCGTCACCGTTGAAGTCCGGGATGAGGACCTCGATCCCCATCCCCGGCGAGCTCTCGCGCATCTGGCGGATGGTCTCGGCGAAGATGCTCGCCCCGCCGTCGGGCAGATCGTCCCGGGCGACGCTGGTGACGACCACGTGCTCGAGGCCGAGTCCTCGGATCGCCTCGGCCACCCGGCGCGGCTCGTCGTCGTCGAACCAGGTGGGCCGGCCGGTCTTGACCGCGCAGAACCCGCAGGCCCGGGTGCAGGTGTCGCCGAGGATCATGATCGTGGCCGTGCGCTGGTCCCAGCACTCCCCGATGTTCGGGCAGCGGGCCTCCTCGCAGACCGTGTTGAGGGAGAGCCCCCGGAGCAGGCCCTTCAGCTCGTGGTAGTTGTCGCCGGATGGCACGCGGGCCTTGATCCAGTCCGGATGGCGGCGGAGCGGCGTGATCGAGCCGCCCATCGCGATGGTCTCGGGTGCGGCCGAGCCGTGGTGGACGCTCGAGCCGGGCGGGGTGAACATCGGGAGCTCGCGAGCCATGGCAGGAGTGTACGTCGCTGCCGCGCTCAGGGCCGCCGGGGGCTCAGTAGACCGATGCCTCCGGTCCGATCCCCTCGATCGATGCCTTGATCGCCCGCAGGAAGTCGGCGGCGCCGGCGCCGTCATTGGCGCGGTGATCGATGGCCAGGACCATGTTCATGATCGGCCGGATCGCGATCACGTCGCCTTCGGGCGTCTCGCGGACGACCGGGCGCTTGGTGATCGCCTCCATGGTCAGGATCGCGACCTCGGGCACGTTGATGATCGGCATCGTCAGGTTCGAGCCGAACCAGCCGGTGTTGTCGATCGTGAAGGTGCTGCCACCGTAGTCCTCGAGGCGGAGCCTCCCCGCACGGGCGCGCGTGGCAACGTCCGAGATCGCTCGATTGAGCCCGCTGATCGAGAGCTGATCGACATCGCGGACCACCGGCACGAGCAGGCCGTCCTCGACGGCGACCGCGACACCCATGTGGATGTGCCGCTTCGCCAGGAGCCCCGCGTCCGTCCAGTGGGCGTTGAACGTCGGGTGGCGCCGGAGCGCATCGACGGTCGCCTTGATCACGAACGGCACGTAGCTGAGCGAGATCCCCTCGCGAGCCTGGTAGTCGCGCTTCGCGACCTCGCGGGCACGGACCAGCGCGCTCGCGTCGACCTCCATGTGGACGTAGGCGTGCGGCGCGGCGAGCGCACGGGTCATCTGTGCCGCGATCCCCTGGCGCATCCTGGTCATGGGGACGAGGACCTCATCGGCACCGTCCGGGAAGACGACGGGCGCCGGGGCGGGCGTGGGCCGGGCCTGCGGTGCGGCGGCGGATGCGGGAGCGCCCGGCGCCATGGAGCCGGTGCGAATCGCCTCGACCACCTTGAGCACGTCCTCGCGCGTGATCCGACCGCCACCGCCCGTCCCCACGACCTGGGCGGCTGCGAGATCGTGTTCGCGGAGGAGGCGCCGCACGGCCGGGGTCATGCGCGCGTCGGGGTCAGCGGCCGCCGGGGCCGGCGTGGGCGCGGGCGACAGTGTCGACGTAGGCGTGGGCGCGGGCGACGGCGTAGGCGTGGGCGCGGGCGCGCTGGCGGTCGGCGCCGCCGGGGTCGCGGCCGGCGCAATCTCGGCGCCGTCGGAGGCGGTCTCGATCACGGCGATCTCGGCGTTGTTGGGGACCGTCGCGCCCTCTTCGGCCAGGATTTCGCGCAGGATGCCCTCGAAGGGCGATGGAACCTCGGCATTGACCTTGTCCGTGATCACCTCGACCAGGGGCTCGTACTTGTCAACGTGATCGCCGGGTTGCTTCAGCCACTTCCCGATCGTCCCCTCGGCGACGCTTTCGCCGAGCTGGGGCATCGTCACCTTGGCCACGTTCGCAGGTCCTCCACTGGCGGCCGGCCATGAGTCGGCGCGCTGGGGCCGATTCGTAAGGCGCTAGTGTCGCCCATCTCGGCGGCGAGCGCGAGACGGGCGGACCCGGCGGAGCTCGAGACGCCATGCCGGTCGGCCACCGAGGCGCCGCGCCCACGACGATCGAGCGGCGCCCACGTCCTCCGGGGTCGCCACCCGCATCGAGACGAGCTCGAACCCAACCGTAGCCCACGCGGATTCGATGGCGGATTCCGCCTCGCGATCGAGGGCGACGAGACCATCGACGTGGTCGTCTGGGACGACCGACGCGAGGATCTCGGCACGCCCGCCGGGAGCGACGACCGACGCGATTCCCTGGAGGACCAGGCGATCCAGGCCAAGGACGCCTCGCAGCAGCGATCCCCAGGGCAGGGTGATGCTGACCAGCGATGCGGCCTCCGCGAACGGACCCGGCAGGAACTCGGCGGCCCCGACCATGAAGCAGGCGTTGGTCTGGCGCCTGCCGGGCCGTCCGCGACCGGCGCGACGCGAGGCTTCGGCCATGCCCGCCGCATTGGCGTCGATACCGACGACGAACGCGCCCGGCTCGGCGGCCGCCCGGGCCAGCACCGCCCGACCATCGCCCGTGCCGATATCGAGGATCACCCGGTCCGCCCGGGCGATCCGTTCGTTGACTTAACCGACGTCGACGTCGACGACGCGCCGGCCGATGACCTGTCGCATGGCGGTCAGTCTATCGCCGGCACGACCGTTACGGCGTGGCGAGCGGATCCCATCTCGGCCGCTCGCGAGCGCCGACCGACCCGTAGAGCACGACCCACGCGCCAACGCCCCCAGCCACCGACATGAGGCCGGCGACACCGAAGAACACGGTCGACCCAAGCTCGCCGTACAGGACGCCCCCGACCAGGCCGCCGAGAGCGTTGCCGAGCGCGAATGTCGCCGCTTGCCCCATTGCCTGCCCGGTGGCCTGCAGCGGCTCCGGCAGGAGTCGCGCGACGATCAGGACACGAGCCGCCGCCAGCGCGCCGAAACAGACGCCCGTAACGACCCGGGTCGCGTTGATCGCGACGGGCGTCGGGAGCACGCCCCAGGAGGCGACGCACACGCCGTACGCGACGAAGGCCAGCACCACCAGCCAGCGGATGCCGATTAGGCGGCCAATCCAGCCAGCCAGCACGAGCCCGGGGATCTCGGCGAACGACGCCACCCCGTATGTCAACGCGACATCGGAAGGCTGGCCCCCGAGCTCGACGATCCTGATCGTCACGAAGATCATCGCGCCCATCAACCCGGTGTAGGCGAGGGCGAACACGGCGAGCACGGCCAGGAACCGCGGCTGCACGGAGACGACGCGGCTGATCGAGCCGAATCGGCCAGCCGCGGCCTCCCCGCCTTCCCTGCCCGCGATCGCACGGATCTCCGGGTCACGCGATCGATCCGGAACCCATGCGACGAACAGCAGGAGGACTGCGGACCAGCCGAGCGAGACGAGGGGGACGGCGGCGTACCCGGCCTGGTCGTAGACAAAGCCGGCGACGATGACGCCGACCGCGAAGGAGAGGCTGGCGAGGGCGCGAAGGGACCCGTACTGCCGTTCAGGCGATGGCAGCGCATCGACGGCCAGCGTGTCGCCGAGCGCCAGGAACAGGACCGTGAAGATCGAGAATCCGGCGAGGGTCAGCGCGAAGATCGGGGTCGGGATCGGCAGCAGCAGCGTGACGGCCGCGGCCGAGGCGAGGACCAATCCGATCCGAAACGCATACGCACGACCGACGAGCACGTCGGCGAGGTGACCCCACGCAGGCACGAGAACCGTCGCGGCGAGGGCGGATAGGGCGGACAGGAGACCGATCGCGACCGTGTCGAGCCCGCGCGTGCGAAGGATCACGGCCGTGAATGGGGCGAGGGCCGCGGTCCAGGCGCCGATGGCCAGGAACAGGAAGCGAAGGGTCCACGGAGCGCGCCCGGGCACGGCGGCATTCATCGGCGGAGTCTTGGCGGCCTGCGGTTCGGCAGGCTGTGCCGGGGTCGCCGGCGGTCGTGTGTGGGCGCCATGACGCCAAGGGTAGTCGGGCGCCCGTAGCCGCGGGACGAGTGCGGGCAGGTCAGTCAGCGAGCGAGCGCCACAAACGGCCGCCAGCCCGATCCCTGATGCTGCGCGCGTATAACGAAGAGGCCGCCCACCGAAGCGGGCGGCCCCTTCGCGCGTATCGGAGACGGTTTCCGGCTACTTGGCCGGGACGACCACTCCCTCCGTGTCCACGACGAGCTCGGACGGCGACCCGGTCGGCCGCACCGTCAGGTCGACGCCGTGCACCTCCTCCCCCCGCTGCGTGAACCACTTTGTGAACGCATCGTCCGCGCTCATCATCTTCCCGAACGCCCGCCCCGGATCGTCACCCTCGAGGGTCACGATCACGAGGTCACCCATCGGGGTGGACTGCAGGAACGTCCGCTCGTGGACGCCGGCCCGCCGACGCGACTCCTTGAACTCCTCGCGACGCGGGCCGTTCAGTTCTTCCATGAAGCTGCGCCATGCTGGGGTCTTGCCGGGTAGGATCGGGAACACGGCTGCCATCATCGGCATTGGGGAACCTCCACGGGCACGTGCGTGCCCGGCGACGGGGGGTCGGACTCGCCATTGGCCCTGCGCGACGGTCTTGGCGACCGTGTGGGGACGCCACGCTGGTGAGAGCCCGCGGGCTCCCGTGCCTCCTCCCGATGTCCCGAGTATGGGCGCGCCCGCAGGGAATAGATAGGAGATGTCGGATTCCCTACCGCCCGCGGTGGACGCTCGGTCGGCGACAGACAGCGGAGGTGACCGTTCCGTGCGCAGGCGTTTGGGGTGACGAACCCGCAGGAGAAGACTCCAGCGTCAGTGAGAGTGATCTCACTGGAGGGTCCCCAAGCCCTGCACCTTGCTGGCTACAGGCAGCTGCCCTTCGATGCCGACCTCGGTGAGACGAGCCAGCTCGCCGAAGAGCGGCTCGTCGATCCTGGCGAAGCTGAAGCAGGACTTGCCCTGAATCCGGCGGCATACGTCGGCGAAACCCCGTCGAGCAGCTCGGGTCGGCCGCTGTTCGAGGCGGGTGTCGCCGATTCCGTGTTCCGGGTCGAGTGGTGCGGCGGGGCACGTAGCGGGCATCATTCGCGGATGCAGCCAGAAGCCCGATGAGGGACATGTGTCGAGGCTGATGCGGGCCGCGGGCATCCGCCCGGGCGAAGGGCGGATCCTCGCCCTCGTCGCACTCCTCTTCGGTGCGCTCGAAGCCGGCCGTGGCTTTGGCGAGGTCGGAGTCGATACCCTCGTCGTCAGCCGCTTCGGCACGAGCACCCTGCCCTACCTCTACATCGGCCTGGGCGCCACGAGCCTGGTGGCCGCCCTCGCGTACGGCGCCGCGCTCGGGCGGGCGTCGCGCACGCCGTTGCTCGCGGGAATCCTGCTCGGGTCGGGGGCGCTGCTCATCGCCGGGCGCCTCGTGATCGCCGCCGGGATCGACGGCATCGTCCCGTTCATCTGGCTACTGACCTACGCCGCCGGCGCGATCGCGGTGACGATCTCCTGGACGGTCGCCGGATCCGTGTTCGATGCCCGCCAGGCGAAGCGGCTCTTCCCGCTCTGTACCGGTGCGGCCATCGGCGGGAGCTTCGTCGGAACGCTGACGTCCGGCCCCGTTGCGCGCGAAGCCGGAACCGAGCTGCTGATGGTCATCGAGGCCGTGCTGCTGGCCGCGGTCGCGGGCCTGATCGTCGCGATCGCGCGAACCGGCCGCGTGCGTATGCCGGCGCGGCTCCAGACCGACTCGGTGGCCGCGGACTTGCGCACGGGCTTCGACGAGGTCGCCCGGTCTCCGCTCTTCCGGCTGGTCGCCGTGGCCTACGTCCTCTTCTCGGTCCTCTTCTTCTGCGTGACGTTCCCCTTCCTCCAGGCTGCATCCGCCGTGTTCCCGAACGAGGCCGATCTGGCCACGGCGCTGGGGCTCATCTCGGCGGCCGTGACCGCGACGTCGTTCGTGGTCACGCTCCTGATCGCCAACCGGGTCTACGCGCGATTCGGCGTGGCGACCGCGGCCCTGGTCCTGCCCGTCGTCTACGTCGCGGGCTTCGCGCTGTGGCTCGTGCAGTTCTCGTTCGCGACCGCCGCGATCGTCCGGTTCACGCAGCAGGTCGCCCAGCGAGGCCTGTCGAATGCGATCTGGAGCGCTTTCTACAACGTCGTCCCGAGCGCGCGACGCGCCCAGGTCCTCGCGTTCATGGACGGGGTGCCGGGCCAGCTCGGGATCATGCTCTCCGGGCTGCTGCTGCTGGGTGCCGGAAGGCTCTTCGCGCTCGACCAGGTCTTCTTGCTCGGCATCGCGGCGGCCCTGGTCCTGACGTTGGTCGTCCTCGGGATCCGTCGCCGCTACGGTGCGAGCCTGCTGCGCACGCTTCGTTCGGGGATGGGCGAGCAGGTCCTGGAAGGCGGCCCGGGACTCAACACGCTGGGTGGCGATCCCCAGGTCGCCGCGGCACTGCTCGAGGCTTCGGCGGCTCCTGAGGCCGCGGTTCGCCGGATGGCGGTCTCGCTGCTCGCCCGGCTGCATGGGTCGGAGGCGAGCGCCGCCCTCGTCCGGGCCCTTGACGACGATGATCCCGGCGTCCGCGTCGCGGCTATCGATGGATTGGCGAGCCTCGATCCAACCTCCGGCATCACCGATTCGGTGGCGGCCCGGCTGGACGACGCGGAGGAGCGGGTGCGAGCGGCCGCCGTTCGAGTGGTCGGCCGACAGGCTGGCGATGCGATCGTTGATCTCCTGGAAGGACTCGCCGGCGATCCGAGCCTGCCGGTCCGGGCCGCGGTCGCGGTCGCCCTGGATGACCTGGGTGGTGGCGTCGGAGGATTGGTCGCCGGGCTGCTGGCGGATCCTTCGCCGGACGTCCGTCAAGCCGCGATCGAAGCGGTCGCTGCTGTGGGCGGCGTGGCTCGAGGCGAGACGATCGCCCCGATCCTCATCGGAGCCCTCGACGACGACAGCCTGCGCGTTCGTCGGACCGCCGCGGACCTCCTGGCACGGCGCACGGCCGACACCGACGGCCTCCTCGACGTCCTGCGGTCGGGGTCCGCCCGCGCCCAGGACGCGGCGCTGCTGGCACTCGTCGGACACGCCGACCCGGTACGAGACACCATCATCGCTTGGGCCGGCGATCAGATCGCCCGCGCCACCGCCGTCCGCACCGACCAGCAGGCGCTCGCAGATCACCCAAGCGCGCCCACCCCGCCTCCGGACACCGCCGTCGGGTTCCTCGCGTCCGTGCTTGCGCGCCGCGAGCGAGCGCTGATCGACCGAGCGCTTGGCGCGCTCGCGGTGCTCGGCACGCCGGAGGCGGGCGGCGTCCTCCGGCGCTGCCTCCGCTCGACGGACCCGGAGATCCGTGCCCAGGCACTCGAGGCGCTCGACTCGATCGGGGATCGAGGTCTGCGTGGCGCGGTCGTGCGGCTCCTCGATGCGGACGTGGGCGGTCGCGGATCAGATCGAGATGTCGTGCTGCAACGGTTGGTGGATGATGACGATCCGTGGATCGGCACGCTCGCGCGCCGGACCAACGCGGACCAAGGAGGGACGGTCGCCATGCCCGAGTCCAGCCGGACGATGAGCGAGATCGACACGATGCTCACCCTCCGGCGCGTCCCACTGTTCGAAGGGCTGGACCCGGAGGACCTCCAGCGGATCGCCACGACGTGCCTGGAACGCGTCTACCGCGCGGGCGAGGCGCTGGTCCGCGAGGGCGAGCTCGGCGACGAGCTGATCGTCATCGTCGAGGGGTCCGTGCGCGTGGTCCAGGCCGGGCCCGATGGCGCTGAGCGGCTGATCCGGCGGTACGGGGCGGGCGATCACATCGGCGAGCTCGCCATCCTGCGCGAACGGCCGCGGATCGCCACAGTGATCGCGGAGGGCGACGGCGTCCGGGCGCAGGTGATCAACGGCGAGAGCCTCAAGGCGATCCTCCGCGAGCGCCCGGAAGCAGCCATGGCGATGCTCGCGACCCTGGCCGAGCGGATCAGCGCACAGTAGGGTTCGGGCATGGCCGATGAACGCGCCCGGCGGACGGACCTCCCGACCGGCACCGTCACGTTCCTGCGCACCGACGTCGAGGGCTCCATGGGGCTCGCCCGCCAGCTCGGTGCTCGCTGGGACGAGGTGAACGCGTCCCATCTCGGCATCATCCGACGGGCGGTGGACGCGCACGGTGGCGTCTGCGTCCGGACCGAGGGCGACGCGTTCTTCGGCGTCTTCCCGGAGGCCGGCGCGGCGGTGGCCGCGACGATCGACGCGCAACGCGCCCTGGTCGCGCACGCCTGGCCAGACGACGGTCTCGTGCGCGTCCGGATGGGGCTCCACAGCGGCGAGGCCCACCTGGCCGGCGACGACTACGGCGGGTTCGACGTCAGCCGTGTCGCCCGGATCGCGGCCGCCGGGCATGGCGGCCAGATCGTGCTGTCCGAGCCGACGCGCTTGCTCGCCGAGGCCGTGCTGACAGACGGCGTCGACGTGCGCGACCTCGGCCGTCACGTGCTACGCGACGTGCCGGCGCCCGAACGACTTTTCCAGCTCGACATCCCCGGGTTGCCCCAGAACTTCCCGTCGCTCCGCACGTCCCGACCGGCCGAGGGCAACCTGCCGCTGCGGATGACCAGCTTCCTCGGACGCGATCGCGAGCTCCGGGAGCTCGCGGAACTGGCCCGGGCCAGCCGGCTCGTCACGTTGACCGGGCCCGGTGGGATCGGCAAGACCAGCCTCGCCGTCGAGCTTGCCCGGGCCATGTCCGAGACCGTCGCCGACGGCGCCTGGTTCGTGCCCCTGGATGTCGTCGATGATCCGAGCCAGGTCGCGCCGGTCGTCGCGCGCACGCTCGGCCTGTTCGATGGACCGGAACGTCCCGCGGCCGATCGCCTCCCCGTCTACCTTGCCGGTCGGTCGATCCTCCTGGTCCTGGACAACTTCGAGCACCTGCTCGACGCTGCCGGTGCCGTGTCCGTCCTGCTTCGCGCTTCGCCGGGCGTGCGGATCGTGGTCACCAGCCGGGCGCCGCTGCGGGTGACCGGCGAACAGGAATACCCCGTCCAACCGATGGGCGTCGGTGGCTCCGACGCCGGTGCCGCCGAGCTCTTCGTGGAGCGGGCGCGTGCCGTCAGCCCGGGCTGGGACCCCGGGGCGGACCGGGCGGCCGTCGAGGAGACCTGCCGATTGCTGGACGGGTTGCCCCTCGGCCTGGAGCTCGCCGCGGCGCGGATCTCGCTGCTCCCGATCGTCGCGATCCGCGACCGGCTCGCCGGCCGGATGGCGCTGCCAGGATCCGGCCCGCGCGACGTGCCCGCGAGACAGCGCACGCTCGAGGGGACCATCGGCTGGAGCTACGACCTGCTGGAGCCCGGGCAGCAGCGGCTCCTGCAGGACCTGTCCGTCTTCGACGGCGGCTTCGACGTCGCGCAGGCGGCCCAGGTGGTAGCCGATCCCGAGGCCGACTCCGCGGACATCCTCGACGGGATCGCCATCCTGGCCGACCAGAGCCTCGTGACACGGGTCGCCGGATCCGATGGGCGAGCCGTCCGGTTCAGGTTGCTGCAGACCATCCGAACGTTCGCGCTCGGGAAGCTCGTCGCGAGCGGACGCGAACACGGCGTCCGCAAGCGCCACGCGCTCGCCTACCTTGCCCTGCTCCGAGAGGCGGCGCCCTACCTCCCGGGCCGCGACCAGCCGAGGTGGCTCGACCGACTGGCAGCCGACCAGGACAACCTGCGAACGGCGACGCGCTGGTCCATCGAGGCGGGTGAGACCGAGATCGCGCTGCGCCTCGTCGCCGCGGCCTGGCGCTTCTGGCAGCTGGACGGGCATCTCGTGGACGGCCATGACCTGACCGGTGCCGCGCTGGCCATGCCCGGCGCCGACCTCCCCACCCCGGCGCGGCTCGGTGCGATCACGGCGGCGGGCGGCATCGCGCATTGGCGATCGGAGCCCGAGGTCGCGGAGCGGTACTACGTCGAGCAGCACGAGCTCGCGCAACGACTCGGCGACGAGGCCGCACTCGCCGATGCGGCGTTCAACCTGATCTCCACGCGCTACATCGGCGGCGACCTGGATGGCGCCCGCGAGATGATCGAGGAGGCGGCGCGGCGGTACCGAGCCCTGGGTGACGAACGGGGCCTGGCCCGGACCGAGTGGACCGGCGCAACGGCCACGTGGCAGTCCGACGGGCCGGAGGCGGCCATCCCACTCTTCAAACGGACGTTGGCCATGTTCGAGGCGACCGGCGACCTCTGGTACCACGCGATGGCGCTTGGCAGCCTGACGTGGGCCTACTGGGCGATCGGCGACGAGGCCGCCGCCGGCCCGTTGCTCGCGCTGGCGACCAAGGAGACGCGCGACATGCGCGACATCGCCTCGCTCACGATTGGTCTGCCGGCACTGGCCGTCTACGCCCTCAAGACGCGTGGTGCGGAGACGGCGGCCATGTTGATGGGGTCGTTCCAGACGCTCCGGCAGACCTACGGCATCGAACCGCCGGCCGGCCTGAGCTTCCTGGTCGCGACGCAACGACCGCTCGAGCGAGCCCGCGAGGCGCTGGGCGCAGAGGCCTACGCGGCGGCGTTCGAGCGCGGGCGGCGGCTCACCCTCGACGAGGCGATCGACTTGGTCAGCGATGCCGACGTGACGGTCTGACGGCGTCCGTCCGCCGGTTCAGTAGGCGGCGAGCGTCCGGATCCCGTCCGCGATCTTCTCCGGGTTGACCATGAACCACTCCTCCAGGACGTGGTTGTACGGCACGCCGGGAACCTCCGGCCCGGCGACCCGGGTGATCGGCCCGTCGAGGTAGTCGAACGCCTCCTCGGCGACGATCGCGGCCACCTCGGCGCCATAGCCGCCGAACCGGTTGTCCTCGTACACGATCAGGCACTTGCCGGTCTTGCGAACCGAGTCGAGCAGCGTCTCCGTATCGAGCGGGCGGAGCGTGCGCAGGTCCACGACCTCGGCGCTGATCCCCTCCTCCGCCACGCGGTCGGCCGCCTCGAGGGCGTAGTGGGCCATCAGCCCGTACGCAACGACCGTGACCTGCGTCCCCGGGCGGGTGATCGCGGCCTTGCCGAGAGGGACCACGTAGTCCGTGTCGGGGACGTCGCCGCGGACCGAGCGGTACATCTTCTTGTGCTCGAAGTAGATCACCGGATCCGGGTCCCGGATCGCCGAGCGGAGCAGGCCCCTGGCGTCGTGCGGCGTGGACGGCACCACCACCTTGAGGCCCGGAACGTGGGTGAAAAAGGCCTCGACCGACTGCGAGTGGTAGAGCGCCCCGTGGACGCCGCCGCCATAGGGCGCCCGGATCGTCATCGGCACGCCGTAGCCGTTGTTCGAGCGATAGCGCATCCGCGCCGCCTCGGA
>JBGPIH010000084.1:0-13191 GCA_041484785.1 Candidatus Limnocylindria bacterium
CGCGAGGTTGCCGGCGTCCGTCCCGACGCCGGGCTCGGTCAGCGCGAACGTGGCCAGCTTCTCGCCCTTCGCCTGGGGCACGAGCCAGCGCTGCCGCTGCTCTTCGGTGCCCCATTGCAGCAGCGCAAGCGAGTTCAGCCCGACGTGGACGCTCTGGACGACGCGGAAGGCGGTGTCGGCGCGCTCCAGCTCCTCGCACAGGATGGCGAAGCTCGTGTAGTCCATGCCCGAGCCGCCGTAGACCTCGGGAATCGGCGCGCCCAGGAAGCCCTGTTCGCCCATCTTGGCGAAGAGCTCGCGGTGGACCTCGCCCTTCTCGTCCCACTCGCGGATGTACGGCAGGATCTCGGTCTCGGCGAACGCCCTCGCGCTCTCCCGAACCAGGCGATTCTCGTCGGTCAGGTTGAAGTCGACCATGACGCTGAGCGTAGCAGGCGACCATGACCTCGGAGGCGCGCCACCACGCCGCCCGGGGCGGCGCGGCACCCCCGGGACCGCCCGTATACTCGACTCGCCGCGCCCTCAGGAGCCCTGACCCACCATGACAACCGACGCAGCCTACGACCTCGTCGCGCCCACCGCCGCCAGCCTCAGCCCTGTGCTGGGTCGCTATTTCCAGCGCACCTGGAGCCATGGCGTCGGCCATCGCCTCTACGACACCGCGGGCAAGGCCTACCTGGATTTCGCCAACGGGATCGCCGTGACGGCGCTGGGCCACGCGCATCCGCGGGTCACCGCCGCGATCCACGCCCAGGTCGATCGACTCATCGGGCCGATCTCGGCGATGGGCTTCGCCGAACCGATCTCACGGCTGGCGGCGGCGCTCGACGCCACCTTCCCGGATCCGCTCGACTCGGTCATGTTCCTCAACTCGGGATCGGAGGCGATCGAGGCTTCGCTGAAGCTGGCCCGCCGGGTCACCGGTCGGCCGGGAATCGTCGCTTTTCGTCACGGCTTCCACGGCCGCACGTTCGGGGCGATGTCGGTCACCAGCTCGTCGCTCAACTACCGCACGGGCTACGAGCCCGTGCTGCCCGGCGTCTACCTGACCGCCTTTCCGTCGGCGTATCGCGACTTTGGCGGCGACGAGGCGAAGGCCACCGAGATGGCGCTCGGAGAGCTGCACCGGCTCGCCTCGACCGAGATCCCACCGTCGTCGGTCGCGGCCATGGTCATCGAGCCGATCCAGGGCGAGGGCGGCTACACGCCTGCGCCACCCGAGTTCCTGCGCGAGCTCCGGGACTTCTGCGATCGGCACGGCATCCTGCTGATCGTCGACGAGGTCCAGACCGGGTTCGGCCGGACCGGCCAGATGTGGGCATTCGAGCATGCCGGGATCGTGCCGGACGTCGTGTGCATGGCCAAGGCGATCGCCAACGGGCTGCCCCTCTCGGCCATCATCTCGAGCCGCGAGCTCCAGGAGCGCTGGGGCCGTGGAGCGCACGGCTCCACCTACGGGGGAAACCCGGTCGCGTGCGCCGCGGGATTGGCGGTGCTGGAGACGATCCGCGACGAAGGCCTCATCGCGAACGCGGCCGTCCGGGGCGCCGAGCTGGTCGACGGCCTGGGGGCGATCGCGGCCGAGGACGATCGGATCGGGGATATCCGCGGTCGGGGCCTGATGGTCGGCGTCGAGTTCGTGCGCGACCGCGAGACCCGGGAACCGGACGCGACCCTGCCTGACCGGCTCATCGACGCCTGCGCCGATGCCGGCCTGCTCGTCCTGACCTGTGGGAGCAGCCATCAGGTCGTGCGCTGGATCCCGCCGATCAACGTGAACGCGGCCGAGATCGCGGAGGGGGTCGAGATTTTCGGCGAGACGCTGGCGGGGATCCCGCGCGACTGAAATTCGCGCCTTGACCCTCACGTAACGTCAGGCTGCAAGGTGCGCTCGAGATGACCACGTCGACCGCGGCGCCCCAACGTCGCTCGCCGCTACACCGTGGGCGAGCCGCCCGCCTGGCGCCGAACAGCAAGGAGCGCCCGTGCCCACCTGGGCCGGGCGCTCACTCCGTCAAAGGGACGGACTAGCGGTTCTGGGTGAGGAACTTCATGACGTCGTCGAGCCGAAACCGGCGATCGCCACGCTTGCAGACTCGATAGAACGGCAGCTCGCCGCGATCGCCCAGCCGCTTCACCGTGTTGACGTGCAGGTGCAGCATGTCGGCGACTTCGGTCGCGGTGAGCATCGGTCCGAGTTCGCTTATCGCCATCGATGCCATTTGATCGTCGCCTCGCACTGTGTAGTTCTCGTCGGGTCCGGGTCCCTGGTGTGCTCCGGGGTGGACTCCGGCCCCCTGCGTGGCAGAGCGTAGGGGTAGAGGGTGGCCCGCGCCAAGCCGTACTTTGGACTAGCCGCCAGTACCACGGGCGGTCGTACCATCCGAATGTGCCCGCCCTGCTCGCCCGTTTCCTGACATACGCGCGGCCCAGCCGCCCATCCAACGTGACGGTCGGCCTGGGCCTCGGGTCGATCGTCATCGCGACGCTGCTCGCTGCCGTCCTCGAGTCAGAGACGCAGGTCCCCGACGCGTCCGGCGTCTACCTCGTCGCCGTCGCGATCGTCGGGTCGGTCGGTGGCACATGGCCGGCCGTCGCGACCGCGCTCGCCTCCTTCCTGGCATATGACGTGCTGTTCATCGAGCCGCGCTTCTCGGTGCTGATCGTCGAGCCCACGGACTGGCTCAACCTCGCGCTCTTCCTGGTCATCGCCGTCGCGGTCGGGCGGCTCGCGGCGCTCGGTCGGGAGCGGGCCGCCGAGGCCAACCGGCGAGCCAGGGAAGCCACCGACCTGTTCGACGTGAGCCGGCTCCTCGCGACGGCCGACTCGACGGCCGATGTCGCGGCACAGATCGTCGAGAAGCTCGGACACGAAGCCCGCCTCGAGCGCGTCTGGATCGACCTCGAGGGTGCGCCCCGTGAACGCCCGCTGGCGGACACCGGGACGGGACCGCGACCGAGCCCGACCGTGGTCTCCACGCTGGCTCGGATGCCCGGTGACGAGCCCGCTCGCTGGGTTCGGGCTCACGACCCGCTCGTGCGCCGAGGCCCGGCGCCCCACGGGGGAGGCGATCATGACGCCATCCGCGTGCGGATCGAGACCGGAGGCACGGTCTACGGATCGATCTGGGCCATCCGGGCGACAGGCACCGGACCGCCCGATCCGGAAGCCACCCGGCTCGTGTCGTTGGCCGCCGATCAGCTCGCCCTGGCGCTTCGTCGCGATCGACTCCGCCAGGAAGCCACCAGCGTCGAGGTCGCCCGCCGGAGCGACGCCCTCAAGAGTGCGCTGCTCGATTCGGTCTCCCACGATCTCCGAACACCGCTCGCGAGCATTCGCGTCACCGCCGGCAACCTGGCCGATCCAACCATGGCGCTGTCGTCGGACGCCGTGCGCGAGGCCGCGGAGACCATCGACACCGAGGCGCAGCGGCTGGATCGACTCGTCACCTCGGTGCTGGACCTGAGCCGAATCGAATCCGGAGCCCTCGAGCCGGACCTGCAGGTCTACGACCTCCGCGAGCTGGTCGATGCCGCGACGGCGCGCCTTCGGACCACGCTCGGAGATCGGCCCGTTACCGTGGACCTGCCCGATGATCTACCGCTGGTTCGGGTTGACGCCGTCCTGCTCGACGCCGTGCTCGCCAACCTCCTCGAGAACATTGGCCGCCATACGCCGCCCGGAACCCCGCTCGAAATCCGGGCCGCTCCATCTGAGCGTGGGCGGATCACGCTGACGATCGAGGACAGCGGGCCCGGCGTCGCCGACATGCACCTGGCCCGCCTCTTCGACAAGTTCTATCGCGTCGGTGGCCCCGCGGAAGGGGCACGCCGTGGAATGGGCATCGGGCTGTCCGTCGTCCGCGGCATGGTCGAGGCGCTCGGCGGCACCGCCACGGCCCGTCGCAGCCAGCGCGGCGGACTGACGATCGAGCTCCGGCTGCCCATCGCCCCGGAACCACCACCCGAGGCGAACGGGTGATGGCATCCACCTCTGGCGCCCACGTTCTGCTCGTCGAGGACGACCCGACGACGCGTCGTTCGATCGTGGTCAACCTGGACGCCCACGGCTACCACGTGGCCGAGGCGGCCGACGTTCGGTCGGCAATGCTCAGCTGGGAGACGAGCCGGCCCGATGTCATCCTCCTCGACCTCGGCCTGCCCGACGCCGATGGCTCCGTGTTGATCCGGCGCGTCCGGCGCGACGCGACAACCCCGATCCTCGTCCTGTCGGCCCGCAACAAGGAGACGGACAAGGTGACGGCGCTCGAGGCCGGTGCCGACGACTACGTCACCAAGCCGTTCGGGCTGCCCGAGCTGCGGGCACGGGTCGGCGCATTGCTCCGTCGGGCGGGCGGTCCCGCGGCCGATGCCAGCGGCTCGGTGGCGGTGGGCTCGGTGGTGATCGACATTGCCCGGCGCGAGGTCACAGTGTCCGGTCACCCGATCGAGCTGACGCCACGCGAGTACGAGCTGCTCAAGACGATGCTCAGCCAGCCGGGCCGACTGTTGACCCGGGGCAGGTTGTTGCGCGCCGTCTGGGGATCGGCGTACGACTCGGAGGCTCACTACCTGCACGTCTACGTGAGCCGCCTGCGCCGGAAGCTCGATGCCGCAGATCCGACCGGCCGAGCGAGCTCGCTGATCGTCGCGGAGCCTGGCATTGGCTACCGCATCGCCGAGGTCGAACCACCCCCGATTTGAGCAGGTGTTGAGCACCTGGCGATCCCCGCGATGCCGCCCCTCTTGGACGGACGTCGTAGCGTGAAGGTATGGATGCGACGACCGTCCTGCCGTTTCCAGTTGCCTCGTCCGAGGTGCTGGACCGGGACCTCGCCGAAATCGAGGCGGCGATCCTGATGGTCGGGCAAGGCCTCGCGACGCGCGTTCGGCTGGTGGGTCTCAGCGATGTGGATGCCATCGCCGGCGCCGCCCTGGCCCGTGCCCAGGATGCTGGCGTGACGTTCGGGCTGGAACGGTCGGCTGACGGCGCGACCTCGGTGGTAGTCGGTCCCGGCGTCCTCGACGGCCGTTGACCGAGGCGTCAAGTCGGCGGCCGGCTGAACCACCCGGCCGCGAAACCCTGGTGGGCCGGCGCCCAGCCGACCGTCGGGTCCGAGTCGAAGCCCCGGGATCGCCCTACTTCCGGTATGCCGGACCCGGTCGGCTCACCGCCCGTCCCGCCGCCAGCGTCCCGACCAGGCCATCCGAGCGCCTCGCGTCCGGTGTTCGGCGGTTCGTGTTCGGACGACCGCTCGCGACCGACGAGGAGCTGGAGGAACGACTGCCGAAGACCAAGGCCCTGTCGACCTTCTCGAGCGACAACCTGAGCTCGGTGGCCTACGCGACCGAGCTGATCATGTTCACGCTCGTGGCGGCCGGCTCGAGTGCCTTCTGGCTGGTGATGCCGATCTCGCTCCTGATCGTCACCATCTTCGTGATCATCGTGGTCTCGTATCGTCAGACCATCCGGGCGTACCCGAACGGCGGCGGCAGCTACATCGTGGCACGCGAGAATCTCGGACGCGGGCCGGCGCTCGTGGCAGCCGCCGCCCTGCTCACGGACTACGTCCTGACGGTATCGGTCAGCGTGGCGGCCGGGGTGCTGGCGATCACCTCGGCTGTTCCGGAGCTCGAGGGCCTGCGCGTCCCGCTCGGCGTCGCCTCGATCCTGTTCGTCATGTTGATCAACCTGCGCGGACTGCGGGAGAGCGGCACGGTCTTTGCGGCGCCCACCTACATCTTCCTGGTTTCGATGCTCGGATTGATCGGGATCGGGCTCGCCCAGACGCTCCTGGGGCGCCCGCCACATGTGACCGGCGTGACCCCCGCCCTGATCGCCCCGGAATCCCTCGGCGTCCTGCTATTGATGCGAGCGTTCGCCGATGGCTGCAGCGCGATCACCGGCGTGGAGGCCGTCTCGAATGGCGTGCCGGCCTTCAAGCCGCCGGAATGGCGCAACGCCCGGACGACCCTGACCGTGATGGGCGTCCTGGTCGCCACGATGTTCCTGGGGCTCTCGTACCTGGCCGGGGTCGCCGGTGCAATGCCGTCCGATCACGAGTCCGTCGTGTCGCAGATCGGTCGGGCGGTCTACGGGACGGGGCCGGTCTACTACGTCCTCCAGCTGGCCACGACCGGCCTGCTGATCCTGGCGGCGAACACCAGCTTCGCGGACTTTCCCCGGCTCTCGTCGATTCTCGCCCGCGACGGCTACATGCCGACGCGCTTTTCGTTCCGTGGCGAGCGGCTCGCGTTCAGCGCCGGAATCGTGGTCCTGGCACTGATCGCGATCGTCGTCCTCGTCGCCTTCGGCGGGCTGGTCACGGCATTGATCCCGCTCTACGCCATCGGCGTCTTCACCTCGGTGACGCTGTCTCAGGCCGGCATGGTCCGCCACTGGCTGCGCGAGCGTGATATGGGCTGGCGCCGAAGTGCGGTCATCAACGGCGTTGGGGCGGTCGCGACCGGCGTCGTGACGCTCATCTTCGCGGTCGCCAAGTTCGCCCTGGGAGCCTGGCTGGTCATCCTCATCATCCCGGTGCTCGTGACGGGCATGCTCTTCGTCCATCGCCAGTACGAGCGGCGCAGGATCGAGGTCCACGTCCGGCCCGAGGTGATCATCGGTCCGCCGCGCAAACGCCAGCGCGTGATCATTCCAGTCCCCGAGGTCACGCGTGACGTGATCCAGGCGATCAAGTTCGGGCGGACGATGTCGAGCGACGTCACGGCGGTTCACGTCACCGACGACCTCGAACGAGGCGAGGAGCTGCGCGAGCGCTTCCTACGCCAGGTCCCGGGCACCGCGTTCGTGATCGTCGAATCCCCGTACCGCCAGCTGGTCCAGCCGTTCGTCCGCTACCTCGAATACGCCGCCGAACGGAGCGAGGACGACCTGGTGATCGTGCTGCTCCCCGAATACGTGGCGCGGCACTGGTGGGAGCGCTTCCTCTACAACGAGAATGCGCGACGGATCCGCAATGCCCTGCTCGGGCGCTCGAACATCCTGGTCGCCGACGTCCCGTTCCGACGCGACCTGGGGTCGGCGTAACCGTCAGCGACCGTGCACCATCCGGCGGGCATCGCGCGCCGCGCGCAGGAAGCTGATGAGGTGCGCCCACGGCCGGATGTGGCTGGGTTCGCCGGCGTAGATCGTCCGGATCGGCAGCCAGGCGACGGGAAGGCCCAGGGCGATGCAGCGCGCGATCATCTCGACCTCGAATTCGAAGCCGGCCTCCTGGCTGCCGAGCAGGGCCGTCATCAGCCGATGCCCGACCAGCCGGTAGCCCGACTGATTGTCCGGCACCCGCTGGCCGACGGCGGCCGAGAGCAGCAGGCCGCCGAGCGTGTTCGACAGGCGCCGAACGAACGGCATGGAGCTGAAGTCGCGCCGGCCGACCACGAGCGCAGGCCGGGACGCCTCGTACAAGGCGACGAAGCCCGGGATCTCGTCCGGGTCATGCTGGCCGTCGGCGTCGAGGGTCACCACCGCGTCGACGCCATGCTCCAGCGCATACCGGAACCCGGCGCGCAGGGCAGCGCCCTTGCCGGCGTTCTGGACCTGGCGGAGGACGGTCGCACCGGCGGCCTCGGCACGAGCCGCGGTGCCGTCGGTGGACCCGTCGTCGACGACGACCACCGGGAGGTACCGGCGGGCCTCGTGGACGACCGCGGCGATCCGCGGACCCTCCTGGTAGGCAGGGATGACCGCGAGGATCCCGGCGTCCATTCCGGCAGCCTAGCACCGGGTCTCTCCAGAGAAATGGGCCGTTCGGCCGGGCGGAGTGGCCTTGCAGACGGGCCGTTCGGCCCTCCGTCCATTGCACGCCGGACGGCAAAGTCTGATTATCAAGAGGCCGGACCTGGAGCGTGTCGAGACCGCGAGGTCACATGCACGGCCGGCAAGGAAGGGAGCACTGCATGTTGGCGCGATATCGGAACCTGGCGGTCCCGCTGGCGATTGTCGCCGCGATCGTCCTGTTCTACATGGAGAACCCGTGGTTCTTCCCGGCTGAAGGTTCGACCGAGCGAGCCGTCGCAACCGTCGCATTCTGGATCCTGGCGATCGTCGTTCTCGCTCTGATGTTCGAGGATCGCAAGTCGCCCGAAGCCCAGACGGTGGAGGTCGAGGGCCCGGCATTCACCCGCTACCTGTTCAGCAACACGCGGGCCGGTCTGATCTGGCTGCCCATCCGGATCTTCCTCAGCTTCCAATGGATCGAAGCGGGTTGGCACAAGTTGACCGGCACCGGCTGGGTCGACGGTGGCGCGAGCCTCCTCGGCTTCTGGCAGGGCGCGGTCAAGATCCCGGATGCGCCCGCCCGTCCGTCCATCACGTTCGAGTGGTACCGCAGCTTCCTGCAGTTCCTCATCGACAACCATGCCCAGGGCTGGTTCGCCTGGCTCATCACCCTCGGCGAGCTCGCGGTCGGCATCGGGCTGCTCGTGGGTGCCCTGGTTGGCGTCGCCGCGTTCTTCGGGGCGCTGATGAACATGTCGTTCCTGCTCGCCGGCTCCGCGTCCGTGAATCCCGTGCTGTTCACCTTCGCGGTCGGGCTGATGCTCGCCTGGAAGGTGGCCGGCTACTACGGCGTCGATCGCTGGCTCCTGCCGATGCTCGGCGTCCCGTGGCGCGCAAAGGTTGCCACCGGAGGTCCGCTCGCCAGCGGCGCACCGGCCGGCTGATCCGCGCCCCAGCGCGAAGCACAGAGGGGTCGGCCTGGCCGGCCCCTCTTCGTTCTGTCCCGGCTACGCGGCGGCGGCCGGATCCTCCATCTCGAAGGTGGTCCGCATCGGTTCCTCGCGGAGGAACACGACGAAGGCCGCGGCAATGATCGCCGCCACGATGCCCACCCAGAAGGTGCTCGAGATCGCGAGCGAGAATGCCTGGTGGATGGCCTGGACGATCCCCGGGATCAATGGCTGCACGGCGGCCTGCGCCTCGGCTGGGACGCTCGCCAGGATCCGTTGCCCGAGGTCGCCGACGCCGGTCGCGTCGACTGACTGCCCGCTCGCGAACTGGTCGACGAACGGCTTGGGGACGCCCGCGGCAAGGAGCTGCGCCGGGATCTCCTCGGTCAGCCGGCCGGCGAAGACGGTGCCCGCGATGGTCAGCCCGACCGTGCCGCCGATCTGCTGGAAGAAGGTCAGGTTGCTGGTGGCAACGCCGATCCGGTCCGGCGAGACGGCGTTCTGGACGACCAGCGTGAAGACCGCGAAGGACGGACCGATTCCCACCCCGGTCACCACCATCCAGAGCCAGAGCATCGGGCGGTCGGTGTCCGCCCGGAGGTTGGTCAGCAGGACGAGGCCCACCGCCAGGAGCGCCATCGAGCCGAGGATGAGCACCTTGTAGTGATGCGTCCGGGCCACGATCTGGCCGGATGCGATCGCGCTGATGATCAGGCCGGCCAGGAGCGGCAGGATGTTGTAGCCGGACTCGGTGGCGCTCGCTCCGGCCACGACCTGGAACCAGCGCGGCAGGAAGATGATCGCGCCGAAGAAGCCGAACGCCGCCAGGAACATCGCCGCGACCGAGACCGTGAAGGCGCGCAGCCGGAACAGCACCAGTGGGACGATCGGGTCCGCGACACGCGACTCGATCCAGATGAAGAGCAGGCCGAACAGCAGGCCCGCCAGCATCAGCCCACCGACCGACGGATCGGACCATTGGCCCATCTGCCGGTTGGTCAGCCCGACCAGGAATGGGGCGATCGCGAGGGCGAAGACCGCGGCACCGAGGTAGTCGATGTTGCGCGCCGCATCGCTCCGCTTGATCGGTGGCAGCAGCCGCCAGAGGACCGCCAGCGAGACCAGGCCGATCGGGACGTTGACGAAGAAGATCCAGTGCCAGCCGACGTTGTCCGTGATCAGACCGCCGATCGCGGGCCCCACCAGCGACGAGAGACCGAAAACGGCGCCGAAGAACCCGAGGTACTTGCCCCGCTCGGACGGCGTGTACAGGTCCGCCACGACCGCCAGCGCGACCGGGAAGACGGCCCCGCCACCCAGCCCCTGCAGGCCGCGGAACAGGATGAGCTGCCACATCTCCTGGCTGAGGCCGGACAACACCGACGCGATCAGGAAGACGCTGACGGCCCAGATGAAGATCGGACGGCGGCCGAAGAGGTCGGACAGCTTGCCGTAGATCGGCCCGCTGATGGTGCTGGTCAGCAGGTAGACCGTCACCACCCAGGTGTACAGGTTGTCGCCGTGGAGATCCGTGACGATGACCGGCAACGCCGTGCCGACGACCGTCTGGTCGAGCGCGAATAGGAAGAGGGCGAGGAGGATCGCGCCGAGGATCTCGAGCTTCGCGCGCGGGCTGAGGTGAACGGCGCGGTCGTCCGCGCCGGCGAATGCACTCATGCAACCACTCCCTGGGACGAGGGATCCGAGATCGGATCTGGGCAGGAAGTAGGGTATCCGGCCGCGGCGACCTTGTGGGATTTCGGTTGAGGGTCAGATCCGCATCGGGACTCCGGCATCCGCCGATCGGTAGAGCGCATCGATGACCCGAGCTTGTCCGAGCGCATCGGCGCGCCCGAGCATGGGCGGCCGACCCTCCCGGATCGCCGAGCCGAGGTCCTCGAGCTCGAGCTGATACGGGTCGAAGAATGCGATCGGTGTCTCGACGCCATCGCGAATCAGCGACGGGTCTGGGTCGTTCGGGAGCCACGGGTTGGTCAGCCGCGCCGAGCCGTCGCTGCCGATCGCCTCGAGGCCCCGGTGGTCCGCCTCGAAGCCGCACATGAACTCGGCGACCGCGCCGTCCGGGAAGTGGAGCAGCCCGTTGAACCGAACGTCGACGCCGGTCGGGCCCACGACCTGCGTCCCGAAGACCAGGTCGGGCTCCTCCCCGGTCAGCAGTCGCGCCCCGCTGACGCAGTAGGTCCCGACATCCATCAGCGACCCTCCGTCGAGATCGGAGCGCAGGCGCACGTCGTTCGGACGGTCCAGGACGAAGCTGAACGTCGCCCGGATCGTCTGGAGCTCGCCCAGCTCGGGCAGGAGCTCCACGATCCTGCCGGCCTGCGGGTGGTGCCGCCACATGAACGCCTCGGAGAGGACGAGGCCGGCGCGATCCGCGGCATCGAACGCGGCCACGACGTCGTGCGGCCGGCGCGAGTACGGCTTCTCGCACAGGACGTGCTTGCCGGCCTCGAGCGCGCGGAGCGTCCAGGGGTAATGGAGCGAGTTCGGCAGCGCGACGTAGATGGCCTCGACGTCCGGGTCGGCCAACAGCGCCTCGTACGACCCGTGGGCGCGCGCAATCCCGTGCTCGGTGGCGAAGGCCCTCGCTCGGTCGATCGATCGGCTGCCCACGGCCACGATGTCCGCGGCGCGCGTGCGACTCGCGCCTCGCAGCAGGGCTCGGGTGATTCCGCCCGTGCCGAGGATCCCCCAGCGGACGGGCCCGTGTGCGTGTGACGATCCCATGGACTTCCGATGACCTCCAGCGACGAACGACAACCCGTTACACGCGGCGCGCGAGGAGCAGGGAGCCGGCACAGGCGAATCCGAGCAGGCCCGTTCCGAGCATCGCCGCGGCGAGCCCGATATTGACAGACAGGAACCCCATCACCGGCGGGTAGATCACCGCGCCGATGACGGCCGTCCCGGTCAGGAAGCCGCCGACGGCGGCGGATCGTTCCGGGAACCGCTCCCCGCCGATCGCGACGATCGTCGGGAAGACCGGGCCGAAGGCGAAGCCCGCGAAGGCGAACAGGAGGATCGAGACTCCGACCGATGGCACGGCCACGGCGGCGATGATGGCCAGCGACGCAACCGCGATCGCGACCGTGGTGAAGCACAGGTGGTCGAACCGATCGGCGACGCGAGCGGCCACCAGGCGCCCCAGCGCGAGGCCAGCCCAGAACAGCGAGAGGCTGGTCGTCGCCAGCCCGAGCGGGACGCTGTCGAGGAAGCGGACCAGCCAATCGGAAACGCCCACTTCCGAGGCGACGTAGCAGGCGATGGCGAACTCCAGCGTCAGGAGCGGCCAGCGCAGGGCCATCGGGGCGGACATGCGGGGACCGTCGCCGGGCGCGGCCGCGTGCCGTCCGTGCGGCAGCCGTGCGACCGCGAAGAGGCCGGCGACCGGAAGGGTCACGCCGGCGGTTCCGACCACCAGCGCCTGCCAGGCGACCCCGGCGTCCACGAGCTGACCCACGATCAGCGGTGAGGCGAGCGCGCCGATGCTGAAGAACAGGTGCAGCGAGTTGAGCGCCCGGCCTCGTGCGCCCGGGTACAGGTCCAGGATCAGCCCGTTGACCTCGCCGTCGAGCGCTCCGGCCCCGAGCCCCGCCGGAACGGCGGCGGCCAGCACGACACCCCAGGCCGGGACGATGCCGAGAGCCGCGATGCCGATCCCGTGGGACAGGGCCGCCAAGGCGAGGACGCGACGGCGCCCGAAACGCTCGGTGACGACCCCGCCGCCCAGCGAACCCGACGCATAGGTGATCGCGTAGAGCAGGTAGAAGATGCCGAGGCCTGCATCGGACTGGTCGAAGTCGCGCTCGATCGAGCGGATGAGCGATGGCACGAGGAGCCCGGACCACCCGATCAGCAGGAACGTCACGCAGCCGATCGCGCCGGCGGCACGTGGGCTGGAGAGGAGGCGGAGCACGCGGGAATCCTAGCGGCGTGGACCGTCGATCTGGTGGCGCCCCCGGCAGGATTCGAACCTGCGCCCTTCCGCTTAGAAGGCGGCTGCTCTGTCCGCTGAGCTACGGGGACTCGGTTGGCTGCTCAGTTTACGCACGACACTGGTCGACTGACGGGCCGACGGGGCCGTTCTGACATCACTCGAAGTTGTGGACAAACCGCTGGACCTCGGGCTCGCTTGCAGCCAGAGTTACGGGAGCGCGCCGCGTCACCACAGATGGCGCCAAGGAGGGTCTGATGGCTACCTACATCTCGCTCATCAACTGGACGGAACAGGGGATCAAGGGGTATCGCGACACGACGGCGAGGGCCAATGCTGCGAACGCACTGGCTGCCAAGCTCGGCGGCCGCATGGTGTCGATCTGGTGGACCATCGGGCCCCACGATCTCGTTGCCGTCACGGAGTTCCCGGACGACGAGTCGGCGACGGCGTTCGCGCTTGCGCTCGGCTCGGCCGGCAACATCCGGACGACCACGATGCGCGCCTTTGGGGCGGACGACATGTCGGCGATCATCGCCAGGATC
>JBGPIH010000085.1:0-13133 GCA_041484785.1 Candidatus Limnocylindria bacterium
CTGCAGGCCCCAGACACCGCCGGAGACCCCGGCGTCGACGTAGCCGATCCCCTTCGTGGCGAGCTCGCCCTGGCGCCGGACGTCGTCGTGGAAGTTCGTGTTGCCGCCGTCGACGATCGTGTCGCCCGGCTCGAGGTGCTCCAGCAGCTCCGTGATCTGGGCCTCGGTGGCGTCGCCGGCCGGGACCATGACCCAGACGGCACGTGGCTTCTCGAGCCTGGAGACCAGCTCGGCGATCGAGTACGACGGTGTCGCGCCCTCGCCGGCGATCTCCGTGGTCTTCTCCGGCGTCCGGTTGTAGACCACGACCTCGTGGCCGTCGCGGATCAGCCGGCGGACCATGTTGGCGCCCATCCGGCCGAGCCCGATGAACCCGATGCGCATCTGGATCAAACCTCCGTTGGACTGTCGAGGGCCGCGGCCAGCGCTCGCTCCAGGGCCGCCAGGCCGGCGTCCGGATCGGCGCCGAGGTGGACTCGCAGGATCGGCAGGTCGTGGGCTTCGATGGCCGAGAAGTCCCCCGCGGCCTGCGCGTCGATCAGCTCGCCGAAGGTGTACGGCCAGCCCGGGATCTGGCGATCGGTCGGATGGTCCGAGGTGAGCTGGATGAACCAGCCGATGGGCGTGCCACCCTTGTGGAGCTGCCCGGTCGAATGCAGGAATCGCGGGCCGTAGCCGGCGGTCGTGGCGCGGCCCGTTCGATCGCGAAGGAGGGTCCGGATTCGGGCCATCGCCTCGTCCCGGGCGGGAGTCGGGGCGATGAACGCCTGCAGGCAGAGGTAGGCATTCGGTCGGCGCCGGGCGAGGTGACGGGCCAGCTCGGCGACGACGCCACCGTCGCCGGAGGTGAGCCGGAGCGCCGCGTCGCCGTGCAGGACCAGGCCGTCGCCGCTCGCGACGGGCGCCGGCGGGGGCGCGGCGTCGGTCTCGCCACGTTCGCGGCGAGCCAGCAGGTCGCGGGTGAGCTGCTTCGCCTCCTCGACGTTCGGCTGGTCGAACGGATCGATGCCCAGGACGGCTCCGGCGATCGCGGTCGCGACCTCCCAGCGAACGAACTCCGCACCGATGTCGATCGGGTCGCCGAGCGCGATCCGGATGACCGGATGACCGGCGGCCTCGAGGGCATCGGCCAGGCGGCTCCGCGCCGCGTCACCCTCGCTGGTCGCGCCGCCGCCGAGGCTGACGCGAACGAATGCCCGGTCCGGGCCGTATGCGTCCACGCGTCCGAGGGGCTCCAGGTCGACCGGCACGATCCCGACGCCGCGCTTGCCGGTGCTCTCGGCGATCAGCTGCTCGGCCCAGGCGCCGAACGACGAGATCGCGTCGTCGGTCAGGAAGGTCAGCTTGTCGCGGCCGGCCCTGGCCAGCGTCCCGATCGCGAGGCCGAGCGAGATGCCGGGGTTACCCGCGGGATCCGGTTCACGGCACGCGCCCAGCATCGCCGAGGCCGACGCCAGCAGCGCGTCGAGGTCCAGTCCGATCAGTGAGGCCGGGACGAGCCCGACGTAGGTGAGGGCCGAGTACCGGCCGCCGATGTCGGGCGGGTTCAGGAAGACCTCGCGCAGGTCGTCGTGATGGGGGATCGCCTCGATTCCGTGCCCCGGGTCGCTGATCGCCGCGATGAACCCGCCGGGGGTCTCGTAGGTATGGTGCCGGGCGACGTCGAGGGCGGCCTCGGCCCGCGCCCAGGCGTCGGCGAGGAAGGCATTCGGCTCGGTGGTCGTGCCCGACTTCGAGGCGATGAGGACCAGTGTGCGAAGCGGGTCGAGGTCGTCGACGGTCGCCGAGACGAACGCCGGGTCCGTCGAATCGAGGATGCGCAGGGCGAGATAGCCGTCCTGCGAGCCGAAGGTCCGGTGGAGCACGTCCGGAGCCAGGCTGCTGCCGCCCATGCCGGCGACGACCGCCGTCGTGTAGCCCTCGTCGACGACGGCATCGCCGAAGCCTTCGAGCGCCGCGACCCGGTCCGCGAAGTGAGCGGGGGCGTCGAGCCAGCCCAGGCGCTCGGCGATCGCGGCGCCGACCCGTGGATCGGTCGACCAGAGGGTCACGTCGCGATCGAACAGGCGCTTCGCCCAGTCCTCGCTCCGCGCGCGCTCGACGGCCGCGTCGTACGCCGCGGAGCCTTCGCCAAGGGCGAGACGCGGGACGTTGACGGTGGTCGAGACGGGGTCGGGCATCGTGGCCTCCGAAGGATTGTCGCGGGCCTGTGAACGAACGTTTCGTGCTTGACGGCCGGTCCGTGTCGCGACTGTCGACCGCGGCGAGGTCATGGTACGCCGCTCGCGAGTCAGCGCCCGTCGGCCTCGATCGCGAGGACCTTGCCGAGACGCCGGCGGTGACGCGGTTCGGCGCTGAACGTCGCGCGCACGAACGCGACCGCGCACTCGTAGGCCGGCTCGGGACCGATCACCCTGGCGCCGAGCGTGAGCACGTTCATGTCGTCGTGCTCGACACCCTGGTGCGCGGAATAGGTGTCGTGGCAGACCGCCGACCGAATCCCGCGGATCTTGTTGGCCGCCACGGAGGCGCCGACGCCGGAGCCGCAGACCAGGATTCCACGGTCCACCTCGCCCGCGACGATCGCGTCTCCGAGGCGCCGCGCGAAGTCCGGGTAGTCGTCCTCCGGGTCCGAGCCATCGCCACCGAGATCGATCCATTCGTGGCCGAGGCCGGTCGCGGCCAGCCGTCGAATGAGCTCGTCCTTGAGGACCGCACCCGCATGGTCGGCTGCGAAGGCAACACGCATGCCCGATACCTTAGCGCGCGCCGGTATCCGGGCGACGTCGTGTCAGGCGTTGATCGTGATCTGCCCGCTGGCTGTGTCCACGTGGATCGGGATCTGTGCCAGTGGCTGATTGGTCGGGCCCGCGACCGCCTGCGCGTCGTGGGTCGGGTCGAAGGCCGCACCGTGACACGGGCAGAGGAGCAACCCGTAGCTGCGGTCGTACTCGACGGTGCATCCAGCGTGCGTGCAAACGGCGTCGAACGCCACGATCGAGCCATCGGCGAGCTTCAGCAGGACCCCCGGATCGCCGGTGGCCGGGTCGGTGAACGACACCGCGCGACCCGACGAGAGCTGGCTCACCTTTGCCACGAGCCGACCCGGCGCCGCGTCCGGCGTCGGCGCGGCACCGGCGGCGGTGGCAGCCGGACTCGCGTCGGCCGTCGCCGGGAGGCTCGATGCCGGTCCCTGCCCGGTGGCGCCCCCGGAAGACGCCTGGGCCGCGGTGTCGTTCGCCACGCTCGCCCTGGACCGACCGAGGACGGACGCCCCGACCGTGCCGGCCAGGCCCGCCACAGCCAGGGCAGCCAGGCCGAGGAACCCGGCCCTCAGGACCAGGCGCCGCTCCTCGGACGCGGGCTCGTCAGATCCATCGCCGTCCAGCTCCCGGGCCAGCCAGGTCTCGAGGGTGAACCGACGGCCCGTGCCGGCGAGTGCGACCGTCAGCCAGCCGAACGCGTACGGCAGGTCCGGCCCGTAGTAGTAGGGCTTGGTTGCCCACGAGGCGGTCAGCCAGAACAGCACCGACAGGGCGAAGCCACCGGCGGCCGACAGCCGGAACAGCAGGCCGCTCAGCGCGCCGAGCCCGATCGCGATCTCCGCGATCGCGATCAGGAAGCCGATCTCGACGGGAACGGTCTGGCCGAAGACCTGGACGAGCGGGGCGATCGGCGAAACCTTGGCGAACGCCTCCAGCTGCGCGCCAATCGAGCCGGGCCCGGTTGCTCGCAGAAACGACGGATCGATCAGCTTGTCGACGCCCGCGTACACGAAGGTCACGCCGAGGAAGATGCGGAGCGGCAGGAGGGCCAGGGTCATCCGTTCGAGGAGCGTCGCGGGATCCGGGGCACCCGATCCCCAGCCCTCGGCACGGGGCGGCCCGCCACGAGGGCGACGCATGCCGTCCCGGATGGATCCGTCGCGGCGCGCTCGAATTCGGTCTCGGTCTCGGCGGGACATCGTGCTCCTCAGGGCAGGGCCGTACTCGAGGCACCCTCCCGAACGGATTCCTAGGGGGCGAACCTGAGAGCATGATGAGAACCGTCCGCGAAGGGCCAGGCGCGCTCAGCGATCTCGCCAGGTGGGTCGGTTCGGCTCAGAAGTGGCCGCGTTCGAGGGTGGCGACGCGGCCTCGCAGGCCCTCGCGGACGACCCGGCGCGCCACGTCCGTGACCCGCCCGGCGGTGAATCCGAAGTGCTCGAAGATCGCGCCGGCCGGGGCGGATGCGCCGAAGTGGTCGAGCCCGATGATCGCGCCTTCGTCGCCGACCCAGCGCTCCCAGCCGAGCGAGACCCCGACCTCGACGCTGAGCCGCCTTCGAACCAATGGCGGCAGGACCGCGTCGCGATAGGCCTGGTCCTGGGCCTCGAAACGCTCCCAGCAGGGGAGCGAGACGACCCGGGTGGGAATCCCTTCGGCCTCGAGCGTCTCGGCGGCCGCGAACGCGAGCTGGAGCTCGGAGCCGGTGCCGATCGTGATGAGCTGTGGTGAGCCGCCCGATGCCTCGCGCAGCACATAGCCGCCGCGGGCGACCCCCTCGCGCGCCTTCCCGGCCGTGCCCGCGAGGGTGGGCAGCTTCTGACGGGTCAGCGCCAGAGCAACCGGCCCGTCCCGCCGCTCGAGCGCGAGCGCCCAGGCCGCCGTGGTCTCGTTGGCGTCCCCCGGGCGCACGAACCAGAGGTTCGGAATCGCCCGGAGGGCAGCGTAGTGCTCGACCGGCTGGTGGGTCGGGCCGTCCTCGCCCAGGCCCACGGAATCGTGCGTCCAGACGTAGATCACGTGGAGCCCGGAGAGTGCCGCCAGCCGGACCGATCCACGCATGTAGTCGCTGAAGGTCAGGAACGTCGCGACGTACGGGACGAACCCGGCGTGATAGGCGAGCCCGTTGGCGATCCCGCCCATGGCGTGCTCGCGGACCCCGAAGCGCAGGTTGCGGCCCGGAATGTCGGGACCGAAGTTGGGCTCTCCCTTCACGTCGGTCAGGTTGGATTCGGAGAGGTCGGCGGCGCCGCCGAATAGCTCGGGGACGCGCGGCGCGAGTGCCTGGATCGCGTCCTGGCTGGCGTTCCGCGTGGCGACCTCGGTCCCGACGTCGTAGGTCTTGAGGTCCGTGTCCCAGCCGTTGGCCAGACCGCCGCGGGTGGACCGCCGGCGGAAGTCGGCGGCTTCGGCCGGATAGGTCGCGCGATACCGGTCGTACCGCGCCTCCCACGCCTCGACGAGCGCCTCGCCAGCGGGGATCGCCGCCCGGAACCGGTCGCGCACCTCGTCGGGGACGTAGAACGAGCGATCCGGGTCCCAGCCGTAGGCCTCCTTGGTCAGGCGGACCTCCTCGGGTCCCAGCGCCGCGCCGTGCGCCTTCTGGCTGTCCTGCTTGTTCGGGCTGCCGTACCCGATATGGGTCCGGACCGCGATCAGGGACGGCCGGCCGTCCGCGCGGGCCCGTTCGATGGCGGCCTCGATCGCGACGATGTCGTTGCCGTCCTCGACCCGCTGGGCGTGCCAGCCGTAGGCCTCGAACCGCGCCGGGACGTCCTCGGACCAGGCCATCGACGTCGGGCCGTCGAGCTGGATGTGATTGTCGTCGTAGAGCACCACGAGCTTCGAGAGTCGCAGATGCCCGGCCAGGCTGGCCGCCTCCGAGGCGATTCCCTCCTGGAGGTCGCCGTCCGAGGCGATGACGTAGGTCCTGTGATCCACGATCGATTGGTCGGGCCGGTTGAACTCTGCCGCGAGACGGCGCTCGGCGATCGCCATCCCGACCGCGTTGGTCAGGCCCTGCCCGAGCGGGCCGGTGGTCGCCTCGACCCCCGGCGTGAGGCCGTACTCAGGGTGCCCGGGCGTGATGCTGCCCCATTGCCGGAAGGACTCGATGTCCTCGAGCGTAACGCCGTAGCCGGTGAGGTACAGCAGCGAGTACAGCAGCATCGAGGCATGGCCGGCCGACAGGACGAAGCGGTCGCGATCGGCCCAGTCCGGATGCGTTGGCGCGTGGCGCAGGAACCGGGTCCACAGGACGTAGGCCATCGGCGCCGCTCCCATCGGGGCGCCCGGATGGCCGGAATTCGCCTTCTGGACCGCATCGATGGACAGCGTCCGGATCGTGTCGATGGCGAGGCGGTCGAGGTCCGTGACGATGGTCATGCGTTCGACTCCGGATTCGGGTGCCGAGGGGCCAGGAGCAGGGCGGGGTTCGGGGCGCTCATTGTAGGCGCGGGCCCGGCTATCCTCCCCGGGATGCCAACGATCCGCCGTCCGCAGCGAGCCAGGCCACCGAACGTCGTCGTGCTCGGCGACCTCGTCCTCGACGTGGTCCTGGCGCCGGCCCGCCCGCTCGAAGCCGGGACCGACGTCCCCGGGCGCGTCGCGCTGGTCCAGGGCGGTTCGGCGGCCAACACCGCGCGCTGGCTCGGCCGCCTCGGGGCGCGGGTGAGCCTCATTGCGGCGGTCGGCCGCGATGCGACCGGGCGGGCCCTGGTCGGGGCCATTCGCTCCGACGGTGTCAGGCCCCGCGTCGCGCGGATCGCGGGCGCCCGAACGGGCCGGATCGGCGTCGTCCTGACCGCGGACGGCGAGCGCAGCTTCGTCCAGGATCGCGGTGCAGCCGAGCTGCTCGGGCCAGCCGATCTGCGGGCGGCCTGGTTTGCCGGTACCGACGCGGTCCACCTGCCGATCTACTCGCTGCTCGGCGGTCCACTCGGCGACGCCGGGCGCCATGCGCTCGAGCTCGGACGGGCCGCCGGGGCCGCCGTGAGCCTCGACCTGGCCTCGATCGCCCCGCTCATGGCCGGGGGCCGGCGCGCGGCCCGCGCCCTCGTCGTCGATGCCGCGCCGGACCTGCTGTTCGCGACGGCGTCCGAGGCGGAGGCGCTGCTCGGTGGCGGGCCGCTGGACGGGCTGCTCGCGTTTGCTTCGATCGCCGTGGTCAAGCGCGGCTCGAAGGGCGCCACCGTTTTCGCTCGCGCCGGCGCCGGCACGCTTCGCTTCGAGGCGGCGACGGAAACGCTGATGGCCGCCGACACGACCGGCGCCGGGGATGCGTTCGACGCCGGCTTCCTGTTCGGCTGGTTCAGCGCGCGAGCCGCGGGCCGATCACCGTCGGCGTCGCTCCATCGGGCGGCGCTGGCCGGACACCGAACCGCGGCGCGGCAGCTGTCAGCCGGGCGCCCCGAGGTGGTGATCGGCTAGGGGCGAAGGTAGCGGTCGAACCAGTCGAGCATCCGGGTCATCCGATCGATCCTCCGATCGGGCCGGCCCGACGACGCGTACACGTGCGATTCCTCCGGATAGAGGACGTATTCGACGGTCCGGCCAAGGTGACGCAGGGCGACGAACAGCTGCTCATTGTCCTGCGGCGGGCAGCGCAGGTCCGCCTCGGCCTGGAGCAGCAGGAGCGGCGTGCGGATGGCGCCGACATGGCGAAGCGGCGACTGGCGCCAGAGGCGCTCGATTCCCGCCGGGCTCAACGGGTCGCCCATGAGCGCGGCCCGGTCGTAGTCGGGGCCGGAGTCCGAGTTCGCCCAGCTCGAGACCTGGTTGGTCACGCCGTTCTCCGAGACAGCCGCGCGGAACCGGTCCGTGGTTCCGACGAGCCAGTTCACCATGAACCCGCCGTAGCTGAGCCCGAGGACGCCGAGGCGATCCGGATCGGCGAGCCCGACGTCGATGACGTGATCGATGGCGGCGTTGACGTCGGCGGCGTCCACCCCGCCCCAATCGCCCAGCTGGGGCCGGATCCATGCCCGACCGTACGAGGTGGACCCGCGGATGTTGGGCAGGATCACGCGGTACCCCCGGGCGACCAGCAGGGCGACCTCGACATGCGGCGCGGGAGCCCACGCTCCGAGCGGCCCGCCGTGGACGTCGACTACGGTGGGGAGCGCGGCGTCACCCGCTCCCGGCGGCGATGCGACCCAGGTTTCGATGAGGCCGCCCTCGCCCGGCGCCTCGAACCGGCGCATCTCCGGCTGGAGGAGGCGGCGCTGCCAGGCGGATCCGAGCGAAGACCTCGTGGTCCAGCGCGGCCTGCCGCTGCCGTCGTCGCCGAGGGTCATCAGCTCCATGGCACGGGTCCCGAGCGTGCCGAGCACCGCAATGACGCCGGTCGGCGACGCTGCCAGGGTGTGGGTCGTCGCGTCGGACCAGGGGCCCGGCTCGTGGCGCGGGGTCGCGCTCGGTGCTGAGACGGGACGGCCGGACCGCGGATCCACGCGGAACCGGGCCGGGTACGAGCGACCGCGGTCGCTGACGGTGGCCACGACCGTGACGGGATCGAGCCAGGACGGACCATGTCGCCCCGAGACCATCCAGCCGTTGAGATCCGTGTCCGTCCAGTTGCCGATCGGTCGGTCGAGCTCGGGAGCCAGCGCCCAGGGAGCGGCCGACCCATCGGCCGGTCCCACGAGGATTCCCGGGCTGATGTCGTCGAGCGGGTTCTCCTCGAGCACGCCGATAGCGGCAAGCCAGCGACCGTCAGGTGCGTAGGCCGGGCGGTTCGCGTAGCCGGCGGGCGTCAGGACCGGGCGCGGCTCGGCGGCCGCGGAGCCCGGATCGGCCTCCACGTCCACGGCCCAGATCGTCTGGCGCGGGAGGATGTCGGCGGTGGGGGTGAGGTCCGCCGCGAACGCGACCGTGCCCCCATCCGGCGACCAGCAGATGTCGGCCAGGCCCCAGTCGCCGGCGGTGACCTGGCGCGCCCGCGCTGCGGCCCGGATCCCGACGACGAACAGGTGCGACCAGCGGTCCTGGTGGCCGGACCCGTTCCAGCGCCAGTCCGCCCGCGTGATCCGACGGGCTCGAGCACCTGGGACCGGGCCTGCATCGTGGCCACGCCGCGGTCTCCGGGCGTCCACGGGGGGCACCGGGCCGACGAGGAAGCGCGGCGGGTCGACCTCGGCCGTGAAGGCCAGCCGGCTGCTGTCGGGCGACCATGCGATCTCGCCAACCGACCCATGCCCGCGGGCCGGCAGGACTCGTTCCCGGCCCCGGCGGAGATCGAGGATGACGATCGATGCGATCGAATCATCGTCAGCCGGGTCGCTCCGAACGAACGCCAGCGCCTGGCCGTCCGGGGAGATGCGCGGGTGCCCGTCGCGGACCAACCCGGAGGTCAACGGGCGCGCTACCGAGATCGGGCGTTCGCCGAGCGGGATGGCATGGAGGTGCGTAACGTACCGGTCGCCGCGGACCGATCGCCGAGCGACGACAGCGAGCGTGCCATCCCGGGCCAGGTCAAGCTCTTCGACGACCACCTGGCGCCGGATGTCGGTGGGGGTCATCCGTCGGCGAGTCGGCATGAGCGACAGGGTAGTCGCGCCGTTACGCTTGGCGCATGCTCGATGCGCGCAGCGTCGCCGATCGGCTCACCGTCGCCCCCGAGATCGCGGATGCGCTGGCGGGCGGCCGGCCGGTCGTTGCGCTCGAATCGACGTTGATCAGCCACGGCCTGCCGTATCCACAGAACCTCGAGGTCGCCCGGGCCTCGGAGGCGGCGGTGCGCTCCGCTGGATCGGTGCCCGCCACCGTGGCCGTGCACGGCGGGCGGTTGCTGGTCGGGTTGACCGCGGCCGACCTCGAGGCGCTGGCGACCGGTCCGCCAGGATCCGTGCGCAAGGCCGCGCGACCGAGCCTGGCGTCCGCCCTGGCCGAGGGTGGCTGGGCGGCCACGACCGTCTCCGCCACGATGATCGCCGCCCACGCGGCCGGAATTCGAGTCTTCGCGACCGGTGGCATCGGCGGCGTCCACCGGGGCGCGCTGGGGGGCGTCGCGGGTCGAGCCCCGAGCTTCGACGTCTCGTCTGACCTCGAAGAGCTCGCCCGAACGCCGATGGCGGTCGTGTGCGCCGGCCCGAAGGCGATCCTCGACGTCGCGGCGACGCTCGAATACCTCGAGACCCGCGGGGTTCCCGTCGTGGCCATCGGCCAGGACGAGCTGCCCGGATTCTTCGCTCGATCGGCTGGGATCCGCGCACCCGCATCCGTGCCGGATGTCGCGGCAGCGGCAGGGCTCGTGGCGACCCATCTCGCGCTCGGTCTCGGCGCGGGCATCGTGATCTGTGCACCCGTTCCGGCGGATGCGGCGCTGCCGGAGCAAGTCGCCCGAGATGCCGTCGATCGTGCCGTTCGCGACGCCGACGAAGCCGGGATTGGAGGACCCGCGCTGACCCCGTGGCTCCTCGCCCGGATCGCGGTCCTGACCGGCGCTGCGTCGGTCCGCGCGAACACCGCCCTGATCGTGAACGACGCGCGGGTCGCCGGCGAGCTCGCGGCCGTTCTCGTGGCCCGCTGACCGCCCGGGGCCCGGGCCGTCCGCCGCCTCGCCCGGCTTTGGGGCGCTGGTACACTCGACGGACCGGAAGACCGGCTCTCATCCCGAGGAGGGCGCGATCACATGCGGATCTACGAGGGCAGCCCGCGCCAGGACTTCGAGGAAGTCTTCCGCTCCATGGGCGCGTTCATCGACGAACGCGGGATGAAGGATGTCCTTCTCGTCGAAGCACCGGATGGGTACATCGTCCAGGGGCTGGTCATCTCCGGCGACCACGGCGGAACGTGGTCCGAGTCGATCGGCACACAGACCAAGGAGACGCTGACGTTCCTCGACGAAGACATCGCCCGATTCATGGAGGAGGCCAGCGCTCGCCGCGGCCGCGTCCCGCCGCCCCCACCGCACGTCGCAGGGTCCTACGAGACGGCGTTCAGGGTGATCGGCCGCTACATGGACGAGCAGAAGCCCAGGGACGTCTTCTTCTTCGAGCAGGGCGGCGCGTTCGTGGTTCGCCTGCTGATGAGCGGCCAGGCCGGCAGCCATCACGAGCTCGTCGAATTCACCCGCGAGGACGTGAGCGACCTGGTCTCCCGTGGGCCCAGCCTTCGACACGTCGAGACACCGGCGAAATCCTGATCGCAGGCCACCGAATCGCACCTGGAGGTATCGCATGAAGGCACTCAAGACCGTAGCCGTCGCGCTGGGCGTGACCCTCGCGGCGCTCATCGTCATCCCGCTCGCCGTCCTGGCCGGCCTGTTCGTCTGGCTCAAGCTGACCGAGGAAGCGGACGAGGAGATCCTCGAGCTCGATCAGGAGGGCGCCTGATCGTCCGCGATCCAGCCTCCGACCCAACTGGGACGCCCGCCGAACCGGCGGGCGTCGCGCTGTTTGCGGGCGATGCGGCGAGCGTCGTCCGACCCAGGGCCGCGACGTCGCCGGCCATGGCCGGCGACCGTCGCCTGGCGGAGCTCGGCGTGCTGGTCGTGATGGTCTTCTGGGCCGGCAACTTCATCGTCGTCAAGGGTGCGATCGGGATCCTGCCGCCGGTGGGTTTCACCTTCGTGCGCTACATCATCGCCTCGCTGACGTTGCTCGCTCTCCTGCGCTGGCGACAGGGAACGATCCGCCTGCCGCGCGGCGACGCCCTGCGGATCGCGCTCCTCGGGATCGTCGGGTTCGGCTGCTACCAGATCCTGTGGCCGGTCGCGCTGCAGTCCATCCCTGCCGGCGACTCGGCCTTGTTGCTCGCAACCACGCCGGTGATCACGGCGCTGCTGGCCGCGGCGACCGGTGCCGACACCCCGAGCGCGGCCAAGCTGACCGGCGCCCTCGTCTCGTTCCTCGGGGTGGGCATGGTCATCGCCGCGGGCCAGCGTCTGGACTTTGGCGTCTCGCTTGTCGGGGACCTGCTCACGATCGCGGCCGCCTCGTGCTGGGCCATCTACACGATTGTTGGGGCGCGCATCCTTCGCCGGCACTCCCCGCTGGTGGCGACGACCTGGGCGGTCGTCGCCGGAACGCTGTTCATCGCCCCGGTCGGGATCGCGCAGCTGGCCTCGGCGGACCTGTCGGGCGTGGGCCTGCCCGTTGCGCTTGCCATCCTGTACTCCGGGACGCTGGCGGCTGGGTTCTCCAACGTCGTCGTCTTCCACGGCCTGAAGCTCCTCGGGCCGACGCGCGTGACCGCGCTCCAGGCGCTCGTCCCGGCACTGGCCGTGGTCCTCGCCGCGGTCTTCCTCGGCGAGGCGATCCGACCGGCCCAGGTGGTCGGCGGGGTGGTGATCCTCGGCGGGGTTGCGCTGCTGCGGCGAGGCGCCTGGCCCGGTCGCGGCGGGGCACGCCCGATCGGCGAACCGGCGTGAGCTTGAGCAGGCGTGTCGACGCCGGCGCCGCGCCGCCGGTCCGAGCACTCGGACCCGGTGAGCCGCCACTGGCCATCCTCGTCGACTACGACGGGACGATCGCCCTGACCGACGTCTCCGACACCGTCATGGCCGAGCACGTCCCGGCCATCTGGGAGTCGGAGGCCGCCGCGTACGACGCCGGGCTGATGGGCTCGCGTCGGCTGATGGAGATCGAGATGGGATTGGTCGACGCGCCTCCCGGGGCACTGCTGGCGACCGCCGCGGCCCAGCCCCACGACCCGGGGTTCGTGCCCTTCGTCCGGCATGCCCAGGCTGCCGGCGTGGTCGTCGAGGTCGTCTCGGATGGATTCGGATTCTTCATCGGTCCCGCGCTCGAGGCGCTCGGGGTGGGGGAGCTCCCGGTGGTCACGGCGCGCACGACCTTCGACGGCCGGCGGGCGTCGATTGCCTTTCCCAACGGCCACCCGACCTGCCTGGTCTGCGGGACCTGCAAGCGCAATCGCGTCCTGGCCCATCAGGCGGCCGGCCGGGCGGTCGTCTTCGTCGGCGACGGCGAGAGCGATCGCTATGCGGCCGGCTACAGCGACATCGTCTGGGCCAAGCGCGCTCTGGTCAGGATCTGCCTGGAGGCCCGCTGGGACTTCCGGCGCTGGACCGAATTCGCCGAGATCGACGCCTGGCTGGAGGCGACCCTGTCCGCCTGGCGTGCGGATCCGCGGAGCCTGGCGGTCCCGCGCGCGCGACCGTACTTCTGCGGCCCGGAGGTGTGGGGCGATGGCCGCATCGATCCGCCGCCCGGAGCCTGGCCGCCGGCGACCTGAGGAGCCCGCCCGGTCGACCGACTTGCCCAAGGATGTCGCTGCTCAGTGACTTTGTCAGGTCATCTGCTCAGTGATTCTGTCAGGATGGCCCGACTCGGGGCCTTGGGCCCTGGACGGTTCCAGGGATGGTTGGGCCGGGGCGGGTAGCCGGGCCGCTCGGTCCCGCCGGCAGCC
>JBGPIH010000086.1:0-13094 GCA_041484785.1 Candidatus Limnocylindria bacterium
CGGTGGCGGAGCTCACCCAACTGCTCGGCCTCGACGATGCGGGGGCCATCGCCCTGCGCGACAAGCTTGCCTCGAAGAGCAGCTACCTGATCATCCGGCACGGGATCGAGCGCCAGCTGGCCGACCGCATCCAGGCTGCCATCGACACCGGGCGTGTCGTCGGCATGTCGCTCGAGCTCGAGCCCGAGCGCGTCTACCCGCAGCCGGGCGGCGGTCCCGGGACGACCCTGGCCGCCCACCTGCTGGGCTTCGTGAATCGCGACGGCGTCGGCCAGTACGGGGTCGAGCAGGAGTACCAGGCGGCACTCGGCGGCGCGCCCCAGGAGATCGTTGCCCAGCGTGACGCGACGGGTCGGCCGGTGCTCGAGAGCGCGACGGTGAGCGCCGCCGGCGTGTCCGGCACGGACCTGCGCCTGACCATCGACGCGGGACTCCAGATGCGAGTCGAGCAGGAGCTCCTGGCGGCCTGGGTCGCCGACCGGGCCAAGCGCGTCTCGGCGGTCGTCATGGATCCGTATACGGGCGAGGTCTACGCGATGGCGAGCTATCCCTCCTTCGACGCCAACGACTACAAGACGATCGCGGCGACCGACCCATCGCGCTTCATCGACCCGATCGTGGCCAGCGTCTACGAACCGGGTTCGGTCTTCAAGATGATGACCGCGACGGCCGCGCTGGAGGCCGGCACGGTCACCCCATCCACGATGGTCAAGGACGTCGGGACGCTCCGGCTGGACGGTGGACGGACCAAGATCGATGACGCCGACCGCAAGGGGAAGGGCTGGATGGAGTTCCAGGACGGGGTCGCCTGGTCGCGCAACGTCGTGGCCGCCAAGGTCGCGCTCGGACTGGGCGCCAACACCCAGGCCTCGGCCACCACCCTCTACGACATGTGGCTGCGCCTCGGGTACGGCAAGCCGACCGGCATCGACGTGGCCGGCGAGGTCGGGGGGATCGTGCGTGACCCGGGGATCACACCGTGGCGCGAGATCGACCTGGCCAACGCCGCCTTCGGGCAGGGCGTAGCGGTCACCCCGATCCAGCTGGCCTCCGCCTACGCGACGCTGATGAACGGCGGCACCCAGGTGCATCCGCACGTGGTCAAGGGCGTGGGCAACGACGACGTGTCGGTCGCGCCGGGCCAGCAGGTGATCGGCAGCCCGCTCTCCAGGACCCTGGTCAAGATGATGCAGCACGTCATCGCCGTCGTGCCCTTCTACCACGACCGAACGATCGTCCCGGGCTATGACGTGGGCGGCAAGACCGGGACGGCCCAGATCTGGGACCCGAAAGCGAACCACGGGCACGGTGCCTGGAAGGCGAACCTGTTCAACTACTCGTTCGTCGGGTTCATCGGTCGCGAGACCGGAATCCCCGACCTTGTCGTGGCGATCCAGATCGAGGAGGGAACTCCCACGGTCGCGAGAGTCGGACAGCTGGAGATGCCGGTCATGTCATTCGAGCTCTTCCGGCGCATCGCGACCGATGGGATCACCACGCCGGATCTGCTGACAGACCGACCGACGTCGCCGGCCCTGACTGCCAACCGGTGACGGCACCCTGTGCGACACTGGTGACCGTGACCGACGTCGATCCGTCGACCCAGGCGCCGGGGGCATCCGACACGCCCTCGCTCAGCTCGGACGAGCTGGCTGGGCTGACCGGGGGGCGGCTCCTGGTCCGATCCGACCGGCCGATCCGTGGCGCGGCCGTGGATTCCCGCCAGGTGACACCCGGCCAGCTGTTCGTCGCGCTGCCCGGCGAGCGGACCGACGGCCACGAGTTCATCGCCGACGCGCTGGCACGCGGAGCGGCGGGCCTGCTGGTCACCCGACCGATCGCCGATCCGGCTGCCCTCGGGGACGTGACGGTCGTCCGGGTCGCGAACTCCCTGGCGGCGCTCGGCGCGGTTGCCGCCGGCTGGCGGCGCCGGTTCCGGCTGCTGGTCGTGGGCGTGACCGGGAGCATCGCCAAGACGTCGGCCAAGGAGGCGATCGCGGCCGTCCTGCGCGAGCGCTTCGTGACGCTCCGCAGCGAGGGCAACCAGAACAACGAGATCGGGCTGCCGCTCACCGTCCTGCAGCTCAATCCCGAGCACGAGGCGGCGGTGCTCGAGATGGGGATGTACGTCGGCGGTGAGATCGCCGAGCTCGCCCGGATCGCCCGGCCGAGCATCGGGCTCGTGACCGCCGTCCAACCGGTCCACCTGGCACGAATCGGATCCCTGCGCGCGATCGAGGCGGCGAAGGGCGAGCTCCTGGAGGCCCTGCCACCGGACGGCACGGCGATCCTCAACGCGGACGACCCCATCGTCCGCCGGATGGGGAGCCGCTCGGTCGCACGGTCGATGACGTACGGCTTCGACGCTGGTGCGGACGTCGGTGCCGAGGCGGTGGAATCGGCCGGCCTCGCGGGCATGCGCTTCATGCTGCGGACCCACGCCGGCCGTCGCGCGGTCGCGATCCCGACGCTCGGGCGCCTGTCCGTCCACAACGCGCTGGCTGGGGCGGCCGTCGGACATGCCGCTGGGCTCCGCCTCGATGAGATCGTGGCCGGGCTCGGCGTCGGCTGGTCGGCACCGCACCGCGTGCAGGTGGTCCGAATGGGGGCGGTGACCCTCATCGACGACACGTACAACGCGTCGCCGCGGTCGGTCGTCGCGGCCCTGGACTTGCTGGGCGGCGTATCGGGCCGGCGCGGTGCCGTGCTGGGCGAGATGCTCGAGCTTGGTGAGGCCGGCGACGAGGGACATCGGGTGGTCGGTGAGGCCGCTGCCCGGACCGCCGACTGGCTGCTGGTCGTGGGTGGGGCGGCGGCCGGGATCGCCGAGGGAGCCGTGGCCGCAGGGATGGACCCGGCGCGCGTCTGGCTGGTTGCCGACATAGACGCAGCCCTCGAGTTCCTGCCCCCGCGGCTTCGCGATGGGGACGTGGTGCTGGTCAAGGCGTCGCGCGGGATCGGTCTCGAGCGGTTGGTCGAGGGGCTCGGGCGAGAGGCCGGCGGGGGGCCCGCCCGATGACGGTCGAGCTCATCCAGGGGTTGCTGCTCGCCTTCGCGATCATGGTGATCCTGATGGGCCCGTACATCCGGTTGCTCCACGCCCTCGGGTTCGGCAAGCGGATCCGCCGCGAGGGCCCCGAGAGCCACTACATCAAGGAAGGGACGCCCACGATGGGCGGCCTGCTGATCGTGGCGGTCGTGCTCGGCATCTACTTCTTCCTGCGCAGTCAGCCGGACGCCTCGACCTTCGCGCCGATCGCCGCCATGGCGACCGTGGGCCTGCTGGGAGCATTCGACGACTACCTGAACGCCCGGACCGGGGAGGGGATCCGGGCGCGCCAGAAGCTGATCTGGTTGACCGTGGTCGCCTTCGTCGCGGCCTGGCAGATCCAGCAGACCTACGACATCACCGCGATCGCGGTCCCGTTCGTGGGTGCCGTCTCCATCGATCCGCGCCTCTACGTCGTGTTCGCCGCATTCGCGATCATCGCGGCGGCGAACGGCGTGAACATCACCGACGGCCTCGATGGACTGTCCGGCGGCACGCTGGCCATCGCCTTCGTCGCCTACATGCTGATCGCCCTGCTCAACGAACCGGACCAGAAGAACCTCGCGTTGCTGTGCGCCCTGATCATCGGGGCGCTGCTCGGTTTTCTCTGGTTCAACGTCCACCCGGCCCAGATCTTCATCGGCGACTCGGGCGCCCTCTCGCTCGGCGCCACCCTCGCGGTGACGGCGCTCATCACGGGCCAGATCCTGGTGCTCCCCCTGATCGGGATCATCTTCGTCATCGAGACCGCGTCGGTCCTGCTCCAGGTCGGCTGGTTCCGAGTGAGCGGCGGGCGGCGTCTCCTCCGGATGAGCCCGATCCATCATCACTTCGAGCTGGGTGGCTGGGACGAGGAGAAGATCACGATCCGGTTCTGGATCGTCGGGATCCTCGCGGCCCTGCTCGGGGTCACCCTCTTCCTGGCGTCGCTGGATCGGCTCGGGTGATGGCGATGGCCAGGCCGGCCGGTCCGCTCGATCCCGAGGCGCTCGACATGGCCGCCGTCGCCGCCGGTGCCCTGCGCAACCGGCCGGTGACGGTGCTCGGGCTGGCGCGAAGCGGGATCGCCCTGACGCGCTTCCTGAGCGATGCGGGCGCCCGGGTGACGGTCTACGACGGCCGATCGACCGACGAGCTGGCGGAGGCGATCCGGGCGCTGGGCGGGCGCCGGGTCCGCCTGTTGCTGGGCCCGACGATCGACCCTGCCGCCAGCTGGGCCGGCGCGGAGCTGGTCGCGACGTCGCCGTCGATCACACCGGACTACCCCACGACCGAACCGCGACTCCGGGCTGCGCTCCAGCAGCTTCGCTCAGCCAGAACAGGCGGTGATCCGTCCAGTCCGGTCCTGGTCTCCGAGGCGGATCTCTTCCTTCGACTCTGCCCGGCGCCGACGATCGGGGTCACCGGGACGAAGGGCAAGACGACCACGGCGTCGTTGACGGCGGGCATCCTCGCCGCCGACCCGTCCCACCCGGTCGTCCTGGGCGGGAACATCGGGACCCCGCTGATCGAGCGGCTCCCCGAGCTCACGAGGGAGCATCGCGTCGTCGACGAGCTCTCGGAGTTGCAGCTTCCGACGCTGTCGCATGGGACGACCGTTGCCGTCTACACCAATGTGACCTCGGACCATCTCGATCGGCACGGATCGCTCGAGGCCTACCGGCGGGTCAAGCGGCGGCTGGCCGAGCTCGTGGACCCGGACGGAGCCCTGGTCCTCAATGCCGAGGACCCGGTGGTGACCGGGTATGCCGGTCTCGGCATCGTGCCATCGATCCTCTATCGCCGGGACCGTCCGGTGGCCGGCGGCCTGGGCGTCGTGGAGGGATGGATCGTCGCAGCCGGTGTGGAGCGCCTGCCACTCGCCGGCGGCGGGATAGCCGCGACCGGCCCCGGTGGCCGGATCATGCCAACGGCCGAGCTCTCCATCCCGGGCGGTCACAACGTCTCCAACGCGTTGGCGGCCGTTGCGGTGGGCCTCCTCTTCGGCGTTGCGCCCGACGCGATCCGCGCAGCGGCCGCGTCGTTCACCGGCGTGGAGCACCGCCTCGAGCCGGTCGCGCTGATCGACGGCGTTCGCTTCGTCAACGATTCGCAGGGGACGCAGCCCGACGCGGTGATCGCGGCCCTGCGCGCATTCGACGGTCCGATCGTCCTGATCGCCGGCGGTCGGGACAAGGGGATCGACCTGAGCGCGCTGGCCCCGGTCGTGGCCGAGCGGGCGATCGCCGCGGTCCTGATCGGCGAAAGCGGCGGAACGCTTGGGGCGAGCTTCCGGGCGGCCGGCCTGGCCCGGGCCGAGGCCGCCGACGATCTCGCTGACGCGGTCCGGCGCGCCGACGCGATCGCCCGCGAATGGCTCGCCCAGTCCGGTCCGGGCGCGGAGCAGGCGACCGTCCTGTTGAGCCCCGCCGCGGCGAGCTTCGACATGTTCGTCGACTACGCGGCCCGGGGGCGCGCGTTCAAGGCCGCGGTCGCCGCCCTGGCGGCTGCCCATCGATCCGGGGGTGACGACCGATGAACCTCGCCCTTCCGATCCCGCGCCCGGGGCGGCCCGCCATCGAGGCGGAACCCACCGCCACGGAACGCACGATGGTCAACCGGACGCCGGTGAAGAGCCGCGCCGGCGCGGTCCGCCGCGAGCGCCACCAGGCCGACTACGTGATCCTGGTCGTGGTCGTCGCCCTGACCGCCCTGGGCATCCTGATGGTCTACTCGTCGTCGGCGCTCCGGGGTTATCTGTCGCAGGACGCCGACACCTTCGTGACGGTCGGTCCGCAGATCCAGTGGGCCATCCTGGGCATGATCGCGATGGCGGTGATGATGCGGGTCGACTACCGCTACCTGCGACTGGCGTCGGTCCCGCTCTACGTCGTGGCGGTCGTCCTGCTGGTGCTGGTCTTCGTGCCTCAGTTCAATATCGTGGTGGGGGGCTCGGCACGCTGGCTGAAGCTCGGGCCGTTGCCGGCGATCCACCCGGCCGAGATCGCCAAGCTCGCCCTGGTCATCTACCTCGCCCACTGGCTGGCCAAGCGCGGGGGCCGGATCCGCGGCTTCTGGTCGGGCACCGTCCCGTTCCTGGTCATCGTCGCCCCGATCATCGCGCTCGTGTTCAAGGAGCCGGACCTGGGCACGACCGGGGTGATCACGCTGACCGTCTTCACGATGTTCTTCGTGGCCGGCGCGAGCCTCGTGCATTTCGCGGTGATGGGAGCCGGAGCCCTGCTGGCGATGATCGTGGTTGGCCTGCGCGGCTACCAGCTGGATCGAATCCGCGTCTGGCAGGACCCCTGGCTGGACCGGCTCGGCGACGGATTCCACACCGTCCAGGGCCTCCTGGCACTCGGCGTCGGCGGCCTCCTCGGGACCGGGCTCGGGGCAAGCAAGGTCTTCGTCCCGAACGCCTTCAACGACTTCATCTTCGCCGAGGTCGGCCAGGAGTTCGGGCTGCTCGGGGCGCTCGTCGTGATCGGGCTCTTCCTCGTCCTGGCGTACTCTGGCGTCCGGGTTGCCCTGGGGGCTCCCGACACCTTCGGAGCGCTGCTGGCGGCGGGCATCACGGCCTGGCTCTGCCTGCAGGCCTTCCTCAACATCGGAGTCGTCGTCGCCTTGCTGCCGATCACCGGCATCACGCTGCCGTTCATCAGCGCCGGCGGCTCATCGCTCATCATCAGCTTCGCGGCCGTCGGGATCCTGCTTTCGATCTCGCGCGAGACGGTGGAGAAGGGGACATGGAACGAGGATGCGACTGCTGATCGCGGCCGGCGGGACGGGCGGACACATCTACCCGGCGCTCGCCGTCGCACGGTCGCTTCGCGCCCGTCCTGACGGGCCGACGCTGTACTGGCTGGGCGGCCACCGAGGCCTCGAGGCGAGCCTCGTGCCCGCAGCCGGCATCGGTCTGACCAGGCTGGTGGCCCGGTCGCTGCGGACGACCGAGGCGGACGTGCACGCCGTCCTGGATCCGATTCGTCTCGGCCTCTCGATTCCGCAGGCGGCGGCGGTGCTTGCCCGGCAACGCCCGGCCGCGGTCTTCACGACGGGTGGGTACATCGCCGTCCCGGTCCTGCTGGCTGCCGCGGCGCTCGGCATCCCGGTCGTCCTGTGGGACGGAAACGTGGTCCCCGGTCGAGCCGTCCGGGCGACGGCACGTCTGGCGACGGTGATCGCGGTCTCGTTCGAGGCGACCTGTCGAGCCCTTGGCGTGGTCGCGGGATCGGGGCGCGCCTGCTACGTCACCGGCACCCCGATCCGCGACGTCCGCGACGTCGACCGGGAAGCCGCGAGGCGGCGCCTCGAGATCGCTCCGGCCGAGCGGGTCCTGCTGATCTTCGGCGGATCGCAGACCGTCCGTCGCTTCAACGCGGCCGTCGCGGACGCGCTGCCCCGCCTGGTCGAGCGCGTGACCGTCATCCACGTCGCCGGCGAGGACGGCTACGCGGCCGCCCTGGCCGGTCGCGAGGCCCTGCCCGAGGCCGTCCGCGGGCGCTACCGGCCGTATCCGTTCCTGCGCGACGACATGCTCACGGCCCTGGCCGCGGCCGACCTGGTGGTCGGGCGGGCGGGTTCGTCGACGCTGGCCGAGGCGTCCGTGCTGGGCCTGCCCATGGTGGTCGTTCCGTATCCGCATGCCGCCGGCCATCAGCGCGCGAACGCGACCAGCCTGGTGGAGGCCGGCGCCGCTCGCCTCGTGGAGGACGAATCGTTCGACGCTGCGGCGTTGCTCGAGGCCGCGGCTCTCCTCGACGATCCGGCTGCCCACCTCGCCATGTCGGCGGCGGCGCGGTCGCTCGGACGGCCCGGCGCGGCTCTTGCGGTCGCCGAGCTCGTGATGACGGTGGCGGAGCATGCCCCATTGCCGGACGCCGCGACGATCGAGCGCGTGGCCCGGGGGGGTCCGGCGTGATCACCGCCTTCGACGCAATCGCCCTTGGGACCGAGATCCAGCGCCGGATCGGTGTCAAGACCTCGCGCGACGAGCCGCTCGCCCGGTTCACCACGATGCGGGTCGGGGGCCCCGCCGACCTCTTCGCGACGGCGCACAACGCCTTCGAGTTGCGCGCCCTGGTCCGCTTCGCCCGGACGCGCGAGCTGCCGCACTTCGTCCTCGGCCGGGGCAGCGACCTGGTGATCGCCGACGCCGGGGTTCGCGGCCTGGTGATCCAGGTACGTGCCGAGGGCTCGCGCGTCGACGGCACCCGCTACACGGCCGAATCGGGCGTCCAGATGGCCCGCGCGGCGACCGAGACCCAGCACGCCGGCCTGACCGGCCTGGAATTCGGGCTGGCGATCCCCGGGACGATCGGCGGCGCGGTCTGGGCCAACGCGGGCGCCCACGATGCCGACGTGGCCGGGATCCTGGAATCGGTGCGGTTGCTCGTGGCCGATGGCGGCGAGGCGGTCGTCCCGGCGAGCGAGCTCGGATTCGGCTACCGCGACAGCCGACTCAAGCACGGGACGCTCGGCGCTCCGCGTGAGCTGGTGATCGAGGCGACCTTCCAGCTGGAGCCGGCGGATCCCGAGACGATCAAGGGTCGCCTGGATGAGATCCGGCATTGGCGGCAGGCCCACCAGCCGATCGGGTTGCCGTCGGCCGGCAGCGCCTTTCGCAATCCACCGGGCGATTCGGCAGGCCGTCTCATCGAGGCGGCCGGGCTGAAGGGTCTGCGGATCGGCGGTGCGGTCGTCTCCGAGAAGCACGCCAATTTCATCGTCAACGACCGGAAGGGGAGCGCGGCGGACGTCCGCCAGTTGGCCGAGCGGGTCCGGGCCGAGGTGGAGGCGCGCCACGGAGTGCGACTCGAGTTCGAGATCGAGTTCGTGGGCGACTGGCCGGCGACAGCATGACGCGAGATCGCGGCGCTACGCCGGTCGTCGTGCTGCTCGGCGGGCCGTCGGCGGAGCATGACGTGTCGGTCGTTTCCGGGACCGCGATCGCCGACGCGCTGGTCGCCGAGGGTTACCCGGTCGAGCAGATCCTGATCGATCTCGCCGGTGGCTGGTGGTGGCTGCCGGCCGATCACCGGCGCGCGGGCCGGCCTGCAGCCGCGTACGACACTCCGGCCTCGCTCGGCGCGACCGGCCCACTGACACCCGGCGCGGCGATCGACCGGCTCGCGTCCAGCCAGCCGAGCCCGGTCGTGGCGATCGCCCTCCACGGACCGTTTGGCGAGGACGGGACCGTGCAGGCCTTGCTGGAGGCCGCCGACCTCGCCTACACCGGTTCGGGCGTGGCGGCTTCGGCGATCGGCATGGACAAGACCCTGTTCAAACGACTCTGCCGGGGGATCGGCCTGCCGGTGGCAGACTGGCGGGAGGTCCGCCTCGGCCGCTGGCGCGCGGACTCCACCGCGATCCGCGGGGAGCTCCAGGCGTTCGCCGTCGGCGCGCGCGACCCGCGCCTGATGGTGAAGCCGGCGCGCCTGGGCAGCTCGGTCGGGATGACCCTGGTCCACGATCCATCGGAGCTGGATGCGGCCCTCGAGTCCGCCTTCCGGCACGACACGCTCGCGCTGGCCGAGACCTACCTGGCCGGCGCTCGCGACCTCGAGGTCTCGGTCATCGGGAACGATCCAGCCAGGCTCGAGCTGTACGGCCCGGGCGAGATCGTCTCCGGCCACGAGTTCTACGACTATGCCGCGAAGTACACGCCGGGTCTCTCGCAGACCTCGACTCGGGCCGAGGTCTCCGACGGGCAGCGGGCGACCATCCACAAGATCGCGCGCGATGCCTACCGGGCGGTCGGGGCGGAGGGCTTCGCCCGGCTCGATTTCCTCCTCGTCGGCGACGCGATCTATCTCTCGGAGATCAACACGATCCCGGGCTTCACCCCGATCAGCCTGTTCCCGGCTCTGCCGGCCGAGGCCGGCTACGACTTCGGCGCGGTCTGCGTCCGAATCGTCGAGCTGGCGATCGCGCGCCATGCGGCTCGCGCCGCGCGGCGGCTGAGCGCGAGTGACCTGCCGCGATGAGCGACCGCCAGCTCGCGCGACACACCCGGCCGCCGGTCGCCGGCCGGCGCGTCCGGCCGATCCGCCGTGCCTCTGCGGGCCTCTCGGTGGCCCGAGCCGGGGCGGCCCTGGCGATGCTCGCCTCGGCAGGGGCCATCTACGGCGTCGGCGCCTCGCCCGCCTTCGTTTACACGAAGCTGCTGATGGATGGGGCCGTCTACACGGACACGGCCGCTGCCGAGGCGGTGATCGCGACCGCCCGCGGCGAGAACCTGTTCCGCCTGTCCACGGCTCCGCTGCGGACCGCCCTCGAGCAGCTCACCACGGTCGGGAGCGCCAGCGTCGCGGTCCAGCTCCCCGGCACCCTCCACGTCACCCTCCACGAGCGGGTGCCCGTCCTGGTCTGGAAGGTCGGCGCCCGGCGCTACCTGGCCGACTCGGATGGCAACCTGTTCGGGCGCCTCGCCGCCAAGCCTCCGCCGCAGGCTGGCGACCTGCCGGTGATCGACGATCAGCGGGCCGCGTCGGCCGGCCTCTACGTCGGGACCCGACTCGATCCCCAGGACGTCGACGCGGCCACCCGTCTTGCCTCGCTCGTGCCGGCCGACCTCGGGAGCGCTGCGACCGGGCTCCAGATCCGGGTGACCGACGAGAACGGCTTCGTCATCCGCGCAAACCCGCAGGGCTGGCTCGCGATCTTCGGCTTCTACACGCCGAGCCTGCGGACGACGGACCTGATCCCGGGCCAGGTGCGCCTGCTGCGCAGCCTCCTGATCGGACGCGAGCCGCTCATCGAGCGGGTCATCCTGGCCTCGGACACCGACGGAACCTACGTCCCGCGGCCCACGCCGAAGCCGAGCGCGTCGGCCAGTCACGCGCCGTGAGTTGCCGCGTTCACGCGCAGTCGAGTAGCCTTGCCGAAACCATCGGAGCGAGGAACACCACGACGTGCTGCTACCGTTGCTCGGGCTCCTCCTGGGCGTCCTCGGCGGCCTCGTCCTCAATGTCAACGTCAGCTTCGAGTTCAGCCGGTATTCGGCCGTGGCGATCCTCGCCGCGCTCGACTCGGTCCTCGGTGCGGTCCGCGCGGAGCTCGACGGCGTCTACGACAATCGGATCTTCATCAGCGGGTTCCTGGTCAATGCGATCGTCGCGGTTCTCCTGACCTTCATCGGCGATCGCCTCGGGTTGGATCTCTACCTGGTGGCGCTCATCACCTTCGGCCTGCGCATCTTCAACAACGTGGCGCTCATCCGGCGCCATTTCCTGTAGACCTTCATACGGAACGGAGACGGACGATACGGTGGAACGAGAAGCGGTCCTCGTCGGCATCGACGTCGGCACGAGCAAGGTCTGCGCGCTGATCGGGGAGGTCGGTCGGGACGGCCGGCTCACGATCATGGGTCACGGCACGGTCCCGGCGTCCGGCCTCAAGAAGGGCGTCGTCATCAACATCGACCAGACCGTCCGCTCGATCGCCGACGCGGTCGAGCGTGCCGAACGGCTGTCCGGCTGGAAGATCGACCGGGCCTTCGTGGGTGTCGGTGGGCAGCACGTCGAGAGCCTCAACTCGCCGGGCCAGGTCGCCGTCACCGGGCACCACCGCGAGGTCACCCGCGAGGACGTCAACCGCGCGATCGAGGTTGCCCGGACGGTGTCGATCCCGTCCAACCGCGAGGTCCTCCACGTGGAGCGGCGCGGGTTCACGGTCGACGGCCAGGAAGGGGTGAAGGACCCGCTCGGGATGAGCGCGCTGCGCCTGGAGGTCGAGACCCACATCGTGACGGCCTCGGCGACCGCCGTGCAGAACCTCTCCAAGTGCGTCGCCGCGGCCGGGGTCAAGATCGACGAGCTCGTGGTCAATTCGCTCGCGTCGGCCGAGGCGGTCCTGACCGAGACCGAGAAGGAGCTCGGTGTCGGCCTGGCCGATATCGGCGCCGGCACGATCGATCTCGCGCTCTTCCAGGATGGCTCGCCGTTCCATACTCGAGTCCTGCCGGTCGGCGGCAACAACGTGACCAACGACGTGGCGATCGGGCTCAAGACGAGCCTCCAGGTCGCCGAGGAGCTCAAGGTCCGCCATGGCACGTGCGACCTGCGGGCCGTGACGGACGACGAGGAGATCAGCGTCTCCGTCCTGGGCGAGGACGCCGGCCGGACCGTCAGCCGGCTCGAGGTCTGCCAGATCATCGAGGCCCGGATGCGCGAGACGTTCGAGCTGATGCACAACGAGATCCGGGCCGCCGGCGTGGGCATGCTGCCGGCCGGCATCATGCTCACCGGCGGGGCGGCCCAGCTCGCCGGCGCCGCCGAGCTCGGTCGCGAGGTCCTCCAGATGCCGGTCCGGGTCGTCTCCCCGTCGGGGATCGGGGGACTGGTCGACACGCTCCTCAACCCGAGCTACAGCACCGCGGTGGGACTCCTCCAGTGGGGAGCCTCGAGCCTCGGAGCCGGCGAGCCGGCGCGCTACGAATCGGCGCCGGCACGGGGCGGTCTCGGCCGGTTGCGCGACGCGCTCCGGAGCATCTTCCCGTAGTCGACGGGCGGTGCCTGGGTGCACCGCCGACTCGTTCGCCCCGCGGCGGGCCCCCGGCTCGAGGTGGTGCTCCGCGCCTGATCCGGCGTTATACTCCGGCAAATCCACGGACCTGCCGGGGCCACGGGAGCGTCAGCACGGTCCGCCCGAACGACTATCGAGGCCCGTCGCGGGCCCACCCGGAGGAGACGCTCATGCCGCTGCGTTCCGATTCCGAGAACTTCGCGCTGATCCGGGTCATCGGTGTCGGGGGTGGCGGGAGCAACGCGGTCAACCGGATGATCCGGGCCGAGATGATGGGCGTGGAGTTCATCGCCTGCAACACGGACGCGCAGGCGCTCCTCCAGGCGGACGCGCCGCACAAGATCCGGATCGGCGACAAGATCACCCGAGGCCTCGGCGCCGGCGGTGATGCGGCCATCGGCCAGCGCTCGGCCGAGGAGGATTCGGAGAAGATCAGTCAGGCCCTCGTCGACTCCGACATGGTCTTTATCACGGCCGGGCTCGGTGGTGGGACCGGATCCGGGGCGGCCCCGGTCGTGGCCCAGATCGCCAAGGAGAG
>JBGPIH010000087.1:0-12841 GCA_041484785.1 Candidatus Limnocylindria bacterium
AGGATCGAGCTGAGGGAGTTGCCACCGGGGGTCGTGAACGGAGAGGCACCGGTGATCTTGTCGACCTTGGAGCCACCGCACAACTCCACGGCGGCGTCGCCGGCGGTCATGCCGAGAAGTCGGGCGTCCTTCCAGACGTCCACCGTCTGCGTGCCGAGCGCGACCCGGTTGAGGGCGGCGGTGTCGCCGTCCTGGCCGGAGACCGCGACCTTGCCCGCGAGGCCCTGGGCCGCAAGAGCGGCGATGACGCCGCCGGCCATGCCGTCGTTCTCGGAGAGAACGGCGTCGACCTTGTTGCTGTTGGCCGTCAGGATCTGCTCCATCTCGGTCTGGGCCTTGGCGGGATCCCAGTTGTCTGTGTACGTCTCGCCGATGTTCTTGATGTCGCCCGAGGCAACGGCGGCCTTGATGATCTCGTCCTGACCACCGCGGAGGAAGTCAGCGTTCGCATCGGCCTTGTTGCCCTTGATGAAGGCGTAGTTGCCCTTGGGGACGGCCTTGAAGACCTCGCGCGCCTGCATCCGACCAACTTCGACGTTGTCGAAGGTGATATAGAGGACCGCCGGGTCCTCGATGAGGCGATCGTAGGCCACGACCGGGACGCCAGCCGCTGTGGCCGTGGCGACCGACGACTTGATCGCGGTCCCGTCCTGGGCGAGGATGATCAGGACCTTTGCCTTGCTCTGCGTGATGAGGTTCTCGACGTTGGTCGCCTGCGTCTCGGCGGACGACTTCGCGTCGTTCGAGACGTAGGTCGCCCCGGCAGCCTCGAGTGACTTCTTGATGGCCGGCTCGTCCCACTTCGCCCAGCGCTCTTCCTGGTAGTTGTTCCAGGAGACGCCGACGACGCAGCCTGCCGCACTGCCGCCACCACCCGCACTCGGGGCGGTTGTGGCGCCACTGCTCGAGCACGCCGCCATGACGATCGCGGCGACTGCTACGAGCGCCGCGAATCTGCGATTCACCATTCTTCCGATTCCTCCTCGTACGAACCTGGTTGCTGCTCGGCTCCACGTGTCCCGCGCTAGGCTACCACCCTCCCAAGGCGGAATCCTTTGCGAGACGCAGGATTGAAGGCCGACCTCCACGGCCCTGATTCGTGAGCCCCGGACATCGTCTTGCCCGAGACGTGGCTCCCTGCTGCAAAGCGACCGATCCGGTCGCGGACAGGATCATCGATCAGGCGCTCGCCAGCTCGGCGAGACCGCTTCGTGGGCGTAGCCAGGCGGCGGGGTCGGACAGCAGTGGCTCGAAGGCGAGCTCCGCCGCTCCGAGCAGCGGTGCGTCCACGCCGAGCATCGCCGGAACGATGCGGACCAGCATCCGCGAAGCGGGCAATGCCCGACGGTCGAGCTCGCGCTGGAGCGAGTCCGCGACATACGGATGGATCCGCCCGAACAGCCCGCCCATGACGACCAGTCGCGGGTTGAAGACGTTGACCAGCCCGGCGAGTCCGAACCCGAGCCAGCGTCCCACGGCGTCGAGCGCCGCCAGGGCGACCGGGGCACCTTCCCTGGCCTCCCCGAGGACGGCCTCGACTTCGCTCCAACCGCCGCGGGGCTGATGACCGGCCAGCCGGAGCAACGCCTCCTCGCCGACTTCCGTCTCCCAGCAGCCAGCCGATCCGCACCGGCAGACGATGCCGTCGGGATTGACCGGGATGTGCCCGACCTCGCCACCGTACCCTGCCACCCCGGTCAGCGGCCTGCCGCCGACGATCAGCCCGCCACCCACGCCGACTTCACCCGACAGGTACAGGACATCGTCGCCGCCGATAGCAGCGCCGCGGCGCAACTCCGCCAGCGCGCCGAGGTCTGCCTCGTTGGCGATCGCGATCGGCACTTCGGCCTTGAGCGCACGGGCGAGGTGATCACCGAGCGGCACGTCGCGCCAGCCGAGGTTCGGCGCCGTCGAGACCAGTCCGTCGGAGCGACGGACGACCCCGACGACGGCCACGCCGATCCCGATCAGGGCGTCGCCTCCAGGTCGAGCGCAGATGAGCTCGGTCATCTCCGCCAGCTGGCTGACGATCTCGTCGACCGTCGAGTGCCCGCGCGGTCGCTGGACGCGGATGATATCGAGGATCTCACCACCGAGCCCAACCAGCGCAACGGCGAGCGAATCGACGGCGATGTCGAGGGCCAGGACGACGGCGCCGCCGGGGCTCAACCGGACGACCGGCGACGGACGTCCGGGTGCGCCGAGCGGGGCCGCGCGCTCCTCGGACACCAGGTCCGCCGCGACGAACTCCCCGATCAGGCCCCGGATCGCGCTTCGGGTCAACCCGGTCTTCGCGACGAGCTGGGATCGCGACAGCGGGCCGTTGGCATGCAGCTCGCGGACGATCGCGCTGAGGTTCGCCCGTCGCACGGTTTCGCTCCGCTGCCCGATCGCGTGAAGCCGCATCGCCACGGGATTTGTGTTCCTCTCTTTCAAATGCCTGAGGTAGGCTGCTACAACACCGATACCGTGTCAAGCCGACGTCGCGCGAAGGCGCGATACTGGGACTGCGGTCGGGCTTCCCTGTTCGTCGAAGTTCTGAATCGTCGTCCTCGTGGGCGACCGGAGGCGTTCAAATGGCAACGATTCGACCCCGGCGCAGGCTCGCAGCCGTCGCCGTGCTCGGCGCGGTAGTCGTCCTCGTGACGGGTGTTCTCGCGGTCTCCCATCCTTGGTCCAGCAACCCGGCATGCCCGACCGTCGCCAACCATCCCGAGTGGTCCGTCGCCCGGCGCTGGGACGAGGCGCTCCTTGATGCCATCCGCCGCGCCCTTCCGAACCCGCCCGTCCATGCCCGCAACCTGTACCACACCGCGGCCGCCATGTGGGACGCCTGGGCAGCTTACGACCCGACCGCGTCGGGCCTCTTCGTCCGTGAGAAGGTCCAGGCGTCGAACGTGGCCGCCGCCCGCAACGAGACGATCAGCTACGCCGCCTATCGCGTCCTGAGCGCCCGGTACCTCAAGGCCGTGGGCGCCGACCAGTCGCTCTCGGAGTTTGCCGACGTCATGGACTCGCTGTGCTATCCGATCGACGTGACGACGACGGACGGCAGCTCCCCTGCCGCCCTCGGCAACCGGATTGCCGCGGCGATCCTCGCCTACGGCAAGACAGACGGCTCGAACGAGGCCGGCGGGTACAGCTCGCCGGACTACAAGACCGTGAACCCGCCGCTGGTCGTGGCCAAGTCCGGCACCACGATGGCCGACCCGAACCGCTGGCAGCCCCTCCAGCTCGAGCACATGATCTCCCAGAACGGAATCCCGGTCGTCAACGGCGTGCAGCAGGCCGTCGGACCACATTGGGGCGGCGTCAAGGGCTTCGCCCTGCCGGCGCAGGCCAGCGCCAACGTCTCACCGATCGATCCCGGGCCCCCGGCGCGCCTCGGTGACCCGAAGACCGACCAGACCTTCAAGGACCAGGTGGTCGAGGTGATCCGTGACAGCAGCCTGCTCGACGCCTCGACGTCAGAGACGATCGACATCTCGCCCGGCGCCCGCGGCGCCAACTCGCTCGGGTCGAACGACGGCCAGGGCCATCCGGTCAATCCCGCGACCGGCCGGCCGTACGCTCCCGAGGTCGTCAACGTCGGCGACTACACCCGCGCTCTCACCGAGTTCTGGGCCGACGGACCGAAGTCCGAGACGCCGCCCGGACACTGGAACGTCATCGCCAACCACGTCTCCGACGAGCTCGCCCCGGACCTCAAGGTCGGCGGCACCGGTCCGGCCGTGGACCGCCTGCAATGGGACGTGAAGCTGTACCTCGCGCTCAACGGCGCCGTGCACGACGCCGCGATCGTGGCCTGGGGCCTGAAGGGCGAATACGACGGAACCCGCCCGATCTCGATGATCCGCTACATGGGGGAGCTCGGCCAGTCGACCGACCCGAGCCTGCCCTCGTACAACAAGGAGGGCCTGCCGCTCGTCCCGGGCCTCATCGAGCTCATCTCCAAGCAGACCACGGCGCCCGGGCAGCGGCATGCCGCCCTCGCCGGCCACGAGGGCGAGGTCGCGATCTACGCGTGGGCCGGGAACCCCAAGGATCCGAAGACCCAGGCCTCCGGCGCCGCCTGGATCCTGGCCACGAATTGGGTCCCGTACCAGCTGCCGACATTCGTCACGCCGGCGTTCCAGGGCTACGCATCCGGGCACAGCTCGTTCAGCCGTGCCGCGGCCGAGGTGATGACCAGCTTCACCGGCAACGAGTTCGTGCCGGGTGGGCTCGACGAGTGGACGACGAAGGTCGGCACGTTCAAGGTCGAGTCCGGCCCAACGGCTGACGTCACCCTCCAATGGGCGACGTACTACGACGCGGCCGACATGGCCGGCCAGTCTCGCCTGTTCGGCGGAATCCACGTTGAGGTCGACGACTTCACCGGACGCAGGATCGGCTCCGAGTGCGGACAAGCCGCCTGGGCCCGAGCGCAGGAGTACTACAACGGGCAGGCTGGCTAGGTGAGTCGGAGGGGGCGGAGGCTCTCCCTCCTGGCAGCCGCCGCGATCGTCGCCGCCATCGCGGTGGCTCCCGCGGCGCTGCTGTTCGTCCTGCCACGGGGAGCGGCGGCCGCGCTCGGTCCACCGCACTTCGTGGAGGAGACGACCTCCGCCGGCATCGACCATGTCTACGACGGCGGTTCGACCTTCTTCGTCGGCGGTGGGGTCGCCGTCTTCGACTGCAACGGCGACGGCAAGCCGGACCTGTACCTGGCCGGCGGGAGCAACCCGGCGGCGCTCTATCGAAACGACAGCCCGCTGGGCGGGGCACTGCGATTCAACCGGGTGAGCGATCCTGCCACGGATCTCGCCAACGTCAGCGGCGCCTACCCGATCGACATCGACGGCGACGGGCTGGTCGACCTGGCCGTCCTGCGGGTCGGCGGGGTCGACCTGCTGCGAGGGCTTGGCGACTGTCGCTTCGAGCGCGCAAACGAGGCCTGGTCGTTCGACGGCGGTCACGCCTGGTCGACGGCGCTGAGCGCGATCTGGGAGGGATCGGCAGCGCTGCCGACACTGGCCGTCGGGAACTACCTCCAGCTCGACCCCTCGGGGGAACCGATCGGCGCCTGCACCGACAACGTCCTCTACCGGCCGGACTCCGCCGGGACCGGCTACGGCGCGGCCACCCCGCTGACACCCGGCTACTGCACGCTCTCGATGCTCTTCAGCGATTGGGATCGGTCCGGCCGGCGCGACCTGCGGATCACCAACGATCGCCACTACTACACCGACGGCGAGGACCAGCTCTGGCGGGTCGCCGCCGGCGACCAGCCGCGTCTCTACACGCAGGAAGACGGCTGGGTGCCGATGCAGATCTGGGGCATGGGCATCGCGAGCTACGACGTGACCGGCGACGGCTATCCGGACGTCTTCCTGACGAGCCAGGGCGACAACCGGCTCCAGACCCTGACGAGCGGTCCGAGCCAACCCACCTACCGTGACATTGCGCTCAAGCGGGGCGTCACCGCGGCACAGCCGTTCACCGGAGGCGACGTGCTCCCGTCGACCGCCTGGCACCCGGAGTTCCAGGACGTCAACAACGACGGCTACATCGACCTGTTCATCTCCAAGGGCAATGTGAGCGCCATGCCGGACTTCGCCGCTCGGGACCCCAGCGATCTCTTCGTCGGACAGCCGGACGGGACCTTCACCGAGGCGGCCGGCGCCGCCGGGATCGTCAGCTTCGCGCGCGGCCGAGGCGCCGCGCTCGCCGACTTCAACCTCGACGGGATGCTCGACCTGGTGGAGGTCAACCTCGGCGCGCCGGTGATGCTCTGGCGGAACGTGGGAACCGGTGACGCGGCCGCTCCGGCCCCGATCGGGAACTGGCTGGCGATCCAGATCGACGAGCCCGCGCCCAACGTCGATGCCATCGGGTCGTGGGTCGAGGTCCGGGTCGGGGGCCGGACGATCCAGCGCGAGGTGACGATCGGAGGCGGCCACGTGGGCGGCGAGCTCGGCTGGATCCATTTCGGGCTCGGCTCGGCCGGCGACGCCCAGGTTCGGGTCACCTGGCCGGATGGCGAGACCGGACCTTGGGTAGACGTCAAGGCGAATGGATTCGACGTGATCCAGCGTGGAGCCACGGCGGCGCAGCCCTGGCATCCGGCCGGCGGGTAATCGAAGGAGCGGGACGAACGTGGCACAGGCTCGGCTTGCCCAGATCAGCCTTCCGGACTTCGGGATGCCGGACGCCATGCCGGACGTCCCGCCCGCGACGTACGCGGCTCGCGCGGCGCGCCTGCGCGAGCGCGCCGGTGCCCGTGGCCACGATCGGCTGGTCGTCTATGCGGATCGCGAACACAGCGCCAACCTGTCGTACCTGACCGGGTTCGATCCCCGGTTCGAAGAGGCCTTGCTGGTGCTCGGGGGGTCGGGCGAACCGGCCATCCTGGTCGGCAACGAGTGCTTCGGCATGGCCGGAGGCGCACCGCTCAAGATGCGCCGCCACCTGTTCCAGGACTTCAGCCTGCCGAGCCAGCCACGCGATCGCTCGCTGTCGCTCGCCGCGATCCTCGCCGGCGAGGGTGTCCGAAACGGCAGCCGGGTCGGGGTCGTGGGCTGGAAGACCTACGGGAGCGCCGGCATGATGGATGCCCCGGCCTACCTGGTTGACGAGCTGCGCCGCCAGGTCGGCCCGGCCGGCAGCGTCGAGAACGCCACGGACCTCCTGATCGACCCTGCCGACGGTCTCCGGGTCATCAACGAGGTCGAACAGCTGGCGGCCTTCGAATACTCGGCCTGCCAGACGTCGCAAGGCGTTCGGCAGCTGCTGTCCGGGCTTCGACCCGGCATGACCGAGCGCGAGGCAGTCAGGCTCCTCGGCTGGAACGGGATGCCGCTCTCGTGCCATCTGATGCTGACCAGCGGTCAACGGGCCACCCTCGGGTTGCTGAGCCCGGGGGACCGGCGGATCGAGCGTGGCGATCGGTTCACCGTCGCCTTCGGCATCTGGGGAGCGCTGAACTGCCGAGCCGGATTCGTGGTCGAGGATTCCGGCCAACTGCCCCCGGCGATCGGCGACTACGTCGATCGGCTGGTCGGGCCCTACTTCGAGGCCGTGGCCGAGTGGTACACGGCGCTGCGCATCGGCCAGACGGGAGGCGCGCTGCACGAGATCATCGCGCGGCGGCTGGGCGATCCCTTCTTCGGGATCTTCCTCAATCCCGGCCACCAGCTCCACCTGGACGAATGGGTCAATTCGCCGATCTCAGCGGGCTCGACGATCGAGCTTCGCTCCGGGATGGTCCTCCAGGTGGACATCATCCCGGCAACCGGCAGCGACTACTTCACGACCAATATCGAGGACGGCGTGGCGCTCGCCGATCGGCCGCTGCGCGACGCGTTCGCCTCGGCATACCCGGCTGCCTGGCGGCGGATCGAGGCCCGCCGCCGGTTCATGGACGAGGCACTGGGCATCCACCTGCACCCGGACGTCCTGCCCTTCTCGAATCTGCCGGCGTATCTGCCGCCGTTCCTGCTGCGGCCGGACTACGCCATGACCCTGGCCGGTGAGGCAGCGAGCCCAGCGAACGCCCGATCGAGATTGACCCGGAGCACAGGGTCCCTCTAGAGTCCGTCGGGTCAGTCACCCGGCGGTTCCCAGGGAGGCTTCGCATTGGCCAGGCCGCGAACATCCGCGTCATCGTCGTCATCGCACGCGTTCAGGCAATTGAGCGTCGGCGAGCTCGTGGCTCTCGACACCATCAAGCGGGACGTGAGGCCGAAGCCGGAGACCCCGCGCCAGCGTGCGATCCGCGAGCGGAACGAGGACATCCATGCGGCGTTCAACATCGCGGCGGCCGCGCCCGCCAGCCTGGCCGTCCCGATCAAGCTCAAGCCCGGGCAGAAGCTCGCGACGCTCCGCCTGGCGGTGGGCAAGCTGATGGATGCCGAGAAGCGCGATCTCAACTGGGGCGTGCGCGGCGAGACGATCTACATCAGCAAGGGCCAGATCCCGGGCGGTCGCGGCCGCCGCAGGAAGACGACCCAGGGATAATCCCCACGGACGCTCGGCCGGAACGTCCATTGGAATCCGGCCGGGCGAGCGCGGCTGTGCCGTCCTATCCACTCGCGACGTCGCGCCTGCTTTTCCGCCCGTTCAACGAGGGCGACTTCGGAGCTGTCTACTCGATCGAGCGCCGGCCGGACGTGATGCGCTGCCTCTAGTAGCCTGAGCCGCCGCCCGAGTTGTTGCAGGCCGCCAGGATGATCGCGATCGCCAGCAGGAGCAGCCGGGCGACGACTGGCCGCGCGATGAACCGAGCGCTGATCTGATTCACGACACTCCTTCGAATCGCTCGAGGAATCGGCCCCGATGTCGTTGCATACGTCGGCCGTCTCGAGCTGGATGCGTCCACGCACGGTCGCAGCGACTGCCGGACGGACCGGCGACTGGGTCAGTTGGTCGCTCCACAGAGATGCACCTGCAGTCCGAGCTCGTGGAACATGGCCGCCTTGGCCAGCAGCGCGTCGTCCGCCTGCGCGGCACTCGGGGCATAGGCAACCTGGATGTGATTGGCCCGGTGGCGGGCCATCATCTGGTCGCGGGTCACACCGTGGAGAACCGCGTGCATGATCGGCCATTCATGGGAGGTAGCCCGCCAGCGCCGCTCCGTCTCCTCCGCGGGCAGCTCGACGCTGGTCGCCCGGCCGAGATCGACGTGGAGCTCGCCGCCCATCACGAAGACCCGGCTCCAGACGACCTCGCCGGGCTTGCAGATCCCCTTGAGCGTGCCGCCGCCGAGTCCGAAGTAGACCGGTGACTGGCGCTCGCTGCTGGCCCCGCCATAGCCGCCGATCAGGTGCGAGGCCGGGACCGCGCCGGAGATCTCGAAGACCCACACGAACTTGTCGCCGTACCAGTCGCCCCAGCGCACGTCGTGCAGCGTCGTGGCCGGGTCGAACCCCAACGCGGTCCAGATCCGGTTGGTGACCAGCGCGTCCACCGCCGATCCTTCGTCGACCTCGTTGAAGTGCGGCAACGGCTGCCCCGGGTAGAGCTCGAGCCCGGTCGCCGCGTCGAGGACCGGCGGGCGGTCGCGATTGTTGAGCAGGCCCTCGGCGAGATCGGACGCCGGGACCAGGTCCTTGAGCCCCTGCTGGTACTGGATGCCGATCGCGGCGCAACCGAAGTCGGCCGCGATGCGCACGGCGGCGATGTACATCTTCAACTGCTCGAGGACCTGCGCCTCGGTCAACTCGCTCGCTTCGTCGGTCCCGAAGCGGAACTGCATGCCGCGGGACTGCAGCCAGTCGAGGGCGGCGCGCGCCTCGACGTCGCCGACCGTGCGCATGCGGGCGTACAGCGCGGACTGGCTGAGCCGCTCCTTGTAGATGCCGGCCGGGTTGAGCAGCTCGTCGTCGATGATCGCGTTGTACATCCCCATGCAGCCTTCGTCGAAGACGCCGAGGATCGCCTTGTCGCGGCGCAGCTCGCTGGCCAGCCTCGTGCCCAGCTCGGCAGCCGGCCCGCGCAGCGCGCTCGGATCGAGGTCCCGCACGTGAGAAACGTCGTGGCCGATCCGGCCGGTGGCCAGCCACTCGTGGAGGGCGCGCCGGGCGAATGGATCGCCATAGTCGGCGCTCCAGATCGAGTCGTAGCGCCGGCCCGCCTTGGTCAGCGACGCGTTCAGGTTGAGGAGCCCAACCAGTCCCGGCCATTGGCCGCTCCAGTTGCCCGCGGTCAGGATCGGTCCGCGGTGCGCCCGCAAGCCGGCCAGCACGTGGTGGGTGTACTGCCAGACCGCCTCGGCCACAACCAGCGGCGCGTCGGGGTCGATCCCGCCGAAGACGTCCATGCCCATGCGCTGGCTCGAGATGAAGCCGTGCTGGACCGCTGGATCGTAGAGATGACCCCGCCGGAGCGCAATCCCTTCGCGCGCGAAGGCCTCCCGAAGGTGCGCCTCGAGCTCGGCCTGGGCCGGCCATCCCGCCCGGTTCGCGGTGGCCCGCAGGTCCCCGCTCGCGACCAGGACGGCTTCCGTCGGGCGCACGGATGTCAGCGGTTCGGTCATGCCGCGGTTCCTCCAGGTCGCTTCGCGAGCAGAGCGCGTCGGCCTCAGCGTACCGTCCAGAGATGCTGCGCGGCGTAGGCGCGCCAGGGGCGCCAGGCCTCGGCGCGGGCGAGGACCGCCGCGGGCGTCGGGCGCACGCCGTCGGACCCCGTCATCGCCCGGAGGATGCCGACGTCGGCGGCCGGGAACGCATCGGGCTCGCGGATCGCGCGCATCGCGATGTACTGCGCGGTCCACTCCCCGATGCCGGGCAGCGTCACGAGCCTCGCAACCGCCGTCGCCAGGTCACGATCGGGCGCGAAGAGGTCCGGATCGCCGGCCGCCGCCGCGGCCAGTCCCGAGATCGAAGCGGCCCTGGGTCGCGGCATTCCGAGTATCGCCAGGTCCGCCCCGGCCAGGGTCTCCGGCCGGGGAAAGGCCGTGGTCAGCCCGGGACGCGCGCCGGATCCATCGTCACCCAGCGGGGTGCCGTGCGACCGGACAAGTCGTCCGGCAAGCTGCCGAGCCGCCGCCACGGTGACCTGTTGACCCAGGACGGCGCGGACCGCGAGCTCGAATCCGTCCCATCCGCCGGGCAGTCGGAGACCCGGCCGGGCGGCCACCAGGGATGCCATGAGCGGATCCTCGGACAGCTGACGCTCGATCATGACCACGTCCGCCCCGAGATCGAAGACCCTCCGGATCCGGCCGACGATCGAGGGCAGGGCCCTGACGTTCGGGAACCGGATCGTCGCGGCAAGGGCGGAGTCACCGGGCGCCAGGCCGACGTCGATCGTGCCCCGCCGGTCGTCGATCTCGACCGTTCGGCTGTATCGATCCGGTTCGACGACCTCGACACCGGGAATGGCCCGGGCGGCGAGGAACTCGATCATGGCCGGCCAGTCGTACGGCGGCACAAAGGTCAGATGCAGGGTGATCGCCGAACCCTCCCGTCCTCCCGTCGGGGAGTCGGACCGTCCGCGCCTGAGCTTGGATGGCGGCCGGCCATAGAGCACCCGGAAGGTCTGGTTGAACCGTCGCAGGCTGCCGAAGCCGGCGGCCAGCGCCACGTCGACCATGCTCATCCTGGTCTCGTGGATGAGCTGCCTGGCGAACAGCACTCGGCGGGTCTGGGCGATGGCGATCGGCGACGCCCCGATGTGTTCGCGGAAGAGCCGGCGCAACTGTCGCTCGCCCACCCCAAGCCGGCACGCCAACGCGCCCACGGTGCCGTCGTCGTCGAGTGCTCCCTCGGCGATCAAGGCGAGCCCGCGCGACACCGTGCGCGAGGTCCCCCGCCAGGCAGCGAGCTCGGGCGACGACTCCGGCCGGCAGCGGAGGCATGGGCGGAACCCCGCCTGCTGCGCGGCGAGCGCAGACCGATAGAAGACCACGTTCTCGAGCTTGGGCAAGCGCGCCGGGCAGATCGGCCGGCAGTAGATCCCGGTCGTGCGAACCGCCGTGAAGAAGCGGCCGTCGAAGCGCGGGTCGCGAGCCTGCAGCGCTCGGTAGCAGGCGTCGCGGTCGAGGTGCATGGCGCCCATCATGCCGCGCGCGGCCCGGTCGATCTCGCCGTTATCGGACATCACCAGCGAGCGGTCCGACCGGACGCTCCTGGGGCGTAAGCGACGGGCGTCGCAGGCGGACCCGGGCGGCGGCTTGCGAGATCGCTATGGATCCCATAGATTATTGATGTGTCATTGAATATCAACACGACGTCGAGCAAGGTCGAGGAGGCCGCGCGCCGGCGCCAGCTCGCGGACGCCGTGCTCGACGAGATCCTGTCGTGGAATCCGCGCGAGTTCATCAGCGCATTCCGGCGCTGGCACCGTGACTCCTTCAGCCTGATCCACCTGAACGTCCTGACCCTGCTCGACACGGACGGACCGGACTCGATGAGCCGTCTCGCCGAAGCGCTCGACGTCTCGGTGGCGAGCATGACCGGGATCGTCGATCGAATGGAGAAGCGCGGCCTGGTCGAGCGTCGGCATGCCGGCGAGGATCGCCGGGTCGTCCTGGTCTACCCGACGGACGCCGGCCGCGACGTGTTTCTCGAGATCGACCGGCGCCGAGGCGAGGGCCTGCGCAGGCTCCTGGGGCAGCTCAGCGACGAGGAGCTGACTGGCCTCCTGACCGGCCACCGGGCGCTTCGCCAGGCCCGGGCCGCGGCCGGGGCCGCACGAACCGCGGATCGGGGCGGAGCGACCCCGTCCGATTCTCCGGCCGCAGCGACTCCACCGGGTCTCCATCCTCCGTCCACGATCCCGCTGGACGATACGTCCATGACACCCGGCGGCAGACCCAACGCATGATCAGGCTGCTTCGGACCTACCTCCGCCCTTACGCTGGAACGGTCGGCCTGGTGATGGTGCTGCTGCTGATCCAGTCGATCGGCAACCTCTACCTGCCGACGCTGAACGGCGACATCATCAACAACGGCGTCGCCAAGGGCGACAACGACTACATCGTCCGAACCGGGGCGTTCATGCTCCTGGTGACCCTGGCCCTCGGCGTCGCATCGATCCTCGCCGTCTACTGGGGAGCCAAGACGGCGATGGGCTTTGGGCGGGACGTCCGCAGCGCGATCTTCCGCAAGGTCGAGAGCTTCAGCCAGGTCGAGGTCAACGTCTTCGGGCCGGCATCGCTGATCACCCGCAACACCAACGACGTCCAGCAGGTCCAGATGGTCGTCTTCATGGCCCTGACCCTGCTGATCGCGGCCCCGATCCTGATCGTCGGCGGGATCATCATGGCCATCCGCCAGGACGTTCCGCTGTCCGGACTGCTCGTCGTCGTCCTGCCGATCATGGTGGTCTTCATCGGCCTCGTGATGTACCGCGCGATCCC
>JBGPIH010000088.1:0-12690 GCA_041484785.1 Candidatus Limnocylindria bacterium
GTACGCGACGAACGAGGAGCGGATCGTCGCGTTCGGCCCGTGGCTGGACCACTACAACCATCACCGACCCCACACTGCGTTGGGAGGGCTCACTCCGATGGAAGTCCTTGTCAACAACGTGTCCGTGAATCACATCTAGCGGACGGAGGCACGGGCGTCCTGGCCGACGTGGCCCTCGACGAATTTGTGGTCGAGCACTACGACCGACTCATTCGTCTGGCTCGCCTGATCTGCCGCGACGGGCCTGACGCCGCCGATGCGGTCCAGGTGGCGCTCGAGCAGGCGTGGCGCCGGCGGTCGAGTCTGCGACAAGACGGGAGCCTTCGGCCTTGGCTCGATCGGATCGTCGTCCGGGAAGCGAGTCGGATCGGCCGCTCCCGGACCTCGTGGCTCCGACGCCTCTTCAGCGCGGAGTCCGGCGTCGCGTGGATCGAGCCCGCCGACCCGTCCAGCGAGCAGTTGTCCGCTTGGAGCGCCCTCCGGTCGGCATTCGCGGAGCTGTCGGCGGACCAGCGTGCGGTCGTCGCCCTCCACCTGTACGCGGGCTACTCGGTCGCGGAGACCGCCGACCTCGTCGGCGCCCCCCTCGAGACAGTCCGATCGCGGCTGCGGCTGGCCAAGGATCGGCTGCGCACACAACTCGGAGAGCGCGGGTCATGAGTAACGACGAGCGGATGGACAAGCAACTCCGGCGCTTCCTCGTCTGGCAGGCCGGCCGGCTCGATGGAACGCCAGACGCGCACGGCATGGCGCTCCGGATCGGGCGGCGCTTCGCCACCCGATCGGCGGATCGACCACGCTTGGTCTGGGTGATCGCCGCCGTCGCACTGATCGCTGCCCTCGCTGCTGCCGCGGCCCTGGTCGGAAGCCGCCTGATCGAGCGCCCGCAGACTGGTGGCCTGCTCGCCTACGCGCTGAATGACGACATCTACCTGGCTGCCCAGGATGGAGCGCACCCGAGGAAGGTGGCCGACGGCGTTCCGTGGACCAACGGCGCAGGCGGGGGCCCGTCGTATGTATTCGGGGATGGCGGACCCGCCTGGGCACCGGACGGGCGGCACGTTCTCTTCTTCGACTTGCAGGGGGCTGCCGCTGCCCCACAGTTGACCGGACATATCGCCGATGCCAGCGGCCATATCGTCGCGTCCATCCCGAACATCTGGGTCGATGCCACTTGGTCGCCCGACTCGACCCGCCTTGAAGCCTGGACCGGCGGCTCCGATTGGATCGGCACCACGCAGATCAGCATCTACGGGATCGACGGGGTGCTCCAGACGTCGCTCGCGCTGCCCACGGGCTACGTGCGGGCGCGAGAGTTCCCTGGTTTCTGGGCGCCCGACGGCCGATCGGTGTACGTCCGTGTGGACGGAACCCGCGGCCTGTGGCAGTTGCGGCTCGATGGGTCGGTGCCGCGCCTCCTCTCACAGGACGACCCCATCGCCCGTTCCGGCGCCGTGACCTTCTCGCCCGACGGCAGTCGCATGGCCGGGGACTTGGCGGGTGCGCTCTTCGTGGCCAATGCGGACGGCACTGATCTTCGAGCGGTCGGCCCGGCGGGGGCGTCTGGCCCGATCTGGTCGCCGACGGGGACGCAGGTCGCGTACGACGTGTGGTCGATCGACGGGGGGATGGACGACATCGGGGTCGTCGACATCGCGAGCGGGACTGATCGGACCGTTGTCGCCGGTCTGCAGGTCAACGGTCCCGGGCTCCTCGGGTGGTCGCCCGCCGGCGATCGGATCCTGTTCGCGGGGCTCGACCAGAAGGGGTCGTCGTTGTGGAGCATCAACGCCGACGGCACGGACCGGAAGCTGTTGGTCCCGGGAGCGGCCGGCGGTGCGTGGCAGCCGGTCCAGACTCGGAATGTCGATCGCGTGCCCGCCTCGCTCTCCCCTCCTGCCGAGCCATCGCCTACGTCCGGCGCCGTCTCACCGACCGTGCCGACGCTCCCGCCATTCACGCGGACCGACCAAGGCTTCTTGCTCGACGAACAGACGGGCATGGCCGTGACCGGTCACCTGGGCCCAGGCACCTACACCTACACCGACGTCCAGGCGCAGGGCTTCAACGTCCGCTTCACCGTGCCGGCGGGCTGGACCTGGTACGGCTCATATCTCAGCAAAGGCGGCATCGGCCTGTCCGGCGGAGCCGCCATCTTCTTCTTTGGTGGGCCGGTGCAGGTCTACGCCGATCCTTGTCATTGGGCTGGGTCGCAGTCGAACCCGCCGACCGGTCCGTCGGTCGACGATCTGATGGCCTCCCTTGCGACCCAGCCGTTGCGGAGCGCGACGACACCGATCGACCGCCCCGCCGGTGGGCTGAGTCTTACCGTCAGGCCCGGCAGTACCAACCCGCCTGCCGACCCGAACGCATCGGGGCCTCGACCTTGGGCGGGCAGGTCGGTCGAGCTGACCGTGCCAAACGACATCAACTTCGCCGCGTGCGATGGGGGTCAGTTCCGGACCTGGGGTCCTCACAGCGTCGCCCGGGCGCATCAGGGTCCAGGGCAGCGTGACCTCGTATGGGCCGTCGATCTAACCCGAAATGGTGTGGTGTCCGGCCACGGCTACGTCATCATCGATGCCGCATCATTCCCGGGCACGCCGGCCGACGTCTCGTCCGAGATCGAGGCCATCCTTGGGTCGATCGTTGCAGGTCACTGGGGTTGATCCGGGTCGACGGATCAGGTGCCTGCATGCTGAGTTCGGCGGCTGCCCTTCCCGTTCCTCCTCGTGTCGGGAATAGCGGCTAGCGCCTACACATCGTCACCAATCCTGCGATCCCCCTCTGGCAACTGGGTCGCCTACTTGGAAGGCTTTGGAAGGGCAACTGAGCGCGACGTCCCAATCGGCGAGTGTGGCTGCTGGAGCACGCGCGGTCCTCGACTGCCTCCACCAGACCGGTCGACACGATGACGCGATCGTGGTGATCGAGTTCCCCAACTCCGCGGGCTGACGCGCGTAAACCTGGCTTCCGACCAGCCGAGCTGCCGCGTCCGGAGGTCCCTTCGATGCGCGGTGATCCCCAGTACTGCCCGTGGGCGCCTAGGATCGATGTCCACGTAGTCCTATTCACGATTTCAACATCTGATCGGGCCAAGAGAGTCCCTAACTAGGCCGATGCGGGAGCCTCATGCCCTGCGAGGAGAAGCCTGGCGTGCCGCGCCGTGATCCTCTCGGCGGATGCCGAGGCCTGCGGTACGCTGGCGGCGTGTCCACGAAACCACTCGATAGGGACGCAATTGTAGCGGAGATCCAGGGGCGCCTCGAGCGTCTCTTTGATCCCCGAAACGGGCTGACTGCCCTGATCTTCAGCGTAGGCGCTCCACACCACCACTACGTGCAATGCGCAGGAGATCGCGCGTCGTTGACGATCGAGGCTGTTAGTGATGCGTTTCTCCAGGGCGAGCACCTCTTGACGTCTGAACAGGAGGAGGCACTCGGACATCTGCAGTGGGGCATGGCAGGACTAGACGAGAACTACGCGGACGAGGTCGAGAACCCGAACGCACGCGAAATCGCGGTGCTCTTTACCGCGACGCTCTGTGACGTGTACGGTCTGCCAAGCGTAGACGCACTGGAAACGAAAGAGGTCGGTTGACCGTGTTCAGACGGGTCGACTAGACCTGCTCAGAGTCCAATTTAGTCGGGAACCCGACCTCTGTCCCGTTCATGGACGCGCTGCCAAGTTCGACTGGGCCTTGATCCGGGTGCGCCCTCAAGTTCGAGAACTCACGCAACTTCGCGATCCGCGTCCATGGGATTGCCCGGTAGACCGCTGACGCCCCAACTGCCGGGACGGTGAATTCGCCGAATGCCCTGGCAACTCGGGTGTGGTTGTTGTCCACGTTTCCCTCTCAGCGAACTTCCCCGACGACGCTCTTACGCTGGATGAACGAAAGGCCATTCTGACGCGTCACGGTTGCCACATCAATGGGACCTCCAACGCCTCGCACCGTGACCATAAGGCGTTGCGCCGCGATCGTGGTACGGATGAAAAAGATCGCGAGGTCCACACAGTCTTGGAGGGCCATCGCCTGGAGAGGAAGCGAAATCTGCAATCGATTGAAGGCCGTGACGAGTTGATCGCGTTGCGCGTCGGTCAGCCCGAGTTCTTGCTGGGCGATGGTGGGCAATGCGGAGTCGTAGCCCTGCACGATCCGATCTACAGTCTCGCGCTGTCCTCCCCAGACCATCCCAAAGGCTCCCGGCGCGTGTTTGACCACGGGGGCTGGTCGCGACGGAATGTAGAACTCAAGCACCGTCCCGTAAGGCTGCCCATCGTCAAACCCTCCAACCACAAAGACCATGTCTGGTCCCACGTAGTTGGCGGGCATCGCTGATTTCCATTGATCCATGAAGAAATCGCTCAGACGCTGAGTGAACGCCGCGACAGGGAGTTTCGACACCGTGGGAGTCGCTCCGGCAACAGGGCGCCGGCGGCCCGGCCCAGGGGTTGCCGGAACTCCTAGTCCTGCCTCGAACTCAGGCAGGAAGCTTGCAGCAGTTCGAATTCCAATCGCGCCCTGCCCATAGGTCACCGCTCCAAGGTGACTATTCGGAGGACTGAAGGCCAGCAGCTTGGTGGCGTTGTCGTAATTTACGTGCAGTGGGGGTTGACCCGGCACTTGCGAAGTGAGGGTGACTCGACTTTCCGCTGCCAAGACCAGACCCTCGGGTCCGGCGATCACGAGTCCAAGGGACATCTGAGCGTTTCTCCCCGGTCTGCGACGCTCGAAGAAGCGTACATCTGGCGAACGAGTAAGTTCGGGATAAGCAGGCACCGGTTGGAGGAGAACCAGGAGAAGCTGTCACTCCGCTGGGCCCCGCCAGTTGCTGCGCAAGCGCCCGCCGACGACACCGACATAGACGACATACCGTTCTGACTGGCGCCCCACCGACACGATGAACCCGTCGTGACGAGTCAAGGCGTGGATCAGGCACTCGCGGCGAGGTGTGAGGCTATTCGCTCGGCGGCCATGACGGTGATCACGTGCGGAAAACCGGCGGGTGGGTCAGGAATGATCGATGCGTCGATCACGTAGAGCCCATCGACGCCGTGGACTCGTCCGCGGTGATCGACGACCGCACCTACATCCGCGGACGGGCCCATCCGGCACGTCCCGACGACGTGTGGCAGTGAGTAGGCGTTATCGATGACGCGACGTCTAAGCTCGCTTCGATCGGTGGGCAGGCTCGGCGCGGATTCGCTCGCTAGACGTCGGATCTCCGGCCGGTTCGCGAGGTCGACCGCGCGTTCGTAGCCTTCAACGAGGCGCGTGACGTCGACCTCCTCCGTAAGGCCCGGCAGCTTGATTCGCGGCGCATCCTCGGGGTTGGCAGAACGAAGGCTCACGGTTCCACGCGAGGCAGGCTTCAGGAGGATCGGATCCAAGTAGAACGCCGGATCCGCAGCGTCGGGGTCGGTCAGCCAGAACATCAGGTCCGGTGCCCGGTCGGGACCCGGGACCGAGCTGCGGAACGTGGCGATCGAGTGGAGGATCGGGCCGGGGCTCCCTGGCCCGCGCCAGCCGGAGTCAAGATCGACTGCGGGATGATCGGCGAGATTGGCACCCACACCGGGCAGCTCGACGATCGGCTTGATGCCGTGCTCACGAAGATCTGCTCCTGGTCCAATCCCCGACCGCATCAGGATTGGCGGCGAGCCATATGTTCCGGCCGACAGGATCACCTTCTGCGCTCGGATCCGGGTTCCGTCGGCGAGCTCCACACCCGCCGCTTTTCCCGCGGCGAGGACAACGGACGAAACGAGACATTCGGTGCGGACGGTGAGCGACTCTGGGCGTGCCTCTACCGCGAGGTAGGCCCCGAGCGTGGTGATGCGCGCTCCCAGTCGACTGCTCATCGGCATCGGGCCGGCACCGATCGCATCCGGCGCGTTGTGGTCGTCCACAACTGGAAACCCGGCCGCCGACCATGCCTCGAGCGCCGAGACGTGGATCGCGCTGCGAGCAAGGTCGCGGTAGCGCGTGATGGGAATCGGACCGCTGTCGCCGTGCCAGGGCCGGTCACCGAAGTCCAGGTCCGTCTCGAGCCGTCGAAACCATGGCAGGACATCGACGAACGACCAGCCTTCGTTCCCCGCCTCGCCCCAGGCATCGAAGTCAGCGGCAGACCCGCGAACCGCGAATCGAGTCAGCCAGGACGTGCCGCCGAGAAGTCGCCCGCGCCGTAGTCGGTTTGTGATACCGGTCGCATCGGGCTCGGACTCGTACCCCCAGTCTGGTACGGTCGGGAGACGCCAACCGTCCCCGAGCGAGCGGACGTTATCGTCGTCGAGAGCGGGGCCAGCCTCCAGCAGCAATATCGAGCCCGCGGTTTCTTCTGAAAGGCGGCGCGCAACGACAGACCCGGCGGCTCCGCCCCCCACGACCACCACGTCCCAAACGTCGCGCAAACGCATGCCGACCTCCGGAATGCGAAAAGTTCGCGAGTACAAGCGTAGCGACGCTATCGGGCCAGTGGCCGGCGAATCGACACTATGACCTGATCGTTGCTGACCTGGCGGCAGCCGCTCGGCGGGCGGGCGCGGACGGTTGGACGTCGTGATCGACGACGCGCTGGTCGGAAGGCCTCACCCCGCCGAGCGGCCGGCGCCGCAGGATGATCCCGGGTCGGCTAACGCTGCAGTGAGGCGAGGCGGGCCGTCGAGTCAGATCCGCTCGCCGGTACCATTTGCTGGTGGACACAGCACCGTCGATCCTTGAGATCGGCCTCCTCCTCCTCGCGGCCGCGGCGCTCGGCTGGACTGCCCGGCGACTCGGGCTGCCGGCGGTCGTCGGCTACCTCGTGCTTGGTCTCGCGGTTTCGCCGTTCACTCCCGGCTTCGTCGCCGATCGGGCTCAGCTCCAGTTGCTCGCCGACCTGGGTGTCGTAATCCTGCTGTTCGAGGTCGGGATCGAGGTCGACCTGGTCCGCCTTCGCCGAGAGCAGCGCGCGCTCCTCTGGGCGTCGCCGCTCCAGGTGGTCCTGACGACGACCCTCGCAGGGATCGCCGCCTGGATGGCTGGGCTGGCCCCGATCCCGGCCGCGCTCATCGGGCTCTCGGTCGCCCTCTCGTCGTCGGTCGTCATCGTGAACATCACGCGCAGCCGGGGGCGGACGACCGATCGATCGACCGAATCCACGCTCCTCGGTTGGAGCGTCCTTCAAGACGTGACCGGTGTCGTGCTGGCGGTGGTGTTTCTGGCCGCACTCGGCATAGGCGACCGGCCAATCGTGGTCACGCTGGTGGGCCTGCTCGCCTTCGGCGGGCTCGCCGGAATCACGGCGGTGACGCTGCCTCGGGTCCTGCATGCTCTGCGCGACCAGCACGACCTCTTCCTCATCACCTCGGTTGCGTCGGGTCTCGCGCTCGCGGGCGTGGGGGCCGTGATCTTCGGCGTCCCGCTGGCCTTGGCGGCGTTCGTGGGTGGTCTGGCCATCACCGAGAACCCGGTGTCGGCCGAGGCGCGGCGACGGCTCCTCCCGTTCCGCGATCTGTTCGCCGTCCTCTTCTTCGTCGCTATCGGGACGCTCGTGGACCCAGTTGAGCTCTGGCGCGGGCTACCCTGGCTCGGGCTCTTCCTGGGCCTGATCGTGGTCGCCAAGGTCGGGGTCGCCTACGGCCTCGCTCGATTGGCTCAGATCGGCACGCGACCGCTCCAGATCGCGGTCGGACTCGGCCAGATGGGTGAGTTCAGCTTCGTCCTCGCATCTGCCCTGGTTGCTGCCGGGGCGATCGGTGGCGATGTCTACGTCGCTTCGATCGCGGCGGTCGCAATCAGCATCGCTGCAAGCACCGTGCTGATCCGGCGGGTACCGGTCCACGACGCGGGAGTCGCGATCGCTGGATGACCGGCGTCTCCTCGGCCAGCCAAGCCTCGACGGGGCATCGTCAGTTGGCTGGCTCGCTCGGGACACTCGCCTGAACCTGGTGCGGATCGGTGCGGCAACCCTTCTTCGGATGCCTCACACGATGGCAACATCGTGCGATTGCCACAAGAGAGGCAAGCACAAGCAGAGGCTCATGCTCGGGAGCGTAGCCAGGACCATGACGCCGAAATAGCCGCCTTGGGCGGAGCTGCGGATACACGCGACCGCCAGCCAGTCCAACCGCTCCTGCTGCAGAAACGAGGAAGAAGAGGAGGTAGCCAAGGGCGTTGATCTGGTAGGCCAGGCCACCTCGCGCCGACTGGGAGCCACACGAGGAGCGGCGCCAGAGGCGTTCGCCGCGAGGACCATCGAGAGGCAATTGGGCGCAGCCCTATGGGGTGAGGTCGATGATGCCCTTCATGCCGGCCTCGTAATGGCCTGGCTCGTGGCACGCGAACGCGTATGGAGCGGCACCGCCGAACGTGTACATGAGGTAGTCGACGTGAAGCGGCTCGATCTTGTCGGCCTCGATGACGATCTGGCCGTCAACCTGGTCCAGGGAGACCCGGTCGGCCGGTCCAACCTGAAACTCGTGGGTCAGGGCCGAACCGACATTCGCGAGCACGAAGAGGATTGTCTCGCCCGGTGTAACAGAGACCTCGCTCGGTACGAACTCGAGGTGGTCGTCCATGCGGATGACGATCATCCGCGGGTGCGTCGAGGTCCCGAGCCACGGGCTCGTCGGGATGACGTTCACGAAGCCGAACATCCCGTTCTCGAAGTGACCCGGCGCATGACAGGCAAAGGCGTACGGTCCAGTCCCGGAGAACGTGTACATCAGCAACTTCGTCGTCCCAGGAGTGATCCCGGCCACCTCGGGTGTGCTCGGCAGGTCGTCGAGGACGTCCTTCATCGGTCCGACCTTGAACTCGTGCTCGGCCTTCCCGGCATTCGTGATCCGAAAGGTGATCGTCTCGCCCTGCTGGACCGCAACTGCCGTCGGATCGAAGAGCAGCAGGTCGGTTACCACCATGCCAATGATGCGCGGCTTTGCCTTCGTGCCGGCGATGAAACCAGGCTCACCCGGGTCGGGAGGGCCGGGCGGTCGAGGCGTCGCAGTTGGCGTGGGCGGCGGCGACGGAGAGGCAGCCGAAACCTCGCTTGCGGTAGGCGTCGCAGTTAGCGTGGGCGGCGGCGACGGAGACGCCGAGAAGGACGGCGCCGCACCTTGGCTCGACACCGGCCCGAAGGTCCAGTTTGACGCTGTCCCGGTCGTGCACGCGGCAAGGGTGAGGGCAAGTGCGACACCGACGAAACGGATGCCCCGAGGCAGGCTGCGACGCTCCATGGCAGCTTCTTCTCCTCCGAGAAACCTCGCGGCCGACGTCGGCAGATTATCTCCGTTGGGTCAAGACTCGGGGCGCCGCCGAGGAAGGACTCCGAAAACTGCGGTTACCGAGACGTTTGTGCCGACTGATTACCGTCGTCGGCTGGGACCACCGTCATGCAGGGGTCTCGGTCGTGAGTCCCGGCATGACCGGAACGCACTGACAACGCTGCCTGCTGTGGTGGCCGGCCAACATGAAGTGAAGCACCGCCAGATCGGCAAGCCGCTTGCGGCCAGGCAGGAGCAGGGCGGAGCTGGCACCGTGGGCGCAGGAGATGCTGTAGCGTCGGACGTGTGGGCCCAGAGCGGGCGCATCCCCGGCGATGAACTCCATGGCGGACGTGCTGATCATGTTCATCTCCATTCTTGAACATCAGCATGGCCACCCACGGAGCCACAGACCATCACGCTCATGACTGAGACGATTGGGGCGAACAACCGATTTGGGCATGGGTCGAACGGGGGATGTTTGGTCGGACGAGCCCGGGGCCTTCGACTCAGGTCTTACAACTCGATCAGCCCTTTCGCGATCGCGTACTTGATCAATGCCGCCTTCGAGTGGAGGTCCAGCTTGGTCATGATGTGGTCGCGGTGGCTCTGAACGGTGTGCGGGCTCAAAGAGAGCTCGACCGCGATCTCCGGCGTCGTCTTGCCCTGGGCGATCAAGTGGAGGATCTCGCGCTCGCGGTCCGTTAGGCCGTCGTAGCCAGCGCGATCCTCGCCCGCCTTAGCACGCCGCAGGTAATCGGCCACCAGTGCCTTCGTCGCGGTTGGGTACAGGTAGACGTCGCCCCGATTCGCGCTGCGGACGGCATCGAGCAGGTCGCGGATGTCAGCGCCCTTGAGAACGTAGCCAGACGCGCCGGCCCGCAGCGCCTGGTAGAAGTAATCCTCGCGGTCGTGGATCGTCAGGATCAGCACGTTCGCCTTGGGACTGCGTGCTTTGATCTCGGCTGTGGCGGTCAGCCCGGTCGTTCCGGGCATGCTGATGTCCATCAGCACGACGTCCGGCGACAGCTCGACGGCGGCTGTGATGGCGTCCTTTGCGCCGCCGGCTTGGCCGACGACCTCGATGTCGGGCTGGCTCTCGAGTAGGCCGACTATCCCCTGCCGGAACAGGGTGTGATCGTCCACCACGAGGACACGGATCTTCGACATGGTCAGCCGGCCTCGTCGCTCAACGGGACCTCGACGCGAACGAGCGTCCCACTTCCATCGCGGGAGCGGATCTCCAAGCGCCCGCCGAGCAACCGTGCCCGTTCCTGCATTCCCAGCAGCCCGACGCTCTCGGTTGGACCCGCGCGGCCGAGCGCACGAGCCACGTCGAATCCGCTGCCGTCGTCAGCAACCGTAACGGTGATCTCGCGCTCATCGTTTGTCAGCCGAACGTCGACGTGGCTCGCGTGCGAGTGTTTCGCGACATTGGCGAGCGCTTCCTGGACGATTCGGAAGAGCGCGACCTCGATGTGGGCCGGCAGTCGCGGGACAGGCACCGCAGCCTCCACGTTGACCTCAATCCCCTTGTCGCCGAGGTAACTTTCGGCGTACCAGCGGATCGCTGGCAGCAGGCCCATGTCGTCGAGGACGGTGGGCCGCAGGCCGAGGATGAGCCGCCGCGTCTCGGCGAGGAGACGCGAGGACAACAGTTTGGCCTGGCCGATCTGCGAGATCGCCTCGGGACCGGCCCCGGCAAAGCCGTCCCGGGCGCGATCGAGGGCGATCGACAGGGCGGCAATCGTCTGAGCGGTCTCGTCATGGAGCTCGCGAGCGAGGCGCCGGCGCTCGTCCTCCTGCGCGGAGATCGTCTGACGCAGGACCTGGCCGAGACGCTCGGTCCGTTCGCTGACTCGCACTTCGAGGTCCTTGTTCGTCTTCTCGACCGCCTCGTATGCGGCTCGAAGGCGTTGACGCATCGCCTCGAGACTCTCCGCGAGCTGGCCGATCTCGTCCTGCGCGGCCACGCTGACCGGACTCGCGAGGTCGCCGCTGGCCATCCGTTTGGCGGCATCGGTGAGCTCTTCGGTCGGTTTGACCACGCGGCGCGTCGTAATCCAGGCGACCACGAGCGAGGCGAGGAACCCCGCAATCGTGGCCAGCAGGAGTCGCTCGCGCAGCCGGTGTGGGAGCGCCAGGGCGACATCAACCGGTTGTTCAAGGACGACGTAGAACGGACTGTCCGACAGCGGGACGACTGCCATGACGTGAGGTTCGAACCCATCGTTCGGGCCAGGCTCGTGGAGGAGCGCGGCAGCCGAACCGCTGGCCATCAGGTTTCGGATCGCAGGGAAATGGCGACTGGGCTGTCCCGGGACCTCGTCCTTGCCGACGCCGAGGACGGCCGTCCCGTCCGGATCGACGACCTCGAGGTGATAGCTCTCCGCAGCATCTCCTTGAGGGCTCGCCGCCACCGGCCCAGCCGCTCGGCCGTAGGTCGCTGGTATGTAGTCGGCGGTGCCGTTCACCGAGGTGGTGTGGACAAGGGCGACCGCGGCCGGCACGCCTGACATCCGGACGAGGACTGTCGCAAAGGCGAAGGCTCCGGGTGCCGGCGCGATCGGACGAACGACGGCGTACGGCTCGGGATGTGTTGTGACCAGTTCGTTCGCGGCGCCCTGTGGCACATCGGCCGGTACGGGCAGACCCGCGGCGTCAACGACGTCCCCAGCTGGATCGAGCAACCAGATCCCGCTCACCTCGAAGAACGGGTATCGATTGGCCCGAGCGAAGTGCTCCAAGAGGTCGGCGGCGAGTCCAGGCCCACCTGGACCGCTGACGGCGGTCAGTTCCCGGCTAGTTTGCTGGACGTCCGTGGCGATTCGCGCGAAGTCGCGCTCGATGATCCCAGCGGTCGTGTACGCGGTACTCAAGCGTTCCTGAAAGACCAGGCGCGTGGCTTCATCGATCGCGGCGAGGCCGAGAAACGCCAATGTGCCGAACATCACCGCCAGCCCCAGCGTGACGTATAGCATGATCCGCCGCTGCAGGCCGATACGTTGGAAGCGCAGGCTGATGTTCCGGAACGGAAGTCGCCTTGGCGGCGGGACCTCCCGCTGGTCAGGCAGATCGGTCGACCCCTGCATTCGCTGAGGGTAGACCAGGAGGCCGGAATCCCGTGGGGCGTCATCCCGACCACCACACGATGGCAAGATGGTGACGTGGCGCGGCAACAGGTGCCGCCACATTGAGCCCCGGGACTACTTCCCGGGTCCGGCGTTGACCGTCGCGGAGGGACTTGCGGCGATCAGAGTGGCGGCGCCTGATCGATCGAAGGCGGGACGCCCGTCTCGATGGGTGTTCGACCGGTCAGGACGGCCAGCGTCAGCGCACCGAGGAGCAGAACTGCCTCGACCAGGCCACCACCCGTCGTCAGCACACCGCTGTCAAACCCGCTCGCGAAGGTCTGACCGCCGCCGACCAGGACGGCCTGAC
>JBGPIH010000089.1:0-12669 GCA_041484785.1 Candidatus Limnocylindria bacterium
CGAACAGGTCAGCCACGAGCTCCCACTGCTCGTCGGACAGGGCGATCGCGAAGCTCATGGCAGCGAGCGTGACGCCCGAGCGTGTCAGCTCTGCTGGCACAAACCGGCCGATCCGAACGGGGGAATTCGGCTACAGGCCCTTAGTGTCGGGGCAGCCCGCCACACTTGACGCTGGTGGCGGCTGACTAGAGCTGACCGCCCGACCCCGACTTTGGGGCCGATCGCGGCGGCTCGCGTGCATCTGTGAATGAATCCCGGTCACCCGGTCCGGGGTGTATACCCCAACAACGCCACAATAGCCCGTCCGGACCTTGGCATTCGCCCGGGGCTCGCGAAAGTTGACCCAACGGGTGCTCACGGGCACGGAAGGCGAGCTTGGCGCAGCCCTGTCGGGCACGGCAGAGAGGAATGTGACCAGCACGATGATCCGCGCGTGGTGGAGCACGAACATGGACTCGAGGCGTTCGATCAGCCTGCTGATAGACGTGGCCGGCTCCGCCGTGGCCGCGATCGGGATGGCGGCGTCTCCCGAGCCCTGGGCGTTCGGCGGCAACTACGCGGTCATTGTTGGTCCGATCCTCGCGGCTGCAGCGGGCGGATACATCCGCCACCGCAGGTCGGGCGATGAGCGCGCTCCGCTGTGGGCGCTCGCCTATGGGGTGTCCGTGGCCGCGCTCCTGGTGGCGATGTTCGGGACAGCCGCCGTGATCCGCCCGACCGTCCTCGGTCTGTCTGGCCTTAGCGATGCCTGGTACGGCCTCTTCATGGGCGGCTTCATGGTCATGTTCGTGGGCACGCTCCTGTGGGAACGCGATGCCCGCAGGCGTCGTCTCGCGGCGGTGCTATTGCTTGTGCTGTGGCTCATGGTCGGCGGAGTCTTCGCGAGGGCAGGCGGCGACCGGTGGGCACCGCTCGGGCCGCTGGTCCTCGTGGGTGGCGTCGGTGTGTTGATCCTCGCGTTCGCGCTGAGCCGCCCTTCGTCAAATCAGGACGCGGCCAAGCCAATCGCCGGCTGGAGATAGCGAATCGGCACTATGCGCTACTCGTTGTCGGACACAACATGGACGCCAGGCGTTCGATCGGCCTCCCGATCGCCGTGGTCGGCCTGGCGGTGGTCTCGATCGGGATCGCGGCGTCACCCGTCTCACCCTTCGCCGGGCTTCAGGGCGGCGCGTCGGCATAGTCCTGCTGGCGGTCAGCGTGTAAGCCCGGTCCGTGGCTGCGCTGGCGGGGCCGGTCTCGAGGTACAGGTCGAAACCGCATCGGCTGGTCAGGGCTCCCCGGAGCTCTGCGACAGGACCCGGATGACCTCGTGGCGGACCTTGTCCAGGTTCACGCCGAGGGACTCCAGGACGCCCGCCGCGATCCCCTCGCCCTCGCGGACCAGTCCCAGCAGCAGGTGCTCGGTCCCGATGTAGTTGTGACCGAGCCGGCGCGCCTCGTCGATGGCCAGCTCGATGACTCGCTTCGCGCGCGGGGTCAGGCCGACCTCGCCGACGACCGGCCGATCGCCACGCCCGATGATGAACTCGACGGCGGTGCGAACCTTGGGGAGCTCGACATTCATGTTCTCGAGGACGCGCGCCGCCACTCCCTCGCCCTCGCGGACGAGACCGAGCAGCAGGTGCTCGGTGCCGATGTAGTTGTGGTTGAACCGCTGCGCTTCGTCCTGTGCAAGCGTCAGGACCTTTCGCGCGCGATCGGTGAACTTGTCGAAACGATCGGACGCCCCGCGCCCGGGCGCCGGAGGGATGACATCCTGGTTGGCACCCATTGCCCAACCGCCCGAAACGCGTCGGACAGGCGGGCGGCGTTCGCCCGATCCGATGGCCCCGAGGACGCGCCAGCCGAGGGCGACACCCACGCCCACGGCGACTGCTGTCACAAGGTCGCCGATCGATGCCCCGCTGCCCTGCAGGCCGTCCCGGGCGGCGAGGACGATGAGCCCGACGACGGCGGCCAGCGCGCCGGCCCCGAGTGCGGAACCCGACCCAGAGACGTTCACCACGCCGAGTGTAGGGCTATCCGCCAACCATCCAGCCACGACGGCAGCGCGGAGGAACGGTGCCAGGCCCCGCCGGTCTCAGCGGAGCCGCGTCTGAGCACGAGTTGACGAGGTCATGAGGGGCGCAGTCTTCCAGATCAGCCGGTCAACGACCGCCGTTCGGGTCAGGAGGCGGATCGACCGACCGGGGAGCTGAGGGCCTTACCCCGTCGGTCTGGGCTGTGGTGGGCGTCGAAGCGCGCGTAGCGCCAGGAACACGGCGAGGACGAGGAGCGCGACCGGTGCGAGGGAGGTCGCGAGCATCGCCAGACTGGTTGCGAGCGCGTCTCCGCCAGCGGAGACACTCACTTGCTCAGATCCGGCGATCGCGGCCTCCTGGATTGCTTCGACTGCCTTCTTGTCGGCGCTATCGACTCTGAACTGCCGTCCGTCGAGCGTCGCCACGAAGAGCGTGTCGCCGCGAAGGTCGAGACTGCTGACCTGCTTGTCTGCGACGAGCCGGGACACGGACGCGAGATCTGTCGACGGCGGCAGATCTGGGCGAAGCCACACGAGGAGTAGGCCCAGACCCGCAGCCAGCAGGACGACGGCAAGGATCCCGAGTGGGAGCAGTCGCCGACGCGGAGCGGGAGGGCCAGCCTCGACAGTCGGAGCGGTGCTTGGCGCATCGCGGTGAACCGGCCCGCCGTTCATCTGGGCGAGGAGTTCGACACGACCTCCAACACCCAGCTTCGCATAGATGCGAGACAGGTGGCTTCGGACGGTCGCCTCGGTCAGGAACAGCCGCTCGGCCATGGCGCGCGCGGATAGCCCCCCTAAGGCGAGGTCCATAACCTCGCGCTCGCGCTCCGAGAGCGCGGAGAAATCGACGCCTCGCAGTTCGTCCGTGCGCTTGGGTTCCATGTCTCCTACAACCTGATCATCCCTCAGCAGGAGTGTGATGTCATCCATCGAACCGATGAAACGGGCACGGATTGGTGACCGGAACCCATCAGAGTCCATCGACCGGCCGGGCTTCTCAATGCGCTGTTAGTGTTGGCCGAGCCCTCCAGAGCCGCTAGCCCGATCCGCTTCCCTGTAGGGGCGGGACGCCGCTCGGGCTGCGCCCGATGGCGCTGCTTGAGCACCCAGAGCGACGGACCTCGGTCACGCCTCCGTCCTACCGCGGCGGAGACCCGCGGCGGGGCGGCCGACAAGCACACCGGACAGACCGAGAGCCGAGCCGACCAGGGCGACCGCAAAGGACAGCGTGAGCGCGGACAGCAGCGCGCCAACGGCCGCCGGGCAGGCGAGGAGTGCGCCGGCACGGAACGTGCCTGAGAGCGCCAGGGCGTCACCCTGCTCGTGCTCTCCGCTGGCGAGACTGACCATCGCCGGCGCGAGAGTGGTGATCGCTCCGCTGGCTGCGCCCCCGACAACGAGGAGCAAGGCATAGAGAAGCGCATTGCCGGGCGCGATGGCGATGGCCACGAACATCGCCGCCGCGACGAGGGCGCCGGTTCGAACGGTCCGCCTGATCCGATCGACCGGCATCCTCCGGAGTAGTAGGAGGGCGGCGGTGCCGGCCCCTTCGGACGCCGTAACCAGCCAGCCGATGAGCTGGGGCCCCATCCCGGCGCCGACGAGAATGACCGGGACGTAGGAGCCGATCATCGACCACCAGCCGCCCCCGACGACGCTGGCCCAGCAGGCGACGTCGACGCCGTCGCGGCGCAGGAGCCCGATCGTGCCCGCCGACCGGGCGCGGTCGTACGGGGGAAGCCGCTGGAGGAGCGGCGTCCCGATCGTTGCCGCGGCGGCACCGAGCGCTGCCGCGGCCACGGCCACGGGCAGGCCGATGACTGCCAGCGATCCGGCCAGGACAGGCCCGATCAGGGTGCCGGCGTTGCCGGCCACGTTCAGGTCGACCAATCGGTCGACGGGCCTGCCGCCGCTGCGCACCGCATGCGTCTGGCTACCGGTCCAGAAGATCGCCCGAGCGGTGCCCTGGCAGAGCTGGGCCACCACGAAGACCGGCACGGACGTCGACACGAGGAGGAGCCCGAAGCCGACTGCCATCATCAGGCTGGCCAACCCGATCAGCGTTCGATCGGGAAAACGGCCAAGAAGCCAGGGCAGGCCGAGACGGCCACCGAGCTGACTGACGGCCGAGGTGGCGGTGAGGAATCCGACGGCCGCGGCGTCGTATCCCGCGTGGAGGGCAAGCAACGGGATCGTGACCGTCGCCACTCCGAGCCCTACGGAGAAGCCGAACGCGACGCAGAGCGCCGCCAGGCGGTCGGTGCCTTCGGGGCGTGGCCGAACGGGCAGGCTTCGAACCTTCGATCTCCTTTCGGAGCTAGAGTCACCCGGATGCACCTCATGGTCAACGGCGAAAACCCCGAGCGTCCGTCACGAGCCCGACCGGAGCGTTTTGCATGAGCTTCGTGAAGAGTTCTGGGTCAGGACGCTTGAGGGCCTCCTCGACGATCAAGGACGGCGGGCGCTCGGGCGGGCATGCGTCGAGACGGGCGCGATTCAATGCGGCCGTTGCACGCCCGGCATGCTGGTCGCGGCGACGGCCCGGAATGCGAACCTTGGACCCCGGCCGGAACGGAGCGTCCTGGGGCTATCTCGCTCGGTTCAGGTCTCGCTACGTGTTGCCATGGTGGTGGGTTGATACCGGCGCAGCGCGTCGGGCACCCCGGCGGGCGCTGCGGCGCGGGCACGCGGTCCCAGCCCGAACCCGTGGACGTCGAGTTCGCTCCACCGAGCGTTGCGATCAGGTCGCGCCCCCCAATGGGTGGCGAAGCCGGAACGACGAGCCACGACCGGGACACATTCCGCATCCGGTGGATACAGACCGCGCCGATGAGACGACCTGACTGGAATGTCATGGCCCTTGGCGAGCTCCCTGCTGGCCGTAGTGAGGGCCTTGGGGCTGCCGCCCTCGGAGATGGCGGTAGTAGCCAGGGTGCGGTCGGCCGCGACGAGGGAGTTGATCCAGTCGCTGATGCTCGCAGCGAGAGTCGGTGAGGGCTTCTTGATCTCGCCGAGCTTCTTTGATCGTCTCCTTCTCCTCATCGAAGACCCTGTCGGCAGCCGGGCCCTTGCGCAGGTGGTTGCCGTCCACCCAGGCGGAGCTGTTGACGCTCTTCGTGAGATGGGAGATCGCCTCGGCGATCTTCTTGTCGGTGTCCCTCTTGACCGGCCCCTGCGCCTGGAGCTGGGCGAGGACGGCTTGCTTGGCCGCTTTGGCGCTCGGCGGCGTGTACGTGTTCGTGACGGTGCACGTCCAGATGTGCGTGGAGCCCCACTCCGCGTATCATCGCGCCCATCGAACGGGAGGAGGGCCATCCGCCCTCGTGGATCCCACTCTGCGATGGAGCCGGTCGACAAGGGGAGGGGCATGAGCGTCCCATCTGTCCAGTCAGTCAGCCAGCCGGCGGTATCGCCACCCCTCGTCGACACGGCCTGGTGCCTCGACCACCTCGACGACCCGGGCGTTCGCTTCGTCGAAGTCGATGAGCGGCCGGACCGCAGGCGCTACGAGCTTGGCCACATCCCTGGCGCGGTCTCCTGGAATTGGAGGGTCCAGCTCTGCCATCCGATCAACCGCGACATCGCCGGTCCGGATCAGATGGCCGACCTGCTGGGCGAGGCCGGGATCGATGAGTCAACCCACGTCGTTCTGTACGGGGATCCCAGTAACTGGTTCGCTGCCTGGGCATTCTGGCTGCTCAAGATGTACGGCCTCGAACACGTCAGCCTGCTCGACGGCGGACGGTCGCTGTGGGTGGCGCGCGACCTGCCGCTCACGACGGAGCCTGGCCGACCCAAGCCGTCCGGATCCTGGCGACCGGCGCTCGTGAACGACTATCGGGCGCTCCGCTCGGATGTCCTGGCACGCCTGGGCGATCCCAACGCGGCGATCATCGACGTCAGGAGTTCCGCCGAATACGCAGGCGACAGCATCGGCCCGGACTTGTTTGGCGAGACCGCCGAGCGCGCCGGCCACATTCCCGGCGCGATCTCGATCCCGTGGGACGAGGCGACGCGATCCGATGGCACGTTCAAGCCGGCGGACGAGCTCAGGCGCCTGTTCGACGCGGCCGGCGTCGACGCGAGCAAGGACGTCGTCGTCTACTGCCGAATCGGCGAGCGATCGAGCCATACCTGGTTTGTCCTGCACGAACTGCTCGGTTATGAGCGGGTACGGAACTACGACGGTTCGTGGGTCGAATGGGGCTCATCGGTGGGGGTGCCGATCGAACGCTAACTAATCCGCGGACGATCGGATCATCGTGTCGAAGCGCAAGGGTCGCCCTTGAAGGCGCTCGCCGCCGTCAGTCCGTCAGGAGTCGGCGCTCCATGATCTCCACGGCTCTTGGGCTATCGCCCATGATCTCGTAGGCCCGCACCCGAGCATCGTCGGCCAGCCTCGCGACCCGGTCCGCGACCCGCGCCGTCACCGACCCGGCGGCTTCGGTCCCCTTGGACTGGCGCGGCCGGGCCTCAACCCTCCGCTCGTCGCGAGCGCGTCGGCGAGGCTCATTAGTCGCTCGACCATCCCGACATGCTCGGCCCACGCCTGGCTGACGTCCGCGAAAAAGACGTCGTGGCCGCCGAAGAACCGTCGCTCGAGAACCGCCCGAGCGTCGTCTCGACCCGGACCTCGAGGCTCAGACGATCGACCACGGTCCCCAAGGCCCCTTGGGGGCACACCCGCTGTTTTCGAAGAACGGGCTGTTGCGCGAGTTCAAGACTCGCGCCGGGCGGTACCCCTTCGCGAACCTTCGCCTCTGACGGATCCTGGCCAAGCCGGCCGCCGCCTGCGGCGGTGTGGTCGCGAATGGGTCGCGCCGGGCGCTACTCTTCGACGCCAGGCGCGTCAGCTGCCCGCACCCGGAGGCTCCGATGTCCGACCGCCAGAGCGCCGATGTCGACTCGTCAGCGACGCCTCGACGCCTGTGATTGACGATGCCTGAGGCCCCAAAGGCTTTCCAATTCGCGCTTGCGGCCCTGCGTCAAGCGCTTGCCAACGATGGGATCCGACGGCTCGGGATTTCTTGGATGTTGGGAATCGCGGCCGATTCCGCGCTCGTCGTGGTCACTTTGGTCACCGTTTTCAATCGTGGAGGTGTCATTGCGGCCGGCCTGCTCGGCGCCGTCCGCATGGGTCCGGCGGTCATCGGAGGCATGCTCGCCGGCGTATTACTTGAACGGTTCCGCGGTGACCGGATCCTCGTCGCGATCGGATTGATACGTGCGATCAGCGCTGGGCTGACGGCAGTGGTCATCGCCACGGCCGGGCCCACAATGGTTGATCACCAGCTCACCTTGCTCCTCCTCTTCGTGCTCGCGGCCGTGGCTGCAGGGGCCGGTGCCCCGGTGCGACCAACGCAGGTCACGCTCATGCCTGCGATCGCGCGCAGTCCCAGGGAACTCATCGCAGCCAACACGGCCTGGAGCATGGGCGAGGGGCTTGGCGCGTTCGGCGGACCGTTCGTTGCCGGCGTCCTCATGGCGGTCGGGATGCCAACCACCGTTGCTGCCGTTGCCGCCGCCGCGTTCCTCCTGACGGCCGCGGTCGGGGCAGGACTGCGATTCGAGCAGGCCGCTGATGCATCGGGCGGGGGGAGGCACGCGGCCGGCGGTCTTCGGCTCAAGGACGGAGTGCGGGCGATTCGCCACCGGTCGGTGCTGGTCTGGTCCATGCTTGGGACCTACGGTCAGGTCCTGACGCGCGGGCTTCTCAGCGCCCTGATGGTCGTCGCGTCGATCGACCTTCTGGGCATGGGCCAATCGGGCATGGGGCTGCTCAGCGCTGCACTTGGGTTCGGCGGACTCATCGGCGCGATCTTCGCGCTGTCGTCGACCAGGCCGGAGCGGCTGGTCCGGACGGAGGCCGCAGGGCTCGTCTTCTGGGGCTTGCCGATCACGGTCATGGGTGTTCTTCCGTTCCCGTCCGTCGCCCTCGCGGCGATGGTGGTCATCGGCGTTGCGAACGCGACCTATGACATTGCGCTCTTCACGATCTTCCAGCGCGCTTCAGCCAACGACGAGCGGGCCCCGGTCCTGTCTGTCCTGGAGGGTGTCATCGGGCTCGGCGCGATCTCCGGCAGCCTCCTCGCGCCGGTCCTCCTGCTGGCTTTTGGAACCCGTGGAGCGCTGCTGGTCGGAGGCGCCATCCTCCCGATCATCGCCGGCGCGATCTACTGGAGGATCGGTCACGCCGGGGGCATCGCCATCGTCGATGAACGACTCGTCGCTCTGCTTCGGAGGGTCCCCGCCTTCGCTGAACTCCCGCTGACCGCCGTGGAACGCCTCGCGGCGGGCCTGGTGCCGGTCGCGGGTCCTGCAGGGACCGCGCTGATGACGCAGGGGGAGGCCGGCGACCGATTCATCGTGATCGCGACCGGCGAGGTCGACGTACTCGTGGACGGCCGGCCGATCAATCGCCTCGGGTCGGGTGCCGGGGTCGGCGAGATTGCCTTGCTGCGCAGGACACCGAGGACGGCCACGATCAGAGCGGTCACGGACGTGACGGGCTACAGCGTTGATGCGTCGACGTTTTGTGCCGCGGTCGCGGGGCCGGCCGCCGCTGCCGTCACGGAGCGGATGGCGCAGGCGAACCTCATCCGGGTAGGGGCCTCGGACTGACGCAATGTCGGCGGTCCGAGCACCGTCGACGGAACCCACCTCGTCCCCGGGGCGAACGATGTCGTGGTGGCCGTCGGCGTGTTCTGCCTGGCCAGTCGAATGGGTCCTCTGAACCGACGTTGGATCGGGGAGCTACGAGACCTTCCCGTTGGCCTTCTGGCATGTTGTAATGCCGATCTCCGGAATGCGCATGCGGATGGGAGGGCGACTTGGCGCCAACGAACGCGAAGCTCGAGTTGCTGCGGCACGTCCCGTTGTTCGCGGGCTGCAAAACGAGTGCCATCGAGGACATCGGCCGCCTCGCCGATGAGGTCGACGTGCCTGACGGCTACACGATCATCCGTGAAGGCACGTTCGGTGAGCAGTTCGTGTTGATCGTCGAGGGTCGAGTCCGGATCGAGCGGGGCGGCCGCACCGTGAAGACGATGGGCCCGGGCGAGTTCCTCGGCGAGATCGCGCTCATCGACCATGGTCGAACGACCGCGACAGCGACCACCGAAGGGCCGGCGAAGCTTTTCGTCCTGAGCCACCAGGGATTCGATTCGTTGCTCGATGAGTCACCGGCCATCCGCCTCGAAATCATGAGCGCGCTGGCTAGCCGGGTCCGGCAACTCGAGCCCGACGCGCCGCACTGAGGCGGACCCCCGGGACCTCACGACCGCGTCATCCTGTCGAGCGACATGACGCCGCGGTCGGTCAGCGTGCGCCAATGTCGCTAGAGGCGGCCCACCAGGCCTGAAGCCGCCAAGAGAGGACACAAAGGACGTGTCCTGGTGTGTCCTCGTCGGTTGGCGGAACTGCGAGTGCGCTCCGTTCGGCCGAGAAGTTGACCGGCCGAAAGAACGGATCGGGCGCCTCCGGCCGGCTTACGAGCCGTCGCGGAGGTCTTCGAGACGCTTGTGGAGGAACCGTACGTCGTCCAAACGCACAGCGCACCCGTACCCCGTCGGCGACTGCGCTTCGAACCCGATCTGGGCGGAGGCGTCGGCCCCATCGATGACGAAGAAGCGGATCATCCGCCATTTCTTCCACCATCTTGGCCGGATCGTGGTCGCCAAGAGAAGCTATTTGTCACGCTCGTTGCGCTGGTCTAGAGTCGTCTCGGATCTGGGACTGCGCGATCACCCGGCAGCCCCGGTCGAGCCCTTCGGGCTCGGGTGACGCCGATGTCGTATGGATTCCTTAAGAGGTGGAGCGCGTCAGCGCGCTCGCCGATCGTCGGTGGCTGGAACGGGCCGCCGCGACGGACGTTCCGGTTCACCGACATCGAGCATGGCTGGCTCGTCCAGGACAGCGACCAAACCCCCGTCGGAACGGTTGTGAGCTCGGGCGAGACCCTGCTGACCGTATCCCGCGGCTTCCTGACATCCAGGTTGTACCTGCCACCCTCGGCGGTCGCCGAGGTCCACGAAGGCGTGGTCAGGTTGAACGTGACATCCGAGTGGATCGAGGCCCAGGGGTGGGATCGGGCCGGTCACCGGAAATAGCGATAGCGTGCCACAGGCGGTCGGGAGCTCCCGCCGTAACAAGTGTGTTACGGTAACAGTTCGATTACCGAGCGGGCGTAGCGCATCCGTCAAGGAGGGACCTCATGGCCAAATACGCCATCGTCGTCATGAGCGAACCCGGCGAGGACCATCCCGGGGGCCAGGGGCGCATGCTTCATGCCCTGAACGGCGCCAAGGAACTGCGGGCCGCCGGAGAAGACGTGAGCCTCTGGTTCCACGGCATCGGCGTTACCTGGCTCACGGCCTTCGACGAGCAACAGGACAAGTTCACCCAGGTCTATCGACCGTTGTTCGACGAGGTCAGCGACCTGATCTCCGGCGCTTGTGAGTTCTGTACTCTGACGAGGTTCGGCGCTGGCGCAAGCGCCACGAAACTCGGCATCCCGGTTCTGCGGGGTCCGAGCGATCACCACACCATCGCGACCCTGATAGCGCAGGGCCACCACGTCATGACGTTCTGAGCCGACACGCGACCTCCGGTTGCAACACGATGCGCGGTTAGTGCGGGTGCTCCGCCGAATGGGTCTCGCGGCGTAACGTATGGACATGAACACAGAACCGACCGACCAGCCGCACGAACTCGAGGTCGAGTTCTGCGTCGTCTGAAACTACACGGATCGAGCCACCGGTCTGGTGGCTGAGCTCCTCAACGCGTGGGCGCCGCGAATCGCCCGTGCGACGCTGCTGCCGAGCGGCGGTGGCCGTTTCGAGGTGACGCTCGACGGCGAGCTGCTGTTTTCGAAGGCGGCCCTCAAACGACACCCGCGACCCGGCGAGGTGCACGGCCTCGTTGTGGCGAGGCTCGGTCCGCCCATCGATCGCGATGAGTTTCACCAGGCCTGACCGCCGTCGTCGCACGCCGCCGATGCACCCAACGAGCTGGGCTCCTCAGCCTTCCCGCCGCACGATGATCAGATGGTGTGGCAGGATGGGTGCCGCGCCCTAACGGCATTTGAACGTTCACCTCGCAGCCGGCTCCATACTCAGTGAGGCGGCCACACCCGGCCGGCCCGACCGAGGGGTCGAGATGCAGCAGGCGGATCTGGTTGAGCGAGCAGGCCGGGGCGACCAGGATGCATTCGCTCGGCTCGCGACCGCCAACGCTGGTCGCTGCTACGCCCTCGCGTATCGGATCCTTCGTGACCCACAGCGCGCCGAGGATGCTACCCAGCAGGCCCTGCTCGGCGCGTGGCGCGACCTGCCGACGCTCAAGGAACCCGGGCACTTCGACGCCTGGCTCCATCGGCTCGTCGTCCATGCCAGCTATGCCGAAGCGCGGCGCGATCGTCGCTGGACCGCCCACGTTCGCCTGATCCCAACCGAACCGCGGCTCGATCCCGACACGGCGGTCTCCATCGCCGCCAGGGACGAGCTCGAGCGCGGCTTTCGCCGGCTGTCTCCGGAACAGCGGGCGGTGGTCGTGCTCCATCACTACCTGGGGTATCCGCTCACGGAGATCGCGGAGACCCTGGGGATTCCCGTCGGGACCGCTCGGTCCCGGCTTCACTACGCGACCCGACAGCTGCGGGCTGCGATCGAGTCGGACGCGCGCCCAAGGACGTCCCAGGAGCGAACCGCATGAATCGCACGCCGGTATTCGAAGACGACCTCAACGATTGGCTCGCGGACGGCCCGACGGACGCGCCGGACCGGGTCCTCGATACCGTCCTCGCCGCATTCCCGTCGATGCCCCAACGACGGGTCGCCTCGCGTGCCCTTTGGGGGCTCCCACTGATAGGTGGATATGCTCGCGCACTGGCCGGAATTGCGGCGGTTGCCGTGGTCGCGCTTGGTGGATTGCTCCTGTTGAACAGACCGCCATCGAACCAGGTCGGCGGACCGCCGCCGGCCTCGCCGTCGCCGTCAACATCAGTCTCGCCCTCCGCTTCCGGGTCGACGAGCTCGGTCGACACGTCGACCTGGAGGTCATTCACCTCGGCGCGGCACGGGGTGTCCGTCCGTTATCCGGCGGACTGGGCGGCCACAGAGGCGACCGCTCCATGGCCTGCGGGGACCGATCCTGCCGGGCCAACCGACCCAATGCTCGACACGTTCACCTCCCCGACCCCGACCGGCGTGACCTTCGCCGTGGCGTCCCAGCCCCTGCCAACCGGAATGACCGAGGTTGGCTGGCTGACCAGCTTCGAAGCCTCGGGCGCTGCACACGACCCGGCCAATCCCGAGTGCTGGCCGGCACCGGCCAGCATGGCAAGAGCCTCGGTCGACGGGTTGCCGGCTTGGATCAGCAGCGGCTGCGGCGGGAATGTCGCGATCATCTTCGTCGGCGGCCGGGTCTACGACATCGTGCAGTCCCCGGACCCGTTCTACAACTATCCGTTGTTCGAGGCGTTCCTCTCGACGGTCTCGTTCGACCCCGCGAAGGCCGACGACACGCCAGTGGCGCGCCAGAGCTCGAGCCCCAATCCCACCTGACAGTCCCCCAACGCGCGATCACGCCGGGTGACCGTCCCCCCACTCATGCGCCGCTAGCGCCCTTGTTCGAGCGCATCCAGC
>JBGPIH010000090.1:0-12618 GCA_041484785.1 Candidatus Limnocylindria bacterium
GCCCACCAGCCCGACGGCGCCGAGGAAGATGATCGAGCCGATGACGTTGATCTGCACCGGCAGGGCATTGCGCTGGATCGAGTAGATCCAGATCGGGAAGGTGTTGGTCGTCCCGGACACGAAGTTGGTGATCACGAAGTCGTCGATCGACAGGCTGAACGCGAGCAGGGCGGCGGCCATGACGCCCGGCAGGATCAGCGGGAAGGTGACCTTCCAGAACGTCGTCAGCTCGTTCGCCCCGAGGTCCATCGCCGCCTCCTCCAGGCGTCGATCGAAGCCAGCGAGGCGCGCCTTCACGGTCACGACCACGTAGCTGATGTTGAACATGATATGGGCGATCAGGATGGTCGCGAAGCCGGTCGGGTAGAGCGTCGGGACGCTCCCCTCGAGCGGCGGCAGGGCGGTCGCGACGAAGAGCGTCAACATGCTGGCGCCGAGCACGATCTCGGGCGTCGCCATCGGCAGGAAGATGATCCCGTTGAGCGCGCCGCGCCCGCGGAACTGGTAGCGGGTGAGGGCCAGCCCCACCATCGTGCCCATGATCGTGGCGAAGATCGTCGACAGGACCGCGACCAGGAGGCTCGTCCGGACGGCGTCGCCCAGCCCCGGCCAATCGAACGGATGGAGCCAGCCGCTGAGCGAGAAGGTGTTCCAGGTGTAGTTGAACTTGCCTTCCGGCTCGTTGAACGAGAAGACGATCATCACGACGATCGGGATCATCAGGTAGAGGATCGCGAGCACCGTGAACGCGGGCAGGATCCGCGGTGCGAGCCGCTGCCCGAACGAGCCGCGCGGTGCGGTCCTCGCGATGGGCATGGCCGGAACGGCGCTCGTGGTGGTTGCCATCAGCCCGTCAACTGCTCGGTGCCGAGCAGCCGGGCATAGACCGCCACGGCTACGAGGATCCCGGCCATCAACAGGAACGAGAGCGCCGAGCCGACCGGATAGTCGTTCTGGACCAGCAGCCGGTTCTGGATGACGTTGCCGATCATCCGGGTGCCTGGGCTCCCCAGCAGCTCGGCGTTGATGTAGTCGCCCATGGCCGGGATGAAGGTCAGCAGCGAGCCGGCGAATACGCCGGGAAGCGCGAGCGGCAGGGTCACCCGGCGGAAGGCCGCGCTGCGGTTCGCGTACAGGTCCTCCGCGGCCTCGACCAGCCGGATGTCGATCTTCTCGAGCGCCACGTAGAGCGGCAGGATCATGAACGGCAGGAAGTTGTAGGTGATCCCCGCGACCTGGGCAATCGGTGTGCCCAGGATGCTGAACGTGCCGGGCAGGAGCCCGAACGTGTGCTTGAGTGGGGCCAGGAGGGGACCCTCATCGCCGAGCAGGATCTTCCAGCTGATCGTCCGGATCAGGAAGCTGGTGAAGAACGGGGCGATGACCAGGAACAGGATCAGGTTCTTGTAGCGGCCGCCGCGGAACGCGATCGTGTAGGCCACCGGGAACCCGATCATGAGGGTCAGGATCGTGGCGATTCCGCCGTACAGGATCGAGTTCAGGAATTGCTTGCCGAACTTGCCGAGCGCCTCCGAGTAGGCATCCGCGGACAGCGTGATCGTGTAGCCGTTCTCGACGGACCCGGTCGAGATCGAGTAGGTGAACATCTGGATCGCCGGCAGGACGTAGAAGACCGTCAGCCAGAGCAGACCCGGGGCCAGCAGGATGTACGGCAGTGCCCGACCCAGCCGGCCCCGGAGACCGGGGCCGGGCCGAGCCATCGGGTGCGCGGTCATCGCGAGTTCGCCCCGTTCGCTAGAGGCCGGAGAGGGTCGCGAACAGGTCGTTCAGGGTGGTTTCGAGCTCGCCGGACAGGAACTGGAAGTTGCGCTGCTTGGCCACGATGTCCGCGGTCGGGAAGAGCAGCGGGTTGCTCTCGGCACCCGGATCGAGGGCCTTGATCTTCTCGTTCGCGCCGCTGACCGGCGAGACGTAATAGACGTAGTCGGCGATCTGGGCCGCAACGGCCGGGTCATAGACCCAGTTCATCATCAATTCGGCGGTGTACTTGTTGACCGCCCCCTTGGGGATGAGCATGTTGTCCGTCCAGATCATCGTGCCTTCCTCCGGGAAGGCGAACTTGTCGTCCGCGCCACCCGAGGAGGCCAGGTCACCGGACCACACGAACGCCGCCCAGACCTTCTTCTGGCCAAAGTCCTGGAGGTACTCGTTGCCGGTGAAGCGGAGTCCCTTGTCGACCAGTGGCTGCATGTCGTCGGCGACCTTCTTGAGGTCGTCGCTGGTGACCTTGGCGGGATCGGGCTCGATCCCGAGCTTGAGGAGGCCGAGCCCGAAGGTGTCGCGCGCCTCCGTCAGGAACGTCAGCTTGTCGGCCGGGATCGACCAGAGATCGGCGATCTTGGTCGGCTCGGCGATCTTGTTCTCGGCCAGGGTCTTGGCGTTGTAGCCGATTCCGGTCATGCCCGATTGCCACGGGTAATGGAAGTCGTTATTCGGATCCCAGGTCTGGCCGCGCAGCGCATCGCGCAGGTTGTTGGCGCAGTTGGGGACGTTCTCCTGGTCGATCTGCTCGGCCCAGCTCTTGGCGATGATCCTGGCCGCCATCCAGTCGGTCAGGACGACCAGGTCCCAACCGGTCGCCAGCCCGCCGGCGAGGGCCGGACGAATCGTCTCGAAGAAGGTCGGGTTGTCCCCGATCTTCTCCTCGTAGTCGACCTGCACGGCATAGGTCTTCTGGAAGTCCTCGATGGTCTTCGACGACCCGGCCGGCAGGAGGCCGCTCTGCGCGTCGGCGGCGGTCGTCTGGTCGATGTAGGCCGGCCAGTTGGCGAACTTGAGGGGGCCCGTCACGACCTTGTCCGTGGGGGCGGCGGTCGGCCCGACCGATGGCTCAGTGGAGGCCGCCGCGGCGGCGGACGGGGCGGTCTCGCTCGGTGACGCCCCGGACTTGGTCCCGGTGCAGGCCGCCAGGAAGGCGGCGAACCCAGCCATCGCTGTGCCCTGGACGAAGCGCCGGCGAGAGACCAGGCGCGGCGCCGGCGGATCCTGCTCGTTCATTTGACTCCTTCGAAGGTATCCGGGATCGCCCATGTCAAGCGGCCGACGACCTGCCCGGTTCGTCGTGGACCACGAAGGTGTGGTCCGGCGACCAGGTCAGCTGGACCGCCTCCCCCGGGGTCCACAGCTCCGCCTTGGTGGCCCGTTCGACGTTCTGCTCGTAGACCATGATCTCGGCGCCTCCCCGCGCCTCGACCAGGTACTGCGTGCTCACACCGAGATAGGAGGCGTCGCGAACGACGCCCATCAGGTGGTTGTGACCGGCCGGCGGCACGGCCTTGTCGTCGTGCAGTCGGATCTTCTCCGGCCTGACCCCGACGTTGACGGTGGAATCGTCGCCGACGAGCGCCCGCGGCGCTCGGACGTTCGTGTCGTCGGCCAGGCGAACGGACGCGTACGTCTCGTCGTGTCCCTGGACGGTTCCGGGCAACAGGTTGCTGATGCCCAGGAAGCTCGCCACGAACCGCGTCGTCGGTCGTTCGTACAGGCTCTCGGGCTCACCGAGCTGCTCGTAGTGGCCCCGGTTCATGACGGCGATTCGATTGGACATCGTCATGGCCTCTTCCTGGTCGTGGGTCACATAGATGAACGTGATCCCGACCTCCTGCTGGATCCGCTTCAGCTCGACCTGCATCTGCTTGCGGAGCTTGAGATCGAGCGCGCCCAGTGGCTCGTCGAGGAGCAGGACGGCGGGCCGGTTGATGAGCGCCCGCGCCAACGCGACGCGCTGCGCCTGTCCGCCGGAGATCTGGGTGGGCTTGCGAGCCTCGAAGCCGGGCAGCTCGACGAGCTTGAGCATCTCCGTCACCCGGGCCTTGACGTCGGAGTCCTTGACCCCCTTGCGGCGGAGCCCGAAGGCGACGTTCTCGTAGATGGTGAGGTGCGGGAACAGCGCGTAGTTCTGGAAGACCGTGTTGACGTTGCGCTTGTACGGCGGCAGCCAGGTGACGTCCTGGCCCTGGAGCTCGATGAGCCCCGAGGTCGGCGCCTCGAATCCGCCGATCATCCGCAGGGTCGTGGTCTTGCCGCAGCCGGACGGCCCGAGGAGGCTGAAGAACTCCCCGTCCTCGACCTCCAGGTTGATGTGATCGACGGCGACTGCCTCGCCGAACTTCTTGACCACGTCCACGAGCCTGACGTCGATCGAAGACACGGTCGTTCGCACTCCAACGAAGCAAGAAACACCTGCCACGGCAAGGCTGGGGTGGGGGCGAGGATATGGTCGCGATGCTCCGGGTGTCAAGGAACGCATCTCCGCACGAGAACCCGTCGTCTGATGCGATATTCGTCGTCGTCATGCGTGAACGGCACGGATTTCGTGCGCCGCTCGAGGACCGGGCGGCCGGGCGCGCTCGGCGCGAGGTCGCGGTACGATATCGACACGTTCGTCGTCAGAACGCCTCACTCGTTTCCCACCACGCGAAGGGACCCGATCGCCGATGCCCAGCCTCACCCACGACGCCGTGATCGACGCGATGCGGACCGTCCAGGAGCCCGAGCTCGGGCGCGACCTGATCAGTCTGGACATGGTCAAGAACGTGGTCATCGACGGGACCGCCCTGAGCATGACGATCGAACTCACGACACCTGCCTGTCCGCTCAAGGAAGAGATCGAGCGAACGACGCGGGCCGCGCTGACCGGGATCGGCGCCACGGGAATCGACATCGCGTGGGGTGCGATGGTCCGCCGGTCGCAGCCGCGCCAGGCCGAGCAGCTCGTTCCGGGCGTGAAGAACATCATCGCTGTCGCTTCGGGCAAGGGCGGCGTCGGCAAGAGCACCGTCAGCGTCAATCTGGCGGTCGCGCTCGCCCAGGCCGGCGCCTCGGTCGGGCTGCTGGACGGCGATATCACCGGTCCGAACGTGCCGCTGATGATGGGCCTCGAAGGCCAGCCGAAGGCCAGCCCCAATAACAAGATCACCCCGCTCGAGCGCTACGGCGTGAAGACGATCTCGATCCAGTTCTTCGTCCCCGAGGGTCAGCCGATCGTCTGGCGCGGACCGCTCGTCGGCGGCGCCATCCAGCAGTTCCTCCGCGACGTCGACTGGGGCGAGCTGGATTACCTGGTGATCGATCTGCCGCCGGGCACCTCGGATGCCCAGCTGACCCTCGCCCAGGCGGTCCCGATCTCCGGGGCGGTCCTGGTCACGACCCCCCAGGAAGTCTCATTGGCCGACGTCGGAAAGGCGCTGGCGATGTTCCAGCGGATGAGCGTCCCGGTCCTGGGCCTGGTCGAGAACATGACGGCGTTCGCCTGCCCGCATTGCGGCGAGCTGACCGAGATCTTCGGGCGCGGCGGCGGCGAGCGCTTCGCGGCTGCGCACGGGCTCGAGTACCTGGGCGGGATTCCGCTCGACGTAACCGTCCGCCAGGGTGGCGACGTGGGCGTCCCGGCCGTGGCGCAACGCGAGCCCGGACCGGCGGCGAAAGCGCTGACCGCGGTCGCCCAGGCGGTCGCCGCACGGATGAGTGTCCGCGCCGCCCAGGCCGCCGCTCAGCCGGTCCTGACGATCTCCTGAGGTTCGGCCGGACTGACCGTCATCGTCAGCCCGGGCACCGCCGGCCGGATCCAGCTTCCGACCGCCTCGCACATCCGCTCCAGCTCCGGCCGGCGCGACGGCGCGTAGTGGACGATCCGCGCCGATCGGGCGCGGGCGCGGGTCGCGAGATCGATGGCTTCCTCGACCGTCAGATGGCCGCGCTCGAGGTCGTCGTGGGCGGCCAGCCGCAGGGCCGCCTCGACCAGGAGCAGATCCGCATCGCAGGCGAAGTCGACGACCGAATCGCTCGGACCCGTGTCGCCGGTGTAGACCAGGCGAGCGCCGTCGGGCGCCACGATCGCCATGGCCCAGGCCGGGACATAGTGGCGGCCGCGGGCGAAGGTGATCGTCAGCGGCCCGATCCGGAGTGGCTCGTTCGGGTCGTACTCGTCGATCGCATAGGCGTCGTTGAAGAAGCCGACCCGCTCCGAGATCGCGGTCGCCAGCGCGTCGAGGCGGGCCCCACCGGCCGGTGGGAGATGGACGGGCAGGGGGTTCTCGGCCGGCTCTCCCCACGGGTAGAGATAGCGCAGCCCGGCCAGGTCGAGGTAATGGTCGGCATGCATGTGCCCGACTACCACGGCGGTCAGATCGAAGGGGTTCATGACGTCCTGGAGGGCCCGGACGACGCCCTGGCCGACATCGAGCAGGAGCGCGGTGCTCTCCCATTCGACCAGAAAGCCGGCCGCCGGCGAATCGAGATGCGGAGCCGCGCTGGCGTTGCCGAGCACGGTCAGGCGGAGGCCGCCTGTCGAATTGGCAGTCATGAGCGACATCCTAGGGGGTGGCGCGGCGTCCGGCCCGGTGCGCGCGACAGCCGGCCCGTCGGCCATCGTCACGATCGCCGATACCTCGCGGTCAGGGCCGCCTCGGCCAGGACGTGTCCGGCCATGGCCGCCAGCAGGTCGTGGATCCTGGGCGTGCCGGTGAACTCCACGGCACGGTCGAGCGCGGAAAGCGTGAATCGGTAGTGGTGTGTGCCGGACGGCGGGCATGGACCTCCGTACCCTCGCTTGCCGAAGTCGTTGGTTCCCTGCGCCGGAGCCCCGGGTGATGTCGAGGCCCCGATCGGCAGCCCGCCGGCTGGCACGCCGGCCAGGTCGTAGGCCAGCCAGTGCACGAAATTGCGGGCGTCGGGGTCGAGCACGATCAGGACGAGGGCCTTCGTTCCCGCGGGCGCGCCCGACCACGAGAGGTCGGGCGAGACGTTCTCGCCGTCGCAGGTGAACCGGCGAGGAATGGATCCGCCCTCCGCGAACGCTCCGCTCGTGAGGGTGAATGGCTCGGGACGCATGGTCGCCACCTCCGAGGCAGTTGGGCTCGGCGCGCCGGTTGGCTCGTCGTTCGGGGTCGCGGGGGTCGGGGTCGCCGGCGATGCGGTCGCCGGAGTCGCGGTCGCCGCGGTTGGGTTCGTCGCCAGCGGGCTGCCGCCCGGGCTGGCGCCTTGGCTGGACGCCGCGGACCCGGAGCAGCCGCTCGCGGCAACTGCCAGGCCGATGAGCGCGATCCGGAGCGTCGTCCGCATGACGCCAGTATCGGTCAGACGGAAAGCGATGCCTCGTTGAGTGTCTCGAGCAGGAACGCGGCGACCGCCAGAGCCGATCGCGTGCGCCCGAGCGGACCGGTCTGGAAGACCGCCCGCCGAACCTGCCACTCGCCGGAGGGGGTGGAGACGGCGATCGAGACCGCGGTGTCGCCGGTCCTCGGACGCGCCCGGAGCGCCACGCCCACCTCGGCGCCGCCGAGCTCGCGTGCCCGTCTCGCGAACCGGAGCAGCTCGTCGCCAGCATCGGCGTCGGCCGCCTCGGCGTCCGGGTCACCGACGGCCTCGTGCTGGTGAGCTGGCTCGTGCGCGCGGGCGGCCGGAGCGTCCATCGAGATGACTTCATCGAAGCGGAACCACGAGGCGTCGCCCAGCAGGCCGGCAAGACTTCCGGCGGTCCCGATCTCGACGGCAGCGAGGGTCCAGCCGAGCTCGCCGAGCCTGGCGCCGATGGCCTCGCTCCAGGTCGTCTGCCCGGTCGCCCAGACGTACGAGCCGAGCCGGTCCAGGACGACACCGGCCGCCTCCTCGACGAGGTCCGCCGCCGAGCGAGGCGCCGCCGCGATGGCCGAGATGCGCACGTCGACCGCCTCGTTCCGGGCATACGTGGCCACGATCGGATTGGTGGCTCGCAGCAGCCGCTCGCCGAGGAGGTCCGCCACCTGCGATTCGCCGATCCCGGTGAGCCGGTAGTTCCGGGTCGCGACCTCGGTGCCGATCCCGATCGCGCGCAGGAGCGGAAGCGCCCGATCGGCCCACATCGGCCGCATCTCGCGCGGCGGGCCAGGCAGGGCAACGATCACGCGACCATCGGGCCCCGCGACGAACCAGCCAGGCGCGGTTCCGTTCGGGTTCAGAAGGATGGTGGCCGACGGGATCCGCCACGCCTGCTTGAGGTTCACCTCGGGGAATGGCATCCCGCGCCGGCTCCAGAGCTCGCGCAGCCAGACCTCCAGGTCCGGGTCCACTGCCGGGGTCTCGTCGCACGCGGCCGCGATCGATTCGCGTGTCAGATCGTCCGGCGTGGGACCGAGGCCACCGGTCGAGACGATGAGGTCGGAACGGTCGAGTCCGGCACGGAATGCCGCGGTGACGCTCTCGAGCTCATCGCGGAGTGCCGTCAGCCGGTTGACCCGGACGCCGAGCTCGGTCAAGGCGCGCGCCAGCTCAGCGGCGTTCGTGTCCCGGGTGTCGCCAACCGTGAGCTCGCTTCCAATGCTGAGGAGCTCGGCCGTCAGGATGCGGCGCGGTTGGGATTCGGCCATGCCCGGCAGGGTACCGCGCCGCGGTGACGAACGGCACTGCCGGCGGCCCGGAGGCGGGCTGTATCATCGGACCGACCCTCGCGCCCGCCCGGGCGCACCCCAGTCGGAGCCCGACCCCTGGACGATCCAACCGCGGCCCTACCGCCCAACGAACCGCCACCCCCGGCGCCGCCGCGCGGCGGCGGCCCAGGCCCCAAGCCCGCTCCCGGCCTGCGCGACCAGATCGGCGCCACGCGAGAGGCTGCGATCGCGCTCGTTCGAGCCCACGTCGAGCTCGCCAGGACGGAGATCGGCGAGATCGCCGGCGAGGTCGGGCGCGTCGTCGCACTTGCCGCCCTGGCGATCGCGGTCCTGCTGCTGGCCGTCCTCCTGGCCGTCATCGGAGGTTCGCTGTTCCTTGCCGAGTGGCTCCTCGGTTCAATGGGTTGGGGGGTCCTCCACGGGATCCTCCTGGCCATCGGGATTGCCGTCGCGGCCGGCGTGATGGCCGCCGGCTTCCCGGCGAGGCGGGTCGCGGGCTGGTTCGTGGTGGGCCTCGTGGTCGCCCTCGCCGTGGGCGGGGCGCTCGGCCTGGAGTTGCCGAATCACGTCTATCGGGGGGTCGGCGAGTCTGCCGGGCTGTCGGTCGAGGCGGGCGTCCGGCCGCTGGTCGCCGGCCTGCTCACTGGAGCGCTCGTCGGTCTCCTGATCGGCATCGCGATCGCCAGCATGACCACCGGGACCGGCGGCGGTCGAGTCGCGACCGTGACGGGGCTGATCGTGGTCGGCGCGCTGCTGGGGGCGTTCAGCGCGATCACGTTCGGGCCGCAGGTCGGGGCGGCGGTCGGGATCACGATCGGCTACCTCACCTGGATCGCGCTGATGGCTGCGGATGTCGCCCGGACCGGTGTCGACACAGAGGGACTCAGGAATCGCTTCTACCCGACCCAGACCATCGAGACCAGCAAGGAGACACTCGAGTGGCTACAGAAACGGATGCCGCCCGGGATCGGGTCCTAGCGGCTAGGGCCGCGCTGGGCAGCGAGCTCGACGCGCTCGAGGCGTCGGCTCGGGCTGCGATCGACGTCCCGGCCAAGATCCGGCGCAGCCCGGCCAGGGCCGCCGCGGTCGCGGGCAGCGCGGGATTCCTCGTGCTCGGTGGACCCAGGCGGCTCTTCCGCGCCGCCAATCGCGCCCTCCGCGGGCCGACCGCCGCGCTGCCGAAGCGGATGCTCCCGGACGAGATCGAGAAGACCCTGCGCGAGCTCGGCGACGACGGCGACAAGGTCCGAGGCGCGCTCGAGCGCGACTTCGCCGGCTACGCGAAGCAGGCCAACAAGGAACGCCCCGGGATGAGCGCCGTGCTCGCCTCGACCGTGGCCAGGCCCCTCCTGAACCGCGCGGTCAAGGCGGCCGGCGAGTGGTTCTTCCGTACCGACGACGAGGGGTTCGCGGCCCGCCTGGCGGAGGTTCGAGAGCGCACAGCCCGGGAGATCGGCAAGCGTCGTGGAGAAGGCGCCGGCGCGACCGACCCGGGCGATCCGGGCGCCGACGACGCGACCTCGGCCGGCGCCTGAACCGAGGCGCTAGACTCAGGCCACGGGCGAGTGGCGGAATGGCAGACGCGCCGGCCTTAGGAGCCGGTGCCGCGAAAGCGGCGTGGAGGTTCGACCCCTCTCTCGCCTACCAGCAGGGACGCTGATCGAGGCGGTCACGCCCCCTCCGGCCGGCACCACGCCCTCGCCCTATACTTCGCGGGCGATGCAGATCACCTCCACACCCGCTCCCAAGTCCTCGGTCGTGCTCGAAATCGAGCTGCCGCCGGAGGACCTCACCCGCGCCATCGGGGAGGCCGTCCGCCACCTGTCGCGCCGCACCCGCGTCCCCGGCTTCCGGCCCGGGAAGGCGCCGCGCCCGGTGCTGGAGCGACACCTGGGTCCGGGCGCCGTCCTCGACGACGCCGTCGATCACCTGGTCCAGGACTCGTACCGCAAGGCCCTCGTCGAACGGGACATCCTGCCGCTGACCAACGCGGACGTGGAGGTCGTGCAGGCGGAGGAGGGCAAGGCGCTCGTCTTCAAGGCGACCGTCCAGGTGCGCCCGGACGTCGTGCTCGGTGACTACGAGCACTTCAACTTCAGCCCGGAGATCGACACGATCGACGACGCCAAGGTCGACCAGGTCATCGGCGAGCTGCGCGACCAGAACGCGACGCTGACGGCCGTCGAGGACCGCGGCGCCCGCGAGGGCGACTACGCGGTCATCTCGTTCATCGGCACCCGCGACGGCGAGCCGTTCGAGGGCGGGAGCTCGGATCGGATGCCCCTGATCCTGGGCCAGGAACGGCTCATCCCCGGCTTCGAGGCCAACCTGCTCACCCTCGAGGTCGGTGGCAAGACCGAGTTCGATCTCACCTTCCCCGATGACTACCCCGAGACCGAGCTGGCCGGCAAGCAGGCCCATTTCGCGGTCGAGCTCAAGGAGCTTCGCGAGAAGGTCCAGCCTGACCTCGACGACGACTTCGTCCGGACCCTCGGCGACTTCGCCGACGTCGCCGCCCTTCGGGCGGACGTGCGCGTGCGCCTGCAGCGCAACGCCCTCGATCGGGCCCGTCATGGCTTTGCCGATCGCATCATCGAGTACGCCGTCGCCAACGCCACCCTGGACCTGCCGGACATCCTGGTCGACCAGGAAGTCGAGGTGATGCACGACGAGTTCCGCGGCTCGATCGCCCGCCAGGGGATCAGCGAGGAGGCGTATCTCAAGGCGGTCGAGAAGACCGAGGCCGACCTCCATGCCGACTTCCGTCCCGGTGCCGAGAAGCGGGTGCGAACCCTCCTGGTCCTCTCGAAGGTGGCCGAGGCCGAGGGGGTCGCGATCCCCGAAGGCGAGGTCGACGCGGAGATCGCTCGCGGGCGCGAGCGCTACGCCGGGGACGCCAAGCTGAATGCCTACTTCGACTCCGATCGGGGCCGGTCCTACATTCGTAGCACGCTCCGGCGCAGCCGCGTGGTGGAAGGCCTCGTCGACGAATGGTTGAAGGCGCATCCCGAGCATCCGGCGCTGCCGCATCTCGAGGACGCGCCGGCCTCAACCCTCGAGGGCGATCAGGCGGCCGCCAACGCCTCCATCGATGCCACGGATCCGGGCGCCATCCTCGAGGATGCCCCGGCCGCCGCAGGCTGACGTCGGCCGATCAGCGGCAGTCCAGACAGCGCATCCGCACCAGGGAGTTCCAAGCATGCTCGTTCCGATGGTCATCGAATCCTCCAGCCGCGGGGAGCGCGCGTACGACATCTACTCGCGCCTCCTGAAGGAGCGAATCATCTTCCTCGGCGACGCGATCGAGGACCATCTCGCCAATCTCGTGATCGCGCAGCTGCTCTTCCTCGACTCGGAGGATCCGGAGAAGGACATCAGCCTCTACATCAACTCGCCTGGCGGCGTCGTCAATTCCGGCCTGGCCATCTACGACACCATGCAGTACCTGCGCGCCCCGGTCAGCACGATCTGCATCGGCATGGCGGCGTCGATGGCCGCAGTCCTGCTCGCGGCGGGAGCCAAGGGCAAGCGCTACGCCCTGCCCAACAGCCGGGTGATGATCCACCAGGGCTCCGGCGGCTTCCGCGGCAACGCCCCGGACGCCATCATCCAGATGAAGGAGTGGGAATTCCTCGTCCAGCGCAACAATGAGATCCTCGCCCGGCACACCGGCCAGCCGCTCGAGAAAGTCATCAAGGACACGGACCGGGACTATTTCATGTCTCCCGAGGACGCCCAGGAGTATGGCATCATCGATTCGGTCTACTCGGTCCAGTGGGATTCACTGACCGCGCAGCACCACGATGAGAAGGTCGCTACGGAACCGGCCGCCGAAGCGGCGGAATCATCCGAGCCGGCGCCGAAGAAGATCAAGGACCAGTAGCCAGGGACGGCAGAGGACAGGAACGCAGTGACGACGACCAGCAGCAGCAGCCCGAAGGGACCCAAGGTCCCGTATCGCTGCTCGTTCTGTGGCAAGAGCCAGGAGCAGGTCCGCAAGCTGATCGCGGGCCAGGGCGTGTACATCTGCGATGAATGCATCAACCTGTGCCAGGAGATCATCGAGGAGGAGCTGCTCGAGACCCCGCGCCAGAAGAATGCCTCGGCCAAGCTGCCGAACCCGCGCCAGATCAAGGACGCCCTCGATCAGTACGTGATCAGCCAGGAGCGGGCCAAGAAGGTCCTCTCGGTCGCGGTCTACAACCACTACAAGCGGGTCAACGCCGGCCAC